>JAICEW010000058.1 GCA_025923995.1 Vicinamibacteria bacterium | reverse complement strand
GCCTCCCGAACGGAGGGCCGCCTCGCGCCGCGCGGCCGCGGGCGCGAGGCCGGAGCGCTCGGCGCGCTCGGCCGCCATCTCAAGGTGCAGGCGCAGCTCCTCCTGCAGCTCCGCGTCCCGCCGCTGCGGCCGCAGCGCGCCCCGGAGCCGGCCGATCCACTCCCGCAGCGTCGTCACCCTTCGCTCTCCTGCAGCAGCGCGTCCATGATGGACGCCATCCGCGCCCACTCGGACTTCTTCTCCGTGAGGCGGCGCCGTCCCCCCGCGGTGATCGAGTAGAAGCGTGCCTTGCGCTTGTTCTCGGTCTGTCCCCACGTGCCCCTCAGCAGCCCCTGCTGCTCCAGGCGCATGAGGCCCGGGTAGAGCGTGCCCATGTTCAGCTGCAGCGCCCCCGCCGACACCTGCTCCAGCCGGCTGGCGATGGCGTACCCGTGGAGCGGCCCCATGGCCGACACCGTCTGCAGCACCATCAGGTCGAGCGTCCCCTGCAGGACGTCCGCCTTGTCTCCCGCTCCATTAGACATGCCAATGAAGTTAGGCGCACTCCATTCGAATGTCAAATGGAGCTAGACTTCTGGCCATGAGGCGACGCCGCGGCGCCTGGGTCCTCCTCGTGGCTCTCGTGCCCGTCGCCGGAGGCTGCGCGGTGCGAAAGCCCGCGCCCGCCGGCGGGGACACGGCGCTGCCCGAGCGCATCGAGCGACTCGTCGACACGCTCCTGACATCCGACGACGAGGGCGAGAACGCCTCTGTGCTCTCCGAGGCCCGGGCCATCTTCGAGCGGGAAGGCGTTCCCGGCCTGACGAAGGTGGGCGATAGCGCCGCATACGGGTTCGTGCTCGTCAACATGCTCGGGCAGCCGCCGGAGTTCCGGTCGCGGCTCCTCGCGCGGGTGCGCGAGGCGGCCGTTCGTGGCGAACTGCCCCAGGACGCACTGGTCTTCGCGGAGGCGCGCCGCCGCCAGACGGAAATCGAGGAGCGGTACAAGGCGGCCACACCGTCACACCCCGAGCTTCGGGATCAGATCTCACGTCTCCTCGAGGACGACCAGGCAGTCCGAGCGAGGGAAGGATTCGACCTCGAGAAGATGGAGGAAGCGGACAGGCGAACGGCTGGTCCCCTCCAGGCCATCTTCGATCGATACGGCGTACCGACCTACGACATGGTGGGCGTACAGGCGGCGAAGGACTTCGTGGTGATGGTGCAGCACCAGTCGCCAGGCTTACGCCTCGCCGTGATACCGAAGCTGAAGGCCAACGTCGACGCCGGCCAGGGCGAGCCGGGGACGTATGCCTTGGTGTACGACCGAACCCAGAGAGACCTCGGCAGGAAACAGCTGTACGGTCAGCAACTCGAGTGCGCGAACGGGAAGGCGCTCGAACTGGCGCCGATCGAGGACGCGAAGAACGTCGACCTTCGACGGGCCGAGTTGGGGCTGATGCGCATCGATCTGTACGTGCAGCTCGTTCGCCGCAGCTCGTCGGACGCGTGCCGAGCGCTCGGCTCGGATGCGAGTCGAGGCGGCAAAGAAGAAGGGGTTACGGCGATCGCCGTAACCCCTTGGATGAGGCTTTGGTAGCGGGGGGTGGATTTGAACCACCGACCTTTGGGTTATGAGCCCAACGAGCTACCTGGCTGCTCTACCCCGCGGCCGTATGACGACCCCAATCTATCGCGTGCCCGCGGGCGTGTCAAACCCCGTGAGGTCATCGAGATCACGTTTCACACGCCGGGAGGTGATGGAGCGCACGCTCCGGTGAACCTCCCGGGCACTTCCGGCGTCGAATCCAGTGAAGGCAGGCGGGACCTTGGAAGGCGCTTCGGAGGGAGGCGCCGACCAAGGGGCCCGCGCCGGAGGTCACGATGGCCACTTTCGTCGCCGCCATGGACACGCCGTGCCCGCTCTGCGGGTCGCCGGTCCTGTCGTTCGGCCGGGACGGACGCGTGCTGTCCGAGGACATCCACGCCATCCCGCTGCACCGCCACCGCGGCGGGGAGAGCTACTCGCTCTGCGACGACTGCGCCGTGCTGGCGCTGCTTCCCACGGACCTGACGGTAAACTAGGAGGCGTGCCGCTCCTCGGCCTGCGCCACGTCGCGCTGAACGTACGGGATCCGCAGGCCAGCAAGCGCTTCTACGCCGACTGCTTCGGCATGGACGTGGTCTGGGAGCCCGATCCGGACAACGTCTACCTCTCGTCCGGCTGGGACAACCTGGCGCTGCACCGCTCGGAGGCTCCGCCCGCGGGGGCGCTGGACCACCTCGGGTTCATCGTCGACGCGCGGGAGGAGGTGGACCGCCTCGCCGCGGCCTTCCGGGAGCGAGGCGTGACCATCGCGGCCGAGCCGCGCGACCACCGGGACGGCAGCCGGTCGTTCTACTGCCTCGACCCGGACGGCCTGCGCGTGCAGGTCCTCTTCGAGCCCACCCTCTCCGTCCAGTCCCTCGCGCGCCGGTAGCCGTCCGACGGCCCCGCGGGCCCCCGTCCTTGACGACGCGCCGCGACGGAAGCACACTCCTCACGCCATAAACAGCGCGGGCCGTTCGAGCGCGAATGCGCGCCCGGTGCGCGGCCCTCGAAGGAGAATCACGAGATGGCCGATATGGAAGACGACGATCGCACAGCGCCGCCCCCTCCCGCCTTCACGTCGATGAACCCGATGGCGCCACCTCCGGCCGAGCCGGCTCCGGTGGCCGCTCCCGCCCCGGCGGCGACGCCGAAGCGGCCCGCCGCGACGCGGCGGAAGGCGAGGAAAGCCGCGCGCAAGGTGAAGAAGGTCGCGCGCAAGGCCAAGAAGGCGGCCCGCAAGGTCAAGAAGGCGGCGCGCAAGGTCAAGAGCGTGAAGAGCGCCCGCTCCGCGGGCAAGAAGGTACCCCGCAGGAAGGTCCGGCAAGCGAGAAGGGCCGTACGACGCGCCAAGAGGGGCGTGCGCCGGTTGAAGAGGGCCGTACGCCGCGTGAAGAGGGCCGTGGGCCGCAAGACCGCTCCGAAGAAGAAGGCGGCCAAGCGCGCCGTCCGTCGTCGCTGACGGACCGGACGGACGCTCCTATCGCGCGGGAGGGACGATCGCCGTCTTGAGGTCGTCGCTCCCGCGCGCCATCTCCGCCAGCACGGCAGGCACCGCCTCCAGGCCGCGCTCTCCGCTGATCAGCGCGTCGGGGTCGAAGACGCCCTCCGCGATCAGGCGCAGCGCCTCCCGGAAGCTGCGCGGCGTATGGTGGAAGCTCGAGGTGACCGTGATCTCCTCGTAGTGCACGTGCGCCAGGTCGAGCGGGACGGTGGTGCCCGCGGGCGTGCCCGCGAACAGCTGCACGGTCCCACCCTTGCGCACCACCCGCAGCGCGGCCGCGCTGGTCTCGGCGCGGCCGGCCGCCTCCACCACCACGTCGGCGCCGCGCTGCTGCGGCGTCTCGCGACGCAGCAGGTCGGCCACGTCCCCGTCCTCGGCCGACACGACCGCGGAGGCGCCCAGCTCCCGGGCCTTCTCGAGACGGCGGTGGCGCCGCCCCGCGACCAGCACGCGCGCGCCGGCGGCCGCGGCCAGGCGGACGAACATGAGGCCGATCGGACCGCTGCCGATGACGGCCACCGTCTGGCCGGACACGATCCCCGAGCCCTCCACCCCGCGCACGACGCAGGCGAGCGGCTCGGCCATGGCGGCCCGGCGGAACGAGAGGCCGGCCGGCAGCGGGACCAGGTTCTTGGCGACGATGCGCTCCGGGATGAGCGCCAGCTCGGCGTACGCGCCGTTCCAGAACAGCAGGTCGTCGCACAGGCTGTCGCGGCCGCCGCGGCAGAAGTCGCACCGCCCGCAGGGCGCCGAGTTGGCGGTGACCACCGGCGTGCCGGGCGCGACCGAGGTCACGCCTGCGCCCACCGACTCCACGACGCCCGCCATCTCGTGGCCGAACAGCGCCGGCGGCTGGATCATCCGCGCGTGGTAGCCGCGGCGGAAGACCTTCGTGTCGGTGCCGCAGGTGAGCGCGGCCCTGACGCGGACGCGCACCTCGCCGGGACCCGGCGGCCGCACCGGTACTTCCTCGAGGCGCACGTCCTCGCGCCCGTGCAGGACGGCCGCCCGCATGGTCTCGCTCATGCGCCAGGCATCTCCAGCATCACCTTCATGACGCCCGGCCCCGGCCGCGACGCCAGCGCCACCGCCTCCGGCGCGTCGGCCAGCGCGAAGCGGTGCGTGATCAGCTCCGCCACGCGGACCTCGCGGCTGAACACGAGCTGCGCGGCCAGGTCCTGGACGTCCACGGACGCGCTGTAGGAGCTGACCAGGTCCTTCTCGGACGCGGACAGCGCACCCAGGTCCACCTCGACGCGCTCGCCGGGCGACGTGGCGGCGAACGGGACGATCTTCCCGCCCGCGCGCGTCGCGTCGACCGCCTGCTGGAAGGGCGGCTGGCCGGTCGCGGCCAGCAGCGCCACGTCCACGCCGCGGCCGTCGGTCTGCGCCCGGGCTTCGGACACGACGTCGCCCGCGGCGTCGAGCACGACGGACGCGCCGAGCCTCTTCGCCAGCTCGAGCCGGTCAGGGAAACGGTCGGACACGATGGTGCGCGCCCCCGCCCAGCGGCTCAGCTGCATCAGCATCGAGCCGATCGGGCCCTGCCCCACCACCAGCACCGTCTGGCCGGGGCCGACGCCGGCCTTGCGCACCGCCTTGAGGCACGTGTTGACGGGCTCGACGAACGCGGCCTCTTCCGCGCGCACGCCGTCGGGCACGCGGATGGTCCCACCCGACACGATCCAGGGCAGGGCGCGCACGTACTCCGCGAACCCGCCGCCCGCCGGCTCGAAGCCCGCGGTCGTGCCGTTCTTCTTGTAGGTCTCGCACTGAGCGTACGCCCCGGCCCGGCAGTAGAAGCACGCCCGGCAGGGGATGTGGTGGTGCACGACCACGGCGTCCCCCTCCCGGAAGCCCTGGACGTCCGCCCCGACCGCGGCCACGCGTCCCGCGATCTCGTGGCCGAAGATGCGGGGCGGCGGCACCAGGCCCTTCTCGATCTTCTTGAGGTCGGTGCCGCACACGCCGCAGGACGCGACCCGCACGAGCAGCTCGCCCCTTCCGATGTCCGGCACCGGCACGTCCTCGACGCGCAGGTCGCCCGGACCCCGATAGACCGCGGCCTTCACGAGGGAAGCATAGGTGAGGTCAGCAGCGACTGCTCGAACACCTGACAGCGGGAGCGGCGGGATTCACTCCCGACGCGAGCGCGGGGGGTCTGGGGCGATATATCCGGATCGCTCGAACGGGCCAATCGCAACGGCTGGTTGAACGGCGATCCGGATATATCGGGGGTGCGGCGCAGCACCCCCCAGTATTGAGGGGCACGTTACCTCCCGAATATCCCCTTGAACACGAAGAACAGGTTCTCCTTCTTCTCGCGCAGCCGCCGGTAGAAGTACGGGAACCAGTGCGTACCGTAGGGCACGTAGATGCGGACGCGGTGCCCCGCGGCCACCAGCGAGTCCCACCGCCCCGGCCGCAGGCCGTAGAGCATCTGGAACTCGTAGCGCTCGGACCCGATCCCCTGGTCGCGCGTGTAGCCGATCACGTCCTCGACCAGGCTCTCGTCGTGCGTCGCGACCGCGGGGTAGTTGCCCTTGTCGAGCAGCAGGCGCACGCACTTGCGGTAGCTGGCCCGGATGTCGTCCATCTTCGTCCAGGCGATCTCCGGCGGCTCCTTGTAGGCGCCCTTGCACAGGCGCACGCGGTCGCCGCGCGCGATGGCCGCCTTCACGTCGTCCTCCGTGCGGTGCAGGTACGCCTGGAGCACGATGCCCACGTTGTCGTAGCGCTGGCGCAGCGTCTGGAAGGCGTCGATCGTCTTCTGCGTGTAGGCCGAGCCCTCCATGTCGATGCGCACGAAGCCGCCCACCGCCTTGGCCGCGTCCAGGACGCCCGCCGTCTGCTCCAGGCAGAAGTCGTCCGAGATGGCGAGGCCCATGGTGGTGAGCTTGATCGACACGTTCCGCTCGACGCCGTCCGGGATCAGCCGCAGCAGGACTTTGTTCGCCTCCGCGCTGCGCATGGCGGCCTCGCGGTCCAGCACGTCCTCGCCCAGCAGGTCGAACGTCGCGTTGATCCCGCGCTTCTTGAGCGCGATGCCCGCCTCCACCGCCTTCTCCGCGGTCTCCCCCGCCACGAAGCGCCTGGCCAGGAACGTGAGCGCCTTCATCGGCGGCTCCTCGCGCGGGCCCGCCGCGGCGCCTCGTAGTCCGCGCGGACGACGGACGAGATGCCGCCCCGCACGTGGAAGTCGCCTTCGACGGTGATCCGGCGCGGCTTCAGCGCCGCCACCAGGTCGTCCAGGATCACGTTCGTGACGTGCTCGTAGTAGATCCCGCGGTCCCGGTAGCCCTGCAGGTAGAGCTTCAGGCTCTTGAGCTCGACGCACTCCCGGTCCGGCACGTAGCTGATGCGGATGGTCGCGAAGTCCGGCTGGCCGGTCTTGGGACAGACGGCCGTGAACTCGGGACAGGTGTGGATGATCGTGTAATCGCGGCCGGGATGGCGGTTGGGGAAGGTCTCGAGGATGGCCATGCGCGGGCCATTCTAGCAGGCCGGCGCATGGCGGCCATTCGTGCGGGTTCTCGCGCTATTCGAGCCGGGCGGCCGCGATGCGCTCGGCCGCGAACGTGCGCACCCACGGCGGCTGGTGGCAGTCGCCCTCGAGGTAGACCGAGCCGCCGACGCCGTAGAGGTCCCGCGGGACGATGCGGATCGTGGACGCCTCGCCCAGCAGCGCCAGGATCATCGCGCGCTGCTCGGCCCGCGCCCGGCGGATGAGCGACACCAGCGGGCTGGGCGCGACGGGCGCGTCCGCGTACAGGCGGAACGAGAGCAGGTCCTTCGTGAGCGCCCGGCGCACCAGGCGCTCCACCGGACCGCGCTGGTCGCGCAGGTAGGCGCGCAGCAGGCTGCCGGCCACGCGCGCGTCGGCCAGCGCCCGGTGGCCCCGCCCGTGGGGAACGCCGAAGGCCTGGGCCAGCGTGGCCAGGCGATGGTCGGGCACGATCAGCTCCATCCGGCGCGACAGCGCGCAGGTGTCGAGCACCGGGTTGTCCGGGAGCGGCATGCCGGCGCGCAGCAGCTCCAGCGCGAGCACGCGGATGTCGAACGGCGCGTTGTGGGCCACCAGCGCGGCGCCCTCGATGAACCCGAGGAACGCGGGCAGCACTTCGGCCGCCGACGGCCGTCCCGCCACGTGCCCGTCGCGGATTCCGTGGACGGCCGTGGCCGCCGGCGGGATGGCGAGACCGGGATCGACCAGCGCCGACCACTCCCCCTCCACGACGTCGCCGCGGAAGCGCACCGCCGCCAGCTCCACCAGCCGGTCGGTGGTGTGCAGCCCGGTGGTCTCGGTATCGAAGGCGACGAAGGGGACGTCGGCGAACACGGGCAACCCCGGCGCCTGTGGCTGGGAGATACCCAGGCTGGCCATCACGGGTGGAGCCTATCGCGAGGGACGACTAGGGCTGGTCCGTTCCGGCCTCGCGATTCGTGGTCCGCACGAAGAACACGCCGGCGGGGCTCGCGAACGCGCGGCGGAAGCCGAAGGCCTCCGGCGCCTGCAGGAAGCGCGCGAACTCGGGGTCGCCGACGAGCACCCCGTGACCGCGCCAGCTCCTCGAGACCAGGATCGCGTCCGGGCGCGCCCGCTCCAGGGTCGCGCGCAGGGGCGCATTCGGCATGTGGTCGAGAGCGACTCCCACGCACCGGTCGGGCCCGAGGTACAGGCACCAGCCCAGGTCGTTCTCCAGCAGCCGCCACGAGGGCCGGCCGAGGGACGCGTGCGCCGCGCGCATGGAGCGGACCGCTTCGAGGATCGGGCGCGGAGCGGGACGAGGCGACGCCTGCCAGCACCATCCGATCCCGACAACGGCGACGCCCGCCAGCAGCCATCCGCGCACGGCCCCCGTGCGGCCCCACCCGGCCATCGCGGCCACCCGGTTCGCTCCGCGGGCCACCGCGAGCGTCCCCAGCAGCAGCGCGGGAAGCAGGTAGACGGCCTTGGGGTAGACGAACAGGCTCGGCAGTGCCGCCAGGACCAGCAGCGACAGCGTGCCCAGCGTCCCGCGCGCGATGGGCGGGCTGCCGGGAAGCGGCGCGAGGGCCAGACCGAGGAGGGCGAGCAGCGCCAGGCTCAACGGCAGGCCCAGGGACGCCTGCGACCAGCGGCCGGCGAGCCCGTCCGCGACGGCGACGGGCAGGCGCGCCACGTTGCCGGCGACGTACCGCCCGAACGCGCGCGGACTGACCGCGATCGCCTCGCTCACCCGCTGGGCACCGGGGAAGGCGGCGCCGGTCAGCCGCTCGTGCTCCACCCAGTGGTCCGCGATCGCGCCGGGGCGCTCGGCCGCCGCCACCATCGCGTAGTGCTGTGAGAACGCGAGCCAGAGGCGCGGGCTCGTCAGCAGGGCCGCGCCCATCAGCGCGGCCACCGCGGTCCCCGCCGCCGCGATCCGCACGGTCCGCGACCGCGCGGCCAGCGCCCAGCCGGCCAGCGCCGCGAGAAGAGGCAGCGCGTATTCGCTCCGAGTGAGGGTCGCGAGCGCGAGCCCGGCCACCAGCGCGAGGGGCCCGCGGCCACGCGCGAGCCACGCTCCCGCCAGCGCGAGCAGCAGCGCCAGGAACGAGACGCGCGGCCAGCCACGGGACACGACGTCGAGCGACGCCCAGAACACGGCGCCGGCCGCCGCCGCGCCGGCGGGAACGGCCGCGGCGCGCAGGGTCCCGAAGACGGCCAGGGTGAGCAGCAGGTCGGTCACGAGCCACTGCGCGAAGTAGGCGACGGCGGCGTCGCCGCCGCACAGCACCTGCCACAGCCCGCACCAGGCGACGTAGAGCGGGCTGCCTTCGGGCGACAGCGCGAGACCCTGGCCGTGGAGGAAGCGCCAGGCGGACAGGTGGTACAGCGTCTCGTCCGCCAGGACGAGGTCCATGAAGCCCGGCAGCCCGTGCCGGAGCGCCGCCCAGGCGATCACGACCGAGGCGGCCGCGGCGAGGTCGCGGACGCGGGCGGCGCGCGCGGCCGCGCCCTCGGTCAACGGCTGCTGCGTGGAGCGGCCTTGAGCTCGAACGCCGCCCGCGAGGCGTCGAGGTCCCGTGCGATCTCCTCGCGCAGGGACGCCGGCTTCACGACGCGGACGTGCGGCAGGAACCCCTTGATCCAGGACTTCAGCTCGAAGCCGGGCGCGACGCTCATGCGCAGCACGACCGAGCCGTTCGGGCCCTCCTCGATCTGCTGGCTCTCGTGCCAGACCCGCTCCTGGATGTAGCCGGCCATCTCGGCGTCGAACACGATCTCCACCGGCTCCGGCTTGCCGCCCGCGATGCCGAACGCGCCCCGCGCGTACGCGGAGGGGTCGAAGTCGGCCGGCACCTCGAAGCCCTGCTCGCTGACCTCGATCTTCCCGATGCGCTCCACCGCGAACGTGCGCACCTCGTCGTACTCCTCGGCCCGCGCGTAGAGGTACAGCCCGCCGCGGTAGTAGACCAGCCGGTAGGGATCGACCGTGTAGGGCTTGGTGCGCTTGCTGTTGAACGAGAAGTACTCGATGCGCGCGCGCTTCTGGTGGAGCGTCGCGTCCACCAGCGATGCGATCACGTCCTTCTTGCGCGAGTAGTCCTTCCAGGGGTCGGGCCGGGCCGAGAACAGCTCCTGGATGCGGGCCAGGTACGGGAGGCTGCGCGCGGGCAGCGCCTCCTGGATCTTGGCGAACGCGGACTCCAGGTCCTGCGCGAACGGTGCGCCGCCCAGGAACGCCATCAGGTTCCGGCTGAAGAAGAGCGCCGACAGCTCGGACAGCGAGAACGTCTGCCCCAGGCGCTGCTTGTAGCCCTCGATCAGCCGCCAGATCTTCCGCCCGTCGGCCCGCTCGTCGTAGAGGGGGAACCCCGCCTCCTGGAGCGCCTCGATGTCGCGGCGGATGGTGCGCTCGGTGACCCCGTGCTCCTCCGCCATGTCCTGCGCGGTCGTGTAGCGTCCCGCCTCGATCCGCTTGAGGATCTTCCACTGCCGGATGACCTCGGCGTTGCGCATCCCCTACTGCTCCTCCTCCCGGTGGAAGTGGTATCCC
Organism: Vicinamibacteria bacterium; assembly: GCA_025923995.1. Classification (GTDB taxonomy): domain Bacteria; phylum Acidobacteriota; class Vicinamibacteria; order Fen-336; family Fen-336; genus JAICEW01. The sequence continues at coordinate 15,028 of JAICEW010000058.1, read as the reverse complement.
TGGCCCAGCTCGATGCCGAGGTCCAGCAGCGTCGCCATCTCCTCGACGCGCTCGACGCCCTCGGCGATCACCCGGGCGTCGATCTTGACCGCCAGCTGGCGCAGCGAGTCGAGCAGGCTGCGCTTGATGCTGCTGCGGTCGATGTCGCGCACCAGGCTGACGTCGAACTTCAGGAAGTCCGGCTGGATGTTGGCCAGCGACTGCAGCGAGGAGTAGCCGGCCCCCATGTCGTCGACCGCGACCTGGTAGCCGCGCTCCTTGAAGGTGCGCAGCGCGCGCTGGAACGTGTCGTGGCGCGAGATGGCCACCCGCTCGGTGATCTCGATGACGATGTCGGCCGGCTTGAGCCCGCTCCCGGCCAGGGCCGACTCCATGGCCGGCCCTGCCCAGTCGGGGTCCTCCACGGCGCCGGGCGAGGCGTTGAGGAAGAGCAGGCCCTTGCGCGGCAGGCTGGCGGCGGACGCGATGGCGGTGCGCCGGCAGAGCCGCTCGAAGTCCAGCAGCATCTCGGTCGACTCGGCGAACGCGAACAGCTCCTCCACCGAGTCGAACGACAGGCCGGCGGGCGGGCGCGTGAGCGCCTCGTGGCCGATGACCTCCTCGTCGGCCAGGCGCACGACGGGATGGAACACCGTGCGCACCCCGCCGTCGCCGATGAGGCGGGCCAGCTCCTCGCGCCGCACCGCCTCGATCCCCTCGCGCTCGACCAGGCTGACCAGCACCGCGTCCGTCACCGCCTGCTGGATGGCGCGGGAGGGGTTGCTGCCCAGGTCTCCCGCCAGGCGCGCGTGGCCGGCCGCGAGACGCAGGGAGCGCAGGACGCTGCCCGGCTCCGTCAGCTCGATGCGGGCCCGCAGGGCGCTGACCACGCGCTCGCGCCGGGCCGCGGCCCCGCGGCCCAGGTCCACCTGCTCCGTCTCGCGCATGAAGATGAGGAAGCGGTCGGAGCGCACGGTGTGCAGGCAGACGATGTCGCCGGGACCCAGCACGCGGGTCTCCGGCAGCGAGGTGACGAGCTCCGCGAACTCGCGCACCGCCTCGTCGTACGCCGCCCAGCCCAGGTTCATCTCGTGTCCGCCCGAGCGGCCCAGGTCCAGGTAGATGACGTCGACAGCGCCCGAGGCCACCTGCAGCGCGGCCACGTCCGACATGACGGCGGGCAGCGCCGGCAGGCCGGTGAGTGCGTCGAAGAGCTGGCTCTTGTAGCGGAGCCACTCGGCGCGGAGCCGGTAGTAGTCGCCCTGCGGGGCGCGCGGCGATTCAGCCATGGGCAAACGGTCGAGCGGATTCTAGCAGCCGACCGCCGCGCGATCGATTCGAGGGGCGCCGACTACGCTATACTCCCGCCGCTCCCCCCACTTTCTTCGGAGGGCCCATGTCGGACCGTCCCCCGAGGCTCGGCGACGTCATCGACGACTACTGTCCGCGGTGTCGCCTGCTGCTCAACCACGACGTGGCCAGCCTCACCGGCGACATGGTGGCGAAGGTCACCTGCCGCACGTGCCACAACACGCACGACTATCGCCAGGCGCAGGTGCCGGCGAAGCGCAAGTCCAAGAAGGACACGGACAAGAAGAGCCTGATGGACCAGGTGCTCGCCAACATGGCGCCTCCCCCCGCCCCCCCTCCGCTACCCGAGTCCCCGCTGCGCAAGAAGCGCGATCTGTGGGCCGAGGTCGAGCGGCTCAAGAAGAAGTGACCCTGCGGGCCGTCGACATCATCCAGCGCAAGCGGGACGGCGCCGAGCTGGGTGTCGACGAGATCCGCTTCTTCATCGACGGCTACGCGAGCGGAGCCGTCCCCGACTACCAGGCGGCTGCGCTGGCCATGGCCGTGTTCTTCCGTGGCATGACCGCGGCGGAGATCGGGGCCCTGTGCGAGTCGATGATGCGGACGGGCGAGGTGCTGGACCTCTCCGACCTCCCCGGTCCCAAGGTGGACAAGCACTCGACGGGAGGGGTGGGGGACAAGACCAGCCTCATCCTGGCCCCGCTGGCCGCGGCCTGCGGCGTCTACGTGCCGATGATCTCCGGCCGGGGGCTGGGCCACACGGGCGGGACGCTCGACAAGCTGGAGTCGATCCCCGGCTTCCAGGTCCGCCTGTCCCTCTCGGAGTTCCGGCGCGTGCTGCGCTCGACCGGCCTGGGCCTGATCGGCCAGACGCCGGAGATCGCGCCCGCCGACCGCAAGCTGTACGCGTTGCGTGACGTGACCTCGACCGTCGAGAGCCTGCCGCTCATCGCGGCCTCGATCATGAGCAAGAAGATGGCGGAGGGGCTGGACGCGCTGGTGCTCGACGTCAAGGTGGGCGACGGCGCGTTCCTCACAAAGTACGAGGACTCGAAGGCGCTCGCGCAGACCATGGTGTCGATCGGCCGCGGCATGGGCAAGAAGGTGGCCGCGCTGCTCACCGGCATGGACCAGCCGCTGGGACGCACCGTCGGCAACGCGCTGGAGGTCGTCGAGTCCATCGAGACCCTGAAGGGCCGCGGGCCCAGGGATCTCGAGTCGCTCTCGCTCGAGCTGACGGCGTGGATGCTGTCGCTCGCGGGCGCGTCGCCGTCGCTGGAGGCGGCGCGTGGCCAGGCGCGCGAGGCGCTCCGCTCCGGCGCGGGGCTGCGCAAGCTCCAGGAGGTCATCGAGGCGCAGGGCGGTGACCCGCGCGTCTGCGACGACACGGGCCTGCTCCCCCGCGCGCGGGAGACGGTCGAGCTGCGCGCGGACGCGGACGGCCGGGTGACCGCCATCCGCTGCCGCGCCGTCGGCCACGCGGGGATGCTGCTGGGCGCGGGCCGCGAGACGCTCGACAGCCGCATCGACCCGGCGGTCGGCATCGTCCTGAGCAAGAAGGTGGGCGACCTCGTCGTCCAGGGCGAGCCGCTGCTCACGGTCCACGTCGACGACCGCGGGCGGCTCGACGACGCCCTCGCGATCCTGCGCGAGGCGGTCGCGATCGGCCCCGAGGCGCCTCCGGCGGTCCCGCTGGTCCGCGAGGTCATCGCCTGACGGCGTTCGTTTGACGGGGCTCCTGGCCACGGTTAGGCTCCCGGCCGAATCGACCGACCGCATCCAGGAGGACCGTTGACGCTTCCCTTCGTGCTCGCGCAGGCCGCGACCCAGGCGGTGCAGCTCCCGCGGTCCACCGACGCCACCTGGCTGGAGCGGTCGATGGGCGTCGTCGGCCTGGGCGTGATGATCCTCATCGCCTACGCGATGTCGGAGAACCGCAAGCGCGTCGACTGGCGGCTGGTCGCGATGGGGATGCTCCTCCAGGCCGTCTTCGCGGTGCTGGTGCTGAAGACGGCGGCCGGGCTCTGGTTCTTCGAGAAGGTGAGCGTGCTGGTGGATGCGCTGCTGGCCTTCACCGAGCAGGGCGCGCGCTTCATCTTCGGCAACCTGGCACAGTCGAACGTGCCGGTCGGTCCCCTGAAGCCCGACGGCACGGTCGACCAGACGGCCGGCTTGTGGGCGAACACGGGCTCCTTCTTCGCGTTCAACGTGCTGCCCACCATCATCTTCCTCTCGTCGGTCATGTCGGTCCTCTACTACCTGGGCGTGATGCAGCCGATCGTCAACGGCATCGCGCGCATCATGCAGAAGACGATGAGGACGTCGGGCGCGGAGACGCTTTCGGCCAGCGCCAACATCTTCCTGGGCCAGACCGAGGCACCGCTGGTGGTGAAGCCGTTCGTGAACCGCATGACCTCGTCCGAGCTGTTCAACGTGATGGTGTGCGGCTTCGCGACCGCCTCGGGCGGCGTCCTGGCCGCCTACACGCTGATGCTGCGCGACGTCGTCCCCAACGTGGCGGGACACCTGCTGGCCGCGACCATCCTGCAGACGCCGGCGGCGGTGGTGCTGGCCAAGGTGATGGTGCCCGAGACGGGCCAGCCGGAGACGATGGGCTCGATGCCGGTCAACATCGAGAAGAAGGACGCGAACGTGATCGAGGCCGCCGCCAGCGGGGCCTCGGAGGGCGTCGCGCTCGCCCTCAACGTGGGCGGCATGCTGATCGCGTTCATCGCGCTCATTGCCGCGCTCAACGCGGTCATCTCGTGGGGCGGCGGGCTCTTCGGCCACCCCGAGTTCACGCTGCAGTCCATCCTGGGCTTCGCCCTGCGGCCGCTGGCCTGGGTGATGGGCGTGCCGTGGCAGGACACGCACTATGTCGCGGGCCTGATCGGCCTCAAGACCGCGCTCAACGAGTTCGTGGCCTTCGGGAAGTTCGGGCTGGACCTCAAGAACGCCACGGTCGCCATCTCGCCCCGCAGCGCGCTCATCGCGTCCTACGCCATCGTCGGGTTCGCCAACTTCTCGAGCATCGCCATCCAGGTGGGCGGCATCGGCGGCATGGCCCCGGACCGCAAGAGCGAGATCGCCCGCCTGGGGCTGCGCGGGATGATCGCCGGCAACCTGTCCGCGTTCATGAGCGCCTGCTGGGCGGGGATGCTGCTCTAGGGACCATGGCTCTCCAGGAGATCAACGCCGCCGCGACGTTCGTCAAGTCGCGATCGGACACGACGCCCGCGATCGGCCTGGTGCTGGGTTCGGGGCTCGGCGCCTTCGCGAAGAGCCTGGACGGCGGCGTCCCCATCCCGTTCGGCGAGATCCCGCACTTCCCCACCTCGACCGCCATCGGCCACAAGGGGGAGCTGGTGCTCGGCCGCTCGCACGGCGTGCCGCTCGCGGTCATGGCGGGGCGGGTGCACCTCTACGAGGGCTACTCGGCCGCGCAGGTCGCCTTCCCCGTGCGCGTGCTGGCGCGCCTGGGAGTGAAGACGCTGATCCTGACCAACGCGGCCGGCGGCGTGAACGTGAACTACAAGCCGGGCGAGCTCGTCGTCCTGGAGGACCACATCAACCTGACCGGCCTCAACCCGCTCCTGGGCCCCAACCCGGACGATCTCGGTCCGCGCTTCCCCGACATGACCGACGTCTACGACCCCGCGCTGCGCGAGATCGCGGAGAAGGCCTGCTGGAAGGCGGGCGTGCCCGTCCGCAAGGGGGTCTACCTCGGCCTGACCGGTCCCAGCTACGAGACGCCCGCCGAGATCCGCATGGCGCGCGCCATCGGCGCCGACGTGGTCGGCATGTCCACGGTGCTGGAAGCGATCGCGGCGCGGCACATGGGCCTGCGCTGCCTGGGGATCTCCTGCGTGACCAACATGGCGGCGGGCGTGCTCAAGAAGAAGATCCACCACCAGGAGGTCCTGGACGTGGGCGAGCGGGTGAAGCAGGGGCTGCTCGAGGTCCTGGGCCAGATCGTGCAGGCCGCGGCGAAGCTGCCGTGAAGCGCGCGGCCGCGAAGCGCCGTGCGAGCGCGCCCCCGGACCTGGCCGAGCTGGTGCGCCTGGCCCGCGCGGCCCGGCACCGCGCGTCGGCGCCCTACTCGGGCTTCAAGGTGGGCGCGGCCCTGCTCGCCGAGTCGGGCGAGGTGGTGACCGGCTGCAACGTGGAGAGCGCCACCTACGGCCTGACCATGTGCGCCGAGCGCGTCGCCATCTTCAAGGCCATCTCGGAGGGGCTGCACCGGTTCTCCGCGGTCGCGGTGGTCGCGGACTCCTCGCGCGTGTCGGCGCCGTGCGGCGCCTGCCGGCAGGTGCTGTGGGAGCTGGGCGGCGACCTGTGGGTGCGCCTGGCCGACCTCAAGGGCAAGTCGCGCACGCTGCGCCTCTCGGAGCTGCTGCCGTTGCCGTTCGACCGCAGGAACCTCTGACGCCGACGGCCATGAGCCGCGCTCTCGCGTCCTTTCTCTGCGCCCTCTGCGTCCCCTGCGGTGAAGCCGCCGCCGCCACCGTCGACCTGATCGTCCGCAACGGGACGGTCGTGACGATGGACAGGGACCGCCGCGTCGTCGCGGACGGCGCGGTCGCCGTCGACCGCGGCGCGATCGTCGCGGTGGGCCCGGCCGGCGTCGTCGCCAGGTCCTGGCGCGCGCGGCGCACGCTCGACGCGCGGGGCGGCATCGTCATCCCCGGCCTGGTCAACGCGCACAGCCACGCGCCCATGGTGCTGTTCCGCGGCATCGCGGACGACCTGCGCCTGATGGACTGGCTGCAGAAGTTCATCTTCCCCGCCGAGAAGCAGAACGTGACGGCCGCGTTCGTGAAGACCGGCACGCGCCTGGCGGCGCTGGAGATGATCCGCTCCGGTACCACCACCTTCGCGGACATGTACTACTTCGAGGACCAGGTGGCGGAGGCGTCGAAGGAGGCAGGGCTGCGCGTGGTCGCGGGCGAGACGCTCATCGGCTTCCCCGCGCCGGACCACCCGACCACGAAGGACGCGCTCGCCTACAGCGAGCGCTTCCTGGAGCGCTGGAAGGGCGACCCGCTGGTCACGGCCGCGGTCGCGCCGCACTCGCCCTACCTCACGAGCCCCGAGGACATCCAGGCCGCCCGCGCGCTGGCCGACCGCTACGGCGCGCCGGTGCTCATCCATCTCTCGGAGTCGCCGGACGAGCAGCGCCAGGTGCGCGAGCGGTACGGCAAGACGCCGACGGAGCACCTGCGCGACCTGGGCGTCCTGCGCAAGGGCGTCGTGGGCGCGCACGGCGTCTGGCTCACCGCGTCCGACCGCGCGATCCTGAAGCAGTCCGACGTGGGCGTCGCGCACTGCCCGCAGAGCAACATGAAGATCTCCGCGGGCGTCGCACCGGTGGCGGAGATGCTGAAGGAAGGACTGCGGCTCGGCCTGGGCACGGACGGCGCCGCCAGCAACAACGACCTCGACATGTTCGAGGAGATGCTGACGGCCGCGCTGCTGAGCAAGCACGCGACGGGCGATCCCACCAACGCCCCGGCCGCGGCGGTGCTGGAGATGGCGACGCTCGGCGGCGCCCGCGCGCTGGGGATGGAGGACCGCATCGGCTCGCTGGAGGCCGGCAAGCGCGCGGACCTGGTCGTGGTCGGGCTCGACCACGCGCGCGTGGTGCCGGTCTACGATCCCGTCTCGCACCTCGTCTACGCCGCCAAGGGCGCCGACGTGCGGCAGGTCGTCGTCGAGGGACGGGTCCTGCTGGACGACGGACGGGTCACGACGCTGCGCGAGGCCGAGGTGATCGGGGAGGCCCAACGGATGCGCGACCAGGTCCGCCGCAGCCTGGCCAGGCCGTGAAGAAGCCTCGCCCGCGCGCCGCCGCACCCTGGTCCCGGCTCCTGACGGAGTCGCGCAACCCGCGCAGCCGGGACCTGGACCGCCTGCCGACGTCGCGCGTGGTCGCGCTGCTGCTGGACGAGGACCGGCGGGCGCTGCAGGCGGCCGCGAGGGTCGCGCCGGCCGTCGCGCGAGCCGCGACGCTGGCGGCCCGCGCGCTCGAGCGCGGCGGGCGCATCCTCTTCATGGGCGCGGGCACCAGCGGGCGGCTGGGCATCCTCGAGGCGGCCGAGTGCCCTCCCACGTTCGGCACCGCGCCCGAGCGGATCGTGGGCGTCATGGCCGGGGGCGAGGGCGCCGTGTTCCGGGCCGTGGAAGGTGCCGAGGATCGGGAGGACGTGGGGCGGCGCGAGGGGCGGCGTGCGTCCGCGCGGGACCTGCTGATCGGCATCTCCGCCAGCTCGGTCACGCCGTTCGTGCGTGGCGCGCTGGCGGCGGCGCGCGCGCGGGGGGCCGCGACGGTGCTGGTCACGTGCGCGCCCCGGCCGGGACTGCGCGCGATGGCGGACGTCGTGATCGCGATCCCGACCGGCCCGGAGGTCCTCACGGGCTCGACCCGCCTCAAGGCCGGCTCCGCCACCAAGGCGGTCCTGAACGCGATCACCACCGCGGCCATGGTCCGCCTGGGCAAGGCCTACGGGAACCTGATGGTCGACCTCAAGCAGAGCTCCGCCAAGCTGGTGGACCGCGCGCGCCGCATCGTCTCGGCTGCCGCGCGCGTCCCGCCCGCCGAGGCCGAGCGCCTGCTGGGCGCGGCCGGCGGCGAGCCCAAGATCGCGATCGTCATGGGCCTGCTGGACGTCTCCGCCGCGGAGGCCCGCCGGCGCCTCTCACGCGCGCGCGGTCACGTGCGCCGCGCGGTCGGCGGCCGAGGACCTCGCCAGCCCTTCAGGGCTTGAACTCGTCCGCGCCGACGTCCACGCGCGGTCCCACCACGCGAGGCCCCAGGTCGAGATCGAGGGACCCCAGGTCGCCCGGCGGCGCGTTCGTGCCGGCATCCCGGGCCGGGGAGGCCGCGCTCAAGAGATACCCGCTGCCGGGCGCGAAGAGCGGGTCGACGCCCTCCAGGTTGAAGCCGCGCGTCACCGACGCGCCCAGCACGGTCTCGGGCGTGTTGCCGAACGCGATCGAGTTGAAGACCGAGCCGACGCCGGTCGCGCGCACGCCCGCCCCGGCGTTGCCGACACTCGTGAGGTTCACCAGGCGCACGGCGGAGCCGGCCAGCGCTTGCGCGGTCATCCCGTCGTGCGTCCCGGCCGCCACCAGCGAATCTCCGGCGACGATCCCCGCGCCACCGTAGGCGAACAGGTTCACCTGCGCCCCGCCGCGGTTGGTGGCGAACCGGTTGCGACGGGCCTCGACCACCACCCTCGACGTGGCGCCCCTGGCCTCGACGCTGAGGCCCGACGCGGCCGGCGTGCCCTCCGGAGCCACCACGACGAGGTTCTTCGTGAAGACGTTCTCGCGCACCTGCGCGACCGACTCGACCGTGCGGCTCGCCACGTGGAGGCCGGCTCCGCCCACGTACCCGTCTCCTTCGAGCCGGTTCTCCCGGAACGTGCTCCGCCGCACGTCCGCCTGGCCCTTGCCGCGCAGGCTCACCCAGGCTCCTGCACCGAAGCCGGCCACGAGGTCCGCGCCCGGACCCTCCGTGATCAGGTTGGCCCTGAAGGTGGTGTTCAGCATCCGCAGCTGGCCGCTCTCGAAGACGTCCAGGGCGGCTCCGGCGCCGATGGCCGACGAGGGCTCGAGGATGGCGGCGTGGATCCGGTTCGAGACGAAGGTGACGAAGGACAGCTCCAGGACGCCGCTGCCCCGGACGCGTCCGTCGAGGCCCGCCCCGAACGTGCTCGCCGTCGCGTGCGGGATGGTCTCCACGTACCCGCCGCGGACCGTGAAGCTCCGCAGGCTCAGCTCGCCGCGCCGCACGAACAGGTCCAGCACCCGATGGGTCCCGAGCCCGTCCAGCACCGTCGTGCCTCCCGAGGGGGACGTGAACGTGTCGTCCCACCCGCCGCTCACCACCACCCGGCCGGCGCAGCAGTCGTACAGCTCGACCGGATCCGTGTGGACCCCCGCTTCGATCCGGACCTCGTGCGATCCGGCGAGCGGCGCCGCCGCGTCCAGGCCGTCCTGGAGCCTCAGGTACGCCCCGTGCGGCCCGACGGTGAACACGGCGCCCTCCGCGGCCGCGGCCCAGACGAGCGCGGCGAGGGCGAGGATCGACTTCGACATGGAGCCTCCCGAAGCGTTGCGTGCGGCTTCGGGAGCAATGGCGGCGCGGGAGCCGGCCGCGTTACCGCCGATTCAGGGAACCATCACGCTGACCGCGCGCCGGCCTCCGTCGCGCGCGACCTCGAGCGGGAACGCCCCGGGCTCGGCGGCGTAGAGGGCCCGCGCCAGGTCCCCGGCGCTGTCGATCTTGCGGCCGCCTGCCTTCGCGATCGCATCGCCCGCGCGCAGGCCCGCGCTGGCGGCCGGGCCCGCGGGCGCCACTTCCGTGACCACCACGGCGCCGCCCTTCGCGCCGATCTCCTTCTGGTGCTCCTTCGTGAGCGCCTCGAACTCGAAGCCGACCGCGGGCCAGTCGGCTCGACGGCGCAGCAGCGGATGGCGCGCGTCCTCCGCATACGATCCGACGGCCTCCAGCAGCTCGAGCGCCGCCTGACGCCAGACGATCCCGCGGCCGGTCACGGGGGTGGTCCGCCGGCCGTCGACCAGGAGGCCCTGCAGGACGTAGGAGATGTTGCCGCCGCTCGGGTCGCCGGACCGCCGGGCCGCACCGAAGATGCCGGACGCGCGGTGGGTGACGACCAGCATGAGGTCGGTCTCGCCCTCGGGCGGCGCCTCCACCAGGCCGTCCGGGCCCTTGCCCTCGCGCAGGATCTCGCGCACGTCGCGGACCGAGTCCCCGGTGCCGGCCACGGCATCGTCGGCGATCCGCAGCCGCACGCGGATGTCGGGGCTGCGCCCCGCGCCGATGGCCTCTTCCGCGGCGGCGCCGAGCAGCGCCGCGAGGGCGACGCCGATGCGCGACCCGCGCCTCACGACGCGCCCAGCTCCCCGAAGTGGATCAGCCTGATCCCCATGGCCTGGACGGCCTGGCGCACCTCGCGGTGCGTCAGCAGCTCCAGCTCGCGCGTGCGCATGTCCGAGTAGCCGCTGCTGCGCCGCAGCTCGTCGTCCACCACCGCGGGATGGCACATCAGCTCGGTGGTGCCCGGGGCGATCCCGTCCACGATCGCGAGCAGCGACTCCAGCAGGACCTGCTGGTCGTAGAAGTCCTCGATGAACGCGTCGGTCGTGGGAATGCCCTCGCGCTGGAGGCGCTGGTGCATGTCCTTCGACGCGCTGCGCACGGGGAGGCCCGTCTCCCAGGCCAGCGTCAGCACCGCTTCCAGGACGGCCGGCGTGCGGTGCGAATGATGATGGCTGTCGAAGTGGGTGGGGTCCCCCTTGGCCAGCTCGCGGAAGCGCGCGAGCTGCGCGCGCGCCTCGGCCAGCACCTCCGCCGGCTTGGCCCGGCCCAGCCCCTCGGGCTTGGCCGGCAGCCGTCCGGCGCCGTCGACGAGGCTGGGGAGCCGCTCGGGAGGCAGCACCGGTGGCCCGCCCGTGAACGCGAGGTGGAGGCCGACGCCCAGGCCGGGGTTCTCGCCCGCCAGGGCGATCGCCTCCGCCGCCGGCTCGTAGGCGACCATCAGCGTCGCGCTCGTCACGATGCCGCGCCGGTGCGCGTCCACGATGCCGCGGTTGATGCCGGACGTCCGGCCGAAGTCGTCCGCGTTCACGATCAGGCGCTTCGAGGCCACGTCAGCTCCCGATTCTCACGCAGCGAGCATCTCCAGCGCCAGCGCGACCGCGCCCAGGGCCGGCTCGACCGTCAGCGGGGCGGGGCGGGCCGCGGGCATGTCCAGCGCGTCGACGACCGTGCCCACCAGCGACGGGCAGGCCTTGAAGGCGCCGCCGGCCAGGACGACGGGGAACGGCTCGCCGCCCAGCCCCAGGGCGCGCGCCACCGCGCCCGCGGCCAGCGCCAGCTCCGCTCCGCCGCGGCGGATCATCTCCGCGGCCACCGCGTCGCCCTCCGCGCGCGCCTGCTCGACCAGCGGCGCCAGCGCCGCGATGCCGTGTTTGGGCATCGCCTGCTCGTAGACCTTGGGGATGACGTCCGCCATGGACGCGGCGCCCAGCGACGCGAAGACGAGGTCCTTGAGCCGCGTGGGCTGGCCGCGTCCGTCGGACGCGCGGACGGCGGCCCGCAGGGCCTGGTGCCCGAGCCAGTACCCCGAGCCCTCGTCGGCCAGCAGCGACCCGAACCCGCCCGAGCGCGCGGTGCGCCCGTCCCGGGCCGCGCCGTAGGCGATGGAGCCGGTGCCGGCCAGCACCACGATGCCGAACCGCTCCGGCGCGCCCGCGGTCAGCGCGATCACCGCGTCGTTCACGACGCGCGCGTTCCGGCGGTGACCGAGCCGGCGCAGCACGTTGCGGATCACCCCTTCGTCGTACGGGCGGTCCACGCCCGCGATGCCGACGCAGACCGCGGAGATGGGATGGTCGTTCGCGAACGTCTCGATGATCCCGTCGAACACCTTCTCGACGTGCAGCTCGCCGTGCGTGTAGAGGTTGGCGCCGTCGCCGCGGGCCTCGCCCAGGACGCGGCCCGTCTCGTCCGCCAGCAGGCCCACACTCTTCGTCCCGCCGGCATCGATGCCGAGGACGTATCGCGTAGGGGGGGCCGCTCCGTCGCGTCCCCCCCTTAGGCCCCCCCCCGCTCGCTCCGCCGAAGTGAATTCGGCTCCGCTCGCCGTCCGTGGTTCGGGCCCTTGGCCCTTCTCACCCGCCATAGACGACGATGTCGGCCAGGTTGCGGTACTTCTCGTTGTAGTCCAGGCCGTACCCCACGACGAACAGGTCCTCGATCGTGAAGCCGATGTAGTCGACACCCACCTGCACGAGCCGGCGCGACGGCTTCGACAGCAGCGCGGCCACCTTGAGCGTCCGCGGGCCGCGGGCGCGCAGCACGTTCAGCAGGTAGTTGAGCGTGAGGCCGGTGTCGACGATGTCCTCCACCACCAGCAGGTCGCGGCCCTCCAGGCCCTGGTCCAGGTCCTTCACCAGCTTCACCTCGCCGGAGGACTTGGTGGCGGCACCGTAGGACGATAGCGCGATGAAGTCCATCGTGAGCGGCAGCTCGATGGAACGGGCGAGGTCGGTCACGAACGGGCACGCGCCCTTGAGCACGCCCACCAGGTGGGGCTCGCGGCCCTGGTAGTCCGCGGCGATCTGCCGGCCCATCTCCTGCACCCGGGCCGCGATCACGTCACGCGACAAAAGCATCTTCATCAGGCCCCACCTCCGCGAAGCGGGCATTATACGGGCCAGGCGCGCGCCGCCGAAGGGCTCGATGGGGCCGCCTGCGAGCGCATCATCATCGTTGACGCGGCTCCCCCGGCGGGACTAGACTCCCGGCCGAAAAGGAGCCCGTCATCCTCGTCACCGGGCGCCCTCCGCCCCGGGCGCGGCCACGGTGGCTCAGGCGCACATCATTCCTTGCCACATCGTCATCAGCGCTTCATCACGGCGGCGCCGCGCGGAAGTCACGGAGCCGGTCCGCGCGAGGGGCATGCTGACCCGAGCAGAAGTGCAACGGTACCCGTTCTCAGGGAACGAGCGAGCTTCGGAGGATCGAGAGACATGCTGAACAAGGCATTGCGGCCGGTGTGGGGGGTGGCTCTCGCGCTGCTCCTGGGCATCGCGCCCTGGGCGGCGGCGCAGTCCGTGACGACCGGCGCCCTGACCGGGCGCGTGGTGGACGAGAGCGGAGCCGGGGTGCCGGGCGCGACGGTCGACGCCACGCACGAGCCCACGGGCTCGAAGTACTCGACCGTGAGCGGGTCCGAGGGAGCCTTCTCCATCCTGAACGTCCGCGCGGGCGGGCCGTACTCCGTGAGCGCGACGCTGTCGGGCTTCTCGCCCGACAAGCAGTCGGGCGTCAGCGTGGTGCTGGGCGGCCAGACCGCCGTCAACTTCACCCTGCGCGTCTCGACCATGACCGAGACGGTCGAGGTGGTCGCCGAGGGCGGCAGCCTCATCTCGCCTGCGGCCACCGGCGCCGCCTCCAACGTGGGAGAGGAGGCCATCGAGGCGCTCCCCACCGTCACGCGCGGCATCGAGGACTTCGCGCGCCTGTCGCCCTTCTTCAACTCGCAGGGCTCGGGCGACGGCTCGGGCGCGAACGCGCTCTCGGTGGCCGGCCGCAACACGCGCTACAACAACGTGCAGATCGACGGCGCGGTCAACAACGACCTGTTCGGCCTGGCCGACTCCGGCACGCCGGGCGGCCAGACGGAGGCGCAGCCGGTCTCGATCGACGCGGTGCAGGAGCTGCAGCTCGTGGTCTCGCCCTACGACGTGCGCCAGGGCGGCTTCTCCGGCGGCGGCCTCAACGCCATCACCCGCAGCGGCACCAACGAGTTCCACGGCACCGCCTACTACTTCTTCCGCAGCGAGGGGCTGGTCGGCGACGGTCCGAACGATCGGCCGATCGCGACCTTCGACGACAAGCAGTACGGCGCCAGCCTGGGCGGGCCCATCCTGCGCGACAAGGTGTTCTTCTTCACGAACATCGACTTCGGCCGCAAGGACCGCCCGTCCGGCTGGTCGATCGACGGGCAGTCGGGCCAGGCCTTCGGGCGGCAGGCGGAGGCGGCGCGCTTCCTGAGCATCCTGCAGAACCAGTACGGCTACGATCCCGGCGGCACGTCCGAGTTCATCCGCGACACGCCGAACGACAAGTTCCTGGCCAAGCTGGACTGGAACCTCAACCAGCGCCACCGCCTGTCGCTGCGCCACAACTACGTGAAGAGCAGCAACGACATCGGCTTCCCGACCAGCACCGTCTACCCCTTCCCCGACTACTTCTACCAGTTCCGCGACACGACCAACTCGTCCGTGGCGCAGCTCAACAGCACGTTCGGCAGCGGCTCGGTCAACGAGCTGCGCGTCACGTACCAGACCGTCCGCGACAACCGCGACGGCGTCAACGAGTTCCCGACTGTCCTGGTGGACGTGTCCGGGGGCGGGTCGCTCCGCGCGGGGCGCGAGAACTTCTCGACCGCGAACGCGCTGGACCAGGACATCCTCGAGATCACCGACGACTTCACGATGATCCGGGGCAACCACTCGTTCACGATCGGGACGCACAACGAGTTCTTCAGCTTCCGGAACCTCTTCATCCGCGACAACTTCGGGACCTACCGGTTCAGCAGCCTCGACAACCTGCAGGCGGGCTTCGCGCAGCAGTACGACTACAGCTTCTCCCTCACCGGCGACCGGCAGCAGGCCGCCGAGTTCAGCGTCAACCAGTTCGGCTTCTACGCCGGAGACCTGTGGCGCGTGAACCCGCGCTTCACGCTCACCTACGGCGTGCGCCTCGACATCCCCAGCTTCCCGGACAAGCCGACCGCGAACCCGGCGGCCATCGCGAACTTCGGGTACGCCACCGACGTGGTGCCGGCCCCGAAGATGTGGTCGCCGCGCGCGGGGTTCAACTGGGACGTCGCGGGCGACGGCAAGTCGCAGGTGCGCGGCGGCGTCGGCCTGTTCACCGGCCGCACGCCCTACGTCTGGCTCTCCAACCAGTTCGGCAACACCGGCATCGAGTTCCGCCGCATCGGCGCGGCCTTCAACGCGGCCAACCGCATCCCGTTCGTGGCGGACCCGTTCAACCAGCCCGCGACCGTCACGGGCGCCAATGCCGGCTCGTTCAACAACGAGATCGACGTGATCGACCCCGAGTACAAGTACCCCGCGCTCGTCCGCACGAACATCGGCTACGACCGGGAGCTCGGCATCTGGGGCCTCCAGTCCTCGG
>JAICEW010000057.1 GCA_025923995.1 Vicinamibacteria bacterium | reverse complement strand
GGTGCCGCAGCGGCCCAGCGCGCGCGCCGCGGCGGTCGCCAGCGCCCCGCCCTCCCGCTCGAGCACGCGGGCGACCAGGCCGGCGTCCTCCCCGCTGCGGCCCAGGCGCTCGACGCAGGCCGCCGCGGTCTCCAGGCGCCGCGCGCGCAGCGCGGCGCCGAGAATCGTGCGCGCGGGTTCGGGCGCCAGGTGCGACCGGAGCTCCGTGATCGCGTGCGCGGAGACGCTGTCGGCGATGGTTTCGTCCGAAGCCAGCGCCAGCAGCGTGTCGCGCCCCCCGTTCACCACGCCGAGCATCGACGCCGCCGCCAGGCGGACCCGCGGGTCGACGTCCACGCGACCGGCCTCGAGCGCACCGGCGGTGGCCGGATGCTCCGGCCGCTCGGCCTGCAGGGCTTGGAGCGCAGCCAGGCGCACCTCGGTCAGCGGGTCGTCGTGCGCCACCGCGGCCACCCGCGTCTCGAGCTCGTCGGGCGAGAGCCGCTCGGCAAAGGCGAGCGCGCGCCCCAGCTGCTCGCTCGGCGTGACCGGCGCGTGCGGATACCCGCGGTCCACGAAGCGCGCTTCGACGACGCCGTCCGCGACGCCGATCACGTGGTCTTCCGTGCCCAGCACCTCGCGCGCCATCGACGGCCGCGGGCCGAACAGCTCGTGCGCCAGGGCCCGCGTGGCCGCATCGAAGCAGGCGCGGATCACGAGCGGCTCCCCCCTCAGGAAGAACCGGTCGTCGAAGTACGGGTCGCCCAGCGTCAGCTCGGAGCCGCCCAGCATGCGCGTGGCGCCCGTTCGCAGCGACTCGTGCCGCAGCTCGATCCCCTTCGCGGCGCCGCGCACGAAGATGCGCGCGCTGGCGGAGCCGGCCGAGCCCGCCGGCCAGATGCTGACCGAGAGCGGCGGGCGCGCGCCTTCGATGCGCGGGGGCGCGAGGAGCGACAGGCGCCGGCTGACGATGTTCTCGACGCCGCACTGCGCCGCGGCGTGCGCCCACAGCTGATACGGGTGTCGCTCCCGCTGCGGGTCGTACTTCGCGTCGCCGAAGAAGATGCGGGCGATCGCGGCGAGGCTGTTCAGCGTGAACCTGTACACGGTCCTCCGGTCATCTTCGCTCGACCTCAGGCAGCGACACCCGGCCAGCCTCGTCGTTCGTCAGGCTCACCTGGCCCGACCGGTGGTCGTCCGCGAGCGAGAGCTGGCCCGGCAGCGCTCCCGACGTGCGCGCCTGGACCGCGCCGATCGCCTCCCGCACGGCACGCTGGACCTCGTCGTCGTCGGAGAGCCGGTCCCGCAGCTCGCGGAGGACCGCCAACGCGGGCAGGCCGCCCACCCGGCCCAGCGCGCGCGCCGCGGCCACCGCCACCATCCCCCTTTCGAGGCCCGCCATGCGCAGGAACGTCTCGACGTCCTCGGCGGTGCGACGGCTCAGCGATTCCGCGCAGGCGGCAGCGGTCTCGGGCCGCCGCGCGCGCAGCGCACGCGCGAGCAGCATGCGGGCCTGCTCCACGGGCAGGGCGGAGCGCAGCGCCTGGATCGCCCGGGCCGCGCAGGCGTCGCCGGACCATTCGCGGGAGGCGATCTCGAGCAGCGTGGCGCGGCCCTCGAAGCCGAGCGCGATCGCCGCCTCGAGCTGGACCTGCTCGTCGCCGTCCGCCGCGGCCGCGCGCAGCGCCTGGTCCGTCGCCGGGTGGCTCGGGCTCACGGCCAGCAGCTCGCGCAGGTTGTTGAGGCGGACGCCCGGCTCGGGGTCGTCGCGCACGTTCGCGGCCGCCTTCTCCTCGATGGGAAGCGGCGCGAGCAGGCCCTCGGCGAAGACGAGCACCTCCTCCAGCGCCTGCGCCAGGACTTCCGGCCGGTAGCCGGCATACCGGTCCACGGTGAGCCGGCCGCGTGAGAGGGTCGCGCTGACGGGGGGCTCCGCGCTGGTGGTCGACCACAACCTCGGGATCCCCGGAACGCCCGCCAGGAAGATGGCGCGGGCGCGGTCGCGGGTCGCGGCGTCGAGCAGGGCGAGGGCCTGCAGCCGCGGGCCGTCGATCGAGAGGTCATGGTCGAACTTCTCGTCTCCCACGGGCACGCGTCGTCGGCGCCGCGCCTGCGAGACGGGGTCGTCCGGGTCCTCGAGCCGCAGCTCGAGGTCCATGGGCAGCCCCTCGACGACGATGCGCGTCGCCGGCTGCTGGACGCTCATGAGGCGCACCAGCCGCAGCCGCACCCGGAGCGGCCCGCGCTCCGCTTCGAGCCTCGTCTGCCAGCCGAGGTGGCCGCGGCGGACGGCGACGGCGGCGAGCCCGCACCTCTCCGCCGCACCCAGCCAGGTGCGCACCAGGGCGGCCCGCTGGCGCGCGCCCAGCCCGATCATCAGGCCCCCGCCCGCGGCGAATGCGAGCGCGACGACCTCCAGGATCACGCCGTCCTCGGCATGGAGGGAACTCTAGGCAGGACCGGGCGGCGCCGCAACGCGCGCTAGAATCGCCGAGGATGACGATGGAGCAGAAGGGGCTCGATTTCGGCGAGACGGCGCGCGCGCTGCCCGGCAAGCGGCGCGCCCTCTCCGTCACCGAGCTGACCGACCGCCTGCAGGGGGTCCTGGAGACGGAGTTCTTCGACGTCTGGGTCGAGGGCGAGATCTCGAACCTCAACCAGGCCGCGTCGGGCCACTGGTACTTCTCGCTCAAGGACGACCGCGCGCAGATCCGGGCCGTCGTCTGGAAGACGGCCGCCCGGCTCGTCAAGTGGAAGCCGAAGGACGGCATGCGCGTACTGGCGCGCGGCGGCATCAAGGTCTACGCGCCCCGCGGCGACTACCAGATCTCGGTGGAGGTGCTGGAGCCGCTGGGCGTCGGCTCGCTGCAGCAGGCCTTCGAGGAGCTGAAGGAGAAGCTC
Source organism: Vicinamibacteria bacterium (assembly GCA_025923995.1). Taxonomy (GTDB): domain Bacteria; phylum Acidobacteriota; class Vicinamibacteria; order Fen-336; family Fen-336; genus JAICEW01. The sequence continues at coordinate 22,357 of JAICEW010000057.1, read as the reverse complement.
TCGAAGGAAGGGCTGTTCGATCCCGCGAGGAAGCGGCCGCTGCCCATGCTGCCCGGCTGCATCGGCATCGTGACCTCCCCCACCGGCGCCGTCATCCAGGACATCCTGCGCGTGCTCGAGCGCCGCTACGCGAACCTGGGCGTGCTCGTCTACCCCGCGCGCGTGCAGGGCCCCGAGGCGGCCTACGAGATCGTGCAGGGCATCCGCGCGCTCAACCGCTTCAAGAGCGTCGACGTGCTGATGGTCGCGCGGGGCGGCGGGAGCCTCGAGGACCTGTGGCCGTTCAACGACGAGATGGTCGCGCGCGCGCTGGCCACCTCGCGCATCCCCACGCTGTCCGCCGTCGGCCACGAGACGGACTTCACGATCGCGGACTTCGTGGCGGACCAGCGCGCGCCCACGCCCTCGGCCGGCGCCGAGCGCGTGGTGCAGGCCAAGGAGGACATGGCCGCGCGCATCGACGCGCTCACGCGCCGGCTGGACGCGGCGGCGGCCATGCGCCTGCAGCGGACGCGCGCGCGGGTGGACGCCGTGCGCTCGCACCGCGTGTTCGAGGCGGAGCGCGGGCGCCTGCGGACCTATGCCCAGCGCGTCGACGACCTCTCGCGCCGGGCCGAGACGGGCGTGCGCCGGCGGATCGAGCAGGCGGGCGACCGGCGCCGGCGCAGCGCGGACCGGCTGGAGGCGCTGCGCTGGGACCGCCTGGCCGCCGCGCGGCGCGAGCGCATCGCGGACCACGCGCGCCGGCTGGAAGACGCGCTGCGCGGACGGCTGCGCGCGCAGGGGGGCGACCTGGCGAAAGCGGTCGGGAAGCTGGAGAGCCTGTCGCCGCTGGCCGTGCTGCAGCGCGGGTACGCGCTCGTGTTCGACGAGCGGGGCGCGCTGGTGCAGCGGGCGGACCAGGTCGCGCCGGGCGACACGATCGACGTGCGGCTCCACGAAGGCGCGCTGCGTGCGCGCGTGACGGCACCGGGAAAGGCGGACGAGTGAGCGCAGACGAGACACCGACGTTCGAGGCGGCCCTCAAGCAGCTGGAGGAGATCGTGCAGCGGCTGGAGAAGGGCGAGCTGCCGCTCGAGGAGTCGCTCGTGCTCTACGAGCAGGGCATCAAGCTCTCGCGCCTCTGCCACGGCAAGCTGGAGGAGGCCGAAGGGCGCATCGAGCTGCTGATGAAGGACGCGCGCGGCGAGCTGATGCTGGACGAGGCGGGCAAGCCCCGCAAGAAGCCCTTCGCTCAGTGAGCCCGGAGCTGACGCGGCTGCGCGAGCGGGTGGAGCGCGCGCTCGCGGACGCGCTGCCTCCCGAGACGGCCTGGCCCGAGACCATCCACCGCGCGGTGCGCTACAGCCTGCTCGCGGGCGGCAAGCGGGTGCGCCCGCTGCTGGCCCTCGCGGCCGGCGCCGCCGCGGGCGGGAGCGAGGACGAGGTGATGCCGCTCGCGTGCGCGGTGGAGCTGATCCACACCTACAGCCTCGTGCACGACGACCTGCCGGCCATGGACGACGACGACCTCCGACGCGGCCGGCCGACGTCGCACAAGGTGTTCGGCGAGGCCATCGCCATCCTGGCCGGCGACGCGCTGCTGACGCGCGCGTTCCACCTGATGGCGGACGTGCCCGCGGACTGGGACGCGGCGCGGGTGCGCCGCCGGCTCGACGCCACCGCGGCGCTGGGCGAGGCCTGCGGCACGACCGGCCTCATCGGCGGGCAGGTGGACGACCTGGAGTCCGAGGGCCGCGACGTGGACGCCGCGGGGCTGGAGCGGCTGCATCGCGCGAAGACGGGCGCGCTGCTCGGCGCCTGCGTGCGTGGCGGCGCCATCCTGGGCGGCGCGGGCCCCGCCGACCTGGAGTCGCTCGGCGCCTACGCGTCCGCGATCGGCCTGGCCTTCCAGGTGGTGGACGACGTGCTGGACGCGACCGAGCAGGCCGAGACGCTCGGCAAGACCGCCGGCAAGGACGCCGCGGCCGACAAGGCCACGTACGTGAAGATCCACGGCCTCGAGCGGTCGCGCGCGCTGGCGGCGCGGCTGCGCAGGGAGGCGCACGAGTCCCTCGCACCGCTGGGGCCGCGCGGGGCGCTGCTCGCGGAGCTGGCCGACCTGATCGTGGACCGGAGGGCGTGAGCAAGACCCGCCTCGACGTGGCGCTGGTCGAGCGCGACCTGGCCGAGTCCCGCGAGAAGGCGCAGGCGCTGGTGATGGCGAACCGGGTGCGGGTGGACGGCGCGCCCGCGCGCAAGCCGGGCCAGCCCGTGCGCGAGGACGCGGCCATCGAGGTCCTGGCGGGACCGGAACGCGTCGGCCGCGGCGGGCTCAAGCTGGAGGGAGCGCTCGACCGCTTCGCCGTGGATCCCGCGGGCCGCGTGGCCGTCGACGTGGGCGCGTCGACGGGCGGGTTCACCGAGGTGATGCTGGCCCGCGGCGCCGTGCGCGTCTACGCGGTGGACGTCGGGCGCGGCCAGCTGCACGAGAAGCTGCGCGCGGACCCGCGGGTGGTGGTGCTGGAGAAGGTGAACGCGCGCGAGCTGTCGCCCGCGCAGGTCCCGGAGCCGTGCGGGATCGCGGTCGTGGATGTGTCGTTCATCTCGGTGGCGAAGATCCTGCCTGCCCTGCGTTCCGTCCTGGCACCCGCGTCGGACGCCGTGGTGCTGGTCAAGCCGCAGTTCGAGGTGGGCCGGCGGCAGGTGGGACGAGGGGGGCTGGTGACCGATCCCGAGCTGCACCTGGGCGCGCTGCGGGCGGTGGCGGCCGAGGCCCAGGACGCGCTGGGCTACGCCGTGCGCGGAGCGTGCCCCTCCCCCATCACGGGGGCGGAGGGCAACCGCGAGTTCTTCCTCCACCTGGCGATCGGCGCGGCGCCGCTGGCGCCGCCCGCGTTCGATGCGATGATGAGGGCCGCGGTGCATCCATGAACGCGATCGGGATCGTGGCCCGGCCGGACCTCGCCGATGCGGCGGGCCTGCTGCGCCAGCTCGCCGAATGGCTGCGATCGCGCGGCATCGAGGTCTGGCTGGAGGAGAAGACGGCCGCGCTCGCGGACGGCGCGCTCCCCTCTGGATGCCGGCGCGCCTCGGGCCTGGAGGTGGGCGCGGCCGTGGACGCCCTCGTCGTCCTGGGCGGCGACGGCACCCTGCTCCGCGCCAGCCGGCTGCTCAAGAAGCCGGCCCCGGTGCTGGGCGTCAACTTCGGGGCGCTGGGCTTCCTGACCGAGATCACGCTGCCGGAGCTGTACCGGACGTTGACCGGGCTCCTGGAGGGGACCTACCGCTCCGAGGACCGGCGGCTGCTGCGAGCCGTGCTGCGCCGGGGCGCCGAGGAGCGCGCGGCCGCGGAGGTCCTGAACGACGTCGTCGTCGCCAAGGCCGCCCTCGCCCGGATCATCGAGGTCGACGTCAGTGTCGACGGGGTGTTCGTCTCCTCGTTCCGCGCGGACGGTCTCATCGTGTCGTCCCCGACCGGCTCGACCGCCTACAACCTCGCGGCGGGCGGCCCGATCGTGCACCCGGCCCTGAGCGCGATGGTGTTGACTCCGATCAGTCCCCACATGCTGACCCACCGCCCCCTCGTGATCGGCGACGCCGCCGAGGTCGAGGTACGGCTCCGGCGAGCGCGCGAGGGCGACGTGCATGTCTCGTTCGATGGGCAGGGGGGCGTGCCGATGCTCGGCGACGACCGCGTGACGGTGACCCGCAGCGAACGGATCCTGCGGCTCGTGAAGGCTCCGGGCCGCGACTACTTCGAGGTGCTGCGGACCAAGCTCAAGTGGGGCGAGCGCTGATCGAGCAGGCTGCGGAGACCCCGCGAGGATGCGCCTTCAAGTAGCACTCGAAGCGACTCGCCCCGGGGCGAGTTGCCGTATCCCGGGTCCTCCGGCGCTCTCTTCGTGCGGGCGCCCCCGAGGACGCGGTGGTCCGTTGGGAACCGGTGACCCAGTCGATCACCCGCGCGCCCGTCACGTTCGTGGGCTACGAGGTCATCGTCACCAGGCGGGTGGACCCGCCGCCGCCCGGCTTCTCGACGGGTGAGAAGGGAGCGACGGGCTCAGCGGCGGGCGGGCCAGGCCTGCTCCAGCCCCGCGAACACCACCGCGAACGCCTCGATCCCATCCCACAGGTTCTGGATGCGGACGTTCTCGTTGGCCGCGTGCTGGTTGTTGTCGTGGTTCACGATCGGCAGGCCGACGACCGGGGCTCCGGTGACGTCGCCGAAGAGGTGCATGGGCACGCTGCCGCCCAGCGTCGGCAGCTTGATGATCGGTTCCGCGCCGCCCTCCAGCACGCGGACGAGCGCGAGCGCCGCGGGATGGTCGAGCGCCGTGCGCGCCGCCTTGTAGCCGGGGCCCCACTCCAGCTTCACGAGCCGCGGATGCGCGCGGCGCGTGCCCGCGTCCGGCGTCTCGTGTGCGACGTGGTACCCGAGGCCGCGCAGGTGCGCCTCGAGCTTCGACCGCACGCCCTCCGGCGTCTGGTCGGGCACCAGGCGGAAGTCGATCGACGCCTGCGCCTCCGTGGGCACGGCGTTCGCGGCCGCCTCCCCGACCTTGCCGGACGAGACGCCGCGGACGTTGAGCGCCGGCCGCAGGATCAGCTCGGGCAACGAAGCGCCCTCCCCTTCCGTGCGTCCCAGCGCGAGCGCGGCCTTCAGCTCGTCCTCGACCGGCGGCACCGATCGCAGGGCCTCGCGCTCGGCGACCGACAGCGGCCGCACGTCGTCCCCGAAGCCCTTGATCAGGATGCGTCCCTCGGCATCGCGGAGGGACGCGAGGAGCTGCGCCAGCTCGACCGCGGGATTGGGCGCCCAGTTCCCGTAGTGCCCGCTGTGGAGCGCGCGCGCGGGACCGTACAGCGTCAGCTCCACGCCCATCACGCCGCGCACACCGAAGTACACCTGCGGCTTGCGCGTCTGGTGCACGGGCCCGTCGCAGAGGAGCCACAGGTCCGCCGCGAGCAGGTCGCGATGCGCCTCCAGCATCGCCCGCAGGTGCTCGGAGCCGGCCTCCTCCTCGCCCTCCAGGAAGAACTTGAGGTTCACGGAGGGCGCGACCTTCGCCTGCTTCAGCGCGTCGAGCGCCGCCATCGCGGCCACGATGGGCGCCTTGTCGTCGCTCGCGGAACGTCCGTAGAGGCGCCACTCGGGGCCGATCGGCTGCGCGAGCGCCGCCAGGTCGACGATCAGGGCCTTGTCGTCGAGCGTCCCCGAGCGCAGGGTGGGCGTCCACGGCGGCGTGGCCCACGCGGCCGGATCGACCGGCTGCCCGTCGAAGTGCGCGTACACCATCAAGGTGCGCCGTGCGCCGCGCACCTTGAGCTCGCCGTAAACAGCGGGCGGGCTGCCCGGCGTCTCGAGCAGCCGCGTGGTCACGCCGCGACGCGCGAGCATCGCGCTCGCGTGCTCCGCGTTCTTCCGGATGTTCACGGCGTCGCTGGCGAGGTTCGGGATCGCGATGAACTCGGCGAGCTCCCGCAGCACCTGGGTCTCGTTGGCCTGGCGCCAGGCGCGAACGGCGGGGCGCACGTCGTCGGCCGCGATCGCGGGCGCGGCGGCCAGCAGCGCCAGCAACGGCGCGCGCATCAACATACGAGCCGGATCTGGCCGCGCTCCAGCTCCAGCAGCTTCTGCTTGGTCGGCAGGCCGCCGCCGTAGCCCGTCAGCGTTCCGTTGCTGCCGATCACGCGGTGGCACGGGATGATGATCGCGATCGGGTTGCTGCCATTCGCCAGGCCGACCGCGCGCGACGCCTTGGGGTTGCCGATGCGCGTCGCCAGCGTGCCGTACGAGATCGTCTCGCCGTACGGGATCTCGAGCAGCCGCTCCCACACCCGCCGCTGGAACTCGGTGCCCGCGGGCGCGAGGTCGAGGTCGAAGACCTTGCGCCGGCCGGCGAAGTACTCCTCGAGCTGCCGCACGACGGGAGCCAGCGCGCGCGCATCCTGGCGCCACTCGGATGGGACGGGACCGGGCGTGCGGCCCTCCTGGAACTCCAGCTGGCGGAGCCCCGCGTCGTCGGCCACCAGCCGCAGCGGGCCCACGGGCGAATCGATGGTGGTGAAGCGCATCGTCATCCTCGTCAAGGGACTATACGACGGCCGCCGGGCACGCCGGTGGACGTTTTCGGACGCGAACCTCCGCGGACTATAGTGCGCACCGCACGAGGAGGGTTGATGAAGCGATTCGCTTCGGTCCTGGCCGCGCTGCTCGTCGCCACGACCGCGTCGGCGGCGGACGCGATCGTCGCGATCAAGGCCGGCCGGCTGGTGGATCCCGCGGCCGGCACGGCCTCACGGAACCAGGTGATCCTGGTCGAGGGAAGGACGATCAAGGAGGTCGGCGCCGGCGTCGCCATCCCGGCCGGCGCGACCGTCGTCGACCTGTCGGACGCCACCGTCCTGCCGGGCCTGTTCGACTGCCACAGCCACCTCTGCACCGTGCTCGGCAAGCCGGCCGGTGACGGACCGCGCGACGTGTTCGGCGCGCTGCTGCTGACCACCTTGACCGACAGCACCGCGTACCGCGCGCTCCAGGGCGTCGCCAACGGACGCTCGATGCTGGAGGCCGGCTTCACCACCGTGCGCGACGTGGGCAACGCCGGGAACTACGCGGACACCGACCTGCGGCGCGCGCAGGAGTCGGGCCTGATCCAGGCGCCGACGATCGTGAACGCCGGCCGCATCATCGTCGCGCTGGGCGGCCAGTTCCCGCCGCGCATCCCCGGCTGGCTGCAGGACCCGCGGAATCCGGACCACAAGCACTACGGCGTCCTGCACCCGGAGCGGCCCGGCCTCGGGAACCCCGAGTACCTCTATGCGGACACGCGCGACGAGATGACCAAGGCGGTGCGCGAGAACATCCTCTACGGCGCCCGCGTCATCAAGCTGGTGGTGGACGACCAGCCCTACATCTACTCGGCCGACGACATCCGCCACATCGTGGCCGAGGCGGCCGGCGCCGGCCTCAAGGTCGCGGCGCACTGCGCGACGCAGGCCGGCGCGCGCAACGCCATCGAGGGCGGCGTGGCGTCGGTCGAGCACGGCTTCTGGATGGACGACGAGACGCTGCAGCTGGCCAAGGCCAGGGGGGTGGTCCTGGTCGGCACCGACTTCCCCCTGTCCGCCTCGCGCATGCTGGGCATGCCCGACTCGGTCCACACGGCGATGATGGACCGCGTGAAGCGCGCCCACCGCATCGGCGTGACCCTGGCGTTCGGCAGCGACGTCTTCTTCGCGCCCGAGGGCTTCACGCGCGGCTCGTTCGCGGCCTCGTACGCCTCGGGCTACGCCGAGGCAGGGCTGTCGCCCGCGGACATCCTGCGGCTCATGATCACGAACCCCGCGAAGCTGCTCGGCGTCGAAAAGGAGCGGGGCGCGATCCGCGCCGGCCTGGCCGCCGATATCATCGCTACACCGGACGACCCGCTCCAGGACGCCGCGGCGGCGCTCCAGCGGGTGAGCTTCGTGATGAAGGAAGGACAGGTCGTCAAGCGGCCGTAGGTCTCGCGCGTGAAGAAGGTCTACACCGCCCAGAACGTCACCGAGGCCCACTTCGTCCGCGACCTGCTGGAGTCGCAGGGGCTCGTGGTCACGGTCCGCGGCGAGGACCTGTGGGGCGCCTCCGGCGAGCTGCCTTTCGTCGACGCCTGGCCCACCGTCTGGGTCCTCGACGACGAGCGCGAGGCGGAAGCGCAGGAGCTGGTCCAGCAGTACGAGGCCACGAAGGCCGCGCCGGCCCCGGGGCAGGCGACCTGGCGTTGCGTCCACTGCGGCCAGGAGCTGGAGCCGCAGTTCACGACGTGCTGGAGCTGCGGGACCGAGAGGCAGGGGTAAAGGACTCGGCTCCGTTCCGGAATAGGCCTCCTGAGGGGCGATCCGCCCCCCCAAGGAGGACTTTCATGGACGGGAACCTGCTGGGCCAGCTCAACTACTTCGCGGTCGTGGCGGCGGCGGTGGCGGCGTTCGTGATCGGAGGCGCCTGGTACTCCGCCGCCCTCTTCGGCAAGGCCTGGCAGCAGGAGACCGGCCTGACCGACCAGCAGCTGGGCGCGCGCAACGCGGGGATGGTGTTCGGCGTGTCGTTCGCCCTGACGCTCGTGGCGTCGCTGGTGTTGGCGATGTTCCTGGGCCCCCGGCCGGCCCTCCCGTTCGCGTTGTTCGCCGGGGGGTCGGCGGGCGTGGCCTGGGTGGCGACCTCGTTCGGGATCAACTACCTGTTCGAGGCGAAGTCGCTGCGCCTGTTCCTGATCAACGCGGGCTACCACGTGGCGCAGTTCACGGCGATGGGGGCGATCCTCGGTCTCTGGCACTGACGGCCGAAGGGGGGCTCCAAGGCTGAAACCGCCGGGCGGCCGGCTGCGTCGAAACCTGCGAGCAGAAGACGACCGCCCACGGACCGCTGGAGCGCCCCCATGCCCTCGTCGCTTCGCCGCGCCCTCCTTTCGTTCGCGTCCGCCCTGGCCGCGCCGGCCCTCGCCGAGGACCCCCCGCCGGTCGAGCGGGTGGAGATCGCCGGGACGCACCAGATGCCGGCGGGCTCGTACCTCTTCTACGTCTCCACCAGGCCGGGCGACCGCTACGACGAGCTCCGCCTGCGGGGCGACTTCCGCCGGCTGTGGGAGACGGGCTTCCTCGACGACCTGCGGCTGGAGGTCGAGGACGGGATGGCGGGGCGCATCGTCCGCTTCCGGGTGCTGGAGCGGGCGCGCCTCCGCGTCGTGGACTTCCAGGGCAGCCAGGAGCTCTCGTCCACGGACATCGCGGACCGGCTCAAGAAGGAGCAGGCCGCGCTGCCGCTGGACACGTTCTTCGACCCCGGCCGCGCCCGGCGCGCCGAGAACGTGGTGCGGAGGATGCTGGGCGAGAAGGGCTACCTGTTCGCGACGGTGAAGCACGAGACGCGGCCCCTGGGCGGGTCGGGGGTGCAGGTGTCGTTCGTGATCGCGGACGGGCTGCGCGCGCGGCTGCGGCAGGTGGACTTCGAGGGCAACCAGGCTTTCTCCGACGGCGCGCTCAAGCGGCGCATGAAGACGAAGGAGCGCGGCTTCTGGAACCTGTCGTGGCTCAAGGGCAGCGACGTCTACACCGCGGACAAGTGGGAGGAGGACCAGCGCCGGTTGACGGAGCACTACCTGGACCACGGGCACGTGCTGGCCTCGGTCGGCAAGCCGGCACCGTCGTTCGCGGACGGCGAGATCGGGCTCTTCAAGAGGAAGCCGGTCAAGTGGGTGGACCTCAAGGTCCCGGTCACGGAGGGCGCGCCCTTCGAGATGGGCTCGCTGTCCTTCAGCGGCCTGACCGTCTTCGACGACACGCAGGTGCGCCCGCTGTTCGGGCTGCAAGCGGGCGAGCCCTATCGCGAGTCCCGCATCCGCAAGGGACACGAGCGGCTGCGCGAGGCGTACGGCGCGCGCGGCTACCCCTTCATGACCGCGCGCACCGATCGCGACGCCGACGAGGCGCGCGGCGTCGTGGACGTGGTGGTCGCGGTCGACGAGGACAAGCTCTACCACGTCGGCCGCATCCGCTTCACGGGCAACGAGACGACGCGCGACTTCGTGCTGCGGCGCGAGGTCTTCCTGAACGAGGGCGACGTGCTCAACACGGCGCGGCTGCGGGACACCGTGCGGCGCCTGAACCAGCTCGGGTACTTCAAGACGGTCGAGACGCCGCGCATCGAGCCGCAGCCGGGCTCGGGCGACCGGCTCGACGTCACGTTCCCGCTGGAGGAGAGGAACGGCACCACCTTCACCGCCGCCGCCTCCACGGGGCCGCTGGGGCCCACGATCAGCGGGTCGTTCGCGACCAGCAACCTGTTCGGGCGCGGCCAGACGTTCGAGGTGCAGGTCGAGCGCGGCCAGCGGTACCAGCGGGAAGAGATCTCGATGCTCGAGCCCTACTTCCGCGGGCGGCCCGTCAGCCTGGGCGCGCGGCTGCACCGGCAGCACAGCGAGTACGAAGGGTCGGTGGAGGAGGGCGCGCCCGCCTACACCGTCGACTCGAAGGGCTTCGGCACCTCGCTCGGCATGCCGCTCGGACGCTTCAAGCGCTTCGACATCGCGTACAGCTTCGCCGTCATCGAGCCCCACGCGCTGCCGGGCGTCGACCTCGGCCTGCTCGACACGGAGCGCCAGGAGAGCCGGCTCGCGCCCACCTTCACGTTCAACACGATCGACAGCCCCATCCTGCCTCGGCGGGGATTCCAGGCCAGCGCCGGCCTCGGCCTCGTGGGCGGACCGCTCGGCGGGTCGGTCGACTACCTGGAGCCGCACCTGAAGCTGGTGGGATGGATGCCCCACACCCGGCGCACCGCGCTCGGCCTGCGCCTGGAAGGCAGCTGGCTGCAGCCGTTCGGCGACACCGCGACTCCCGGCGCGCGGCTGCCGAGCAGCCTCCCCTTCGACCGGCGCTACCGCCTGGGCGGCGACACGACCGTTCGAGGGTGGGGCCTCCAGCGCATCGGCCCGCGCGACGCGAACGGCACGCTCATCGGCGGCAACAAGTACGTGCTGGGCAGCGCGGAGTACGCCTTCGACGTCCTGGGCCCGCTGCGGCTGCTCGCGTTCGTGGACGCGGGTCAAGCGTACGCCGAGGGAGAGCCGATCGACCTGGGCCGCCTGCGCACCTCGACCGGTGTGGAGCTGCGCTTCCTGCTGCCCGTCCTCAACGTGCCCGTGCGCCTCATCCAGTCGTGGAACCTGAACCGCGGCTCCGACCCGGCCAAGGCGCGCGACTTCCGGTTCACGTTCGGCACGAGCTTCTGACCCCCGGCGGGCGCATACTTCGGTCTCCCAGATCCCGCGAAGAGGAGGCACCGGTCCATGACCATCGACGACGTGACGCTCCGCCGCTTCGACTCGCCCGACGAGGTGCGGACGTTCGAGAAGGGCCGCTTCGAGCTGGTGCGCGTGGGCGGATCGGTGATCGGGCGGGCGACCTACCAGCCCGGCTGGCGCTGGTCCACGCACGTGGGCGCGCCGATCGGAGAGACCCGCTGCCGGGTCGGCCACCTGGGCTTCGTGGTCTCCGGCGTGGCGACGGTCGCGTTCGACGACGGCCGCGTCACCGAGCTGCGGCCCGGCGACCTCTTCCACGTCGTCAACACGCCTCACGACAGCTGGGTGGTCGGCGACGAGCCGTACGTGTCCCTGCACCTGCTGGGGGCGGACCAGTACGCGAAGTGAGCGCGACGCGCTGACGCGTCTCGGGACCGCGATCGCGCTCGCGTCCCTTTCGGCCTGCGCCGCCAGCGAGCCCACGCAGCCGACGTCGGGCGGGGCCACGTTCGTGCCGACCGAGCCCCGCCTGCTCTCGACGGGCAGCCCGACCAAGGACGAGGACCCGAGCGTCGTGCGCGCCCGCGACGGCACGATGTTCGTCGCCTGGTTCTCCGATCGCGGCGGCAACGCCGACATCTACGTCACCAGCACGGCGAACGGGAACGACTGGACGGCGCCCGTCCGCGTCACCACCCACGCGGGCGGCGACTTCAACCCCCACCTCGTCCAGGACGACCAGGGCACGTTCCACCTGGTCTGGTTCCGCTGGGAAGCGCTCTTCCGCGGCAACATCCGCTACAACAGCTCGCGCGACGGCCGCACGTGGGACCCGGCCACGGAGGTCGCGGTGACGACGGAGGCGGGCGTGGACGACTGGGTGCCCACGATCGCGCGCCTGGCCGACGGGACGCTGCGCGTCTACTTCGTGAGCACGCTGCGCGACCCCTCGAACCGCACGAGCGAGATCTACGTGGCCTCCCGCGCGCCCGGAGCCGCCGCGTTCTCGCCCGTGGTCAAGGCGGCGGGGGTCAGCAGCGCGAGCGAGCACGAGCACCTCCCCTTCGCATCGCGCACCGGCTCGGAGGTCTCGCTGGTGTGGGTGCGTCACGACACGACGGAGCCGCTGCCCTGGCTGAACCACAAGTCGGACGTGCTGTATTCGACGTCCGCCGACGGCCTGGCCTGGCGGCCGCCCACGCGCGTGACGAGCGACGCGGCCAACGTCGTGAACCTGTTCCCGGCGATGTTCGCGACGCTCGACGACCGCTGGTCCGCGCTCTGGCTCTCGACCCGCACCGGCAGCCCGCGCGTCTTCGACCTGCCGCTCAGCAGCGTGGGGACGGCGAGCGGCACGGAGAACGCGTCGCTGCCGGAGGGCTACTCGCACAAGATGGCGGCCACGACCTCACCCGGCATCTACCTGGCCGCGTGGGTACAGGGACCGGAGGGATCCCAGGACGTCTACTACCGCTTCCTCCGCCGCTAGAAGACGGCTACCGCTTCAGGGCCGAGGAGGCGGCGACCTCCTGGCCGCCGCGGAAGAACCGGAGCTGGCCGCCCGAGAGCAGCCGCACGCGGTCCACCAGCGGCAGCTTCTCGAACTCCGCGCGGGTGAGCTTCTTCAGCTCGCCCTGCGGCCCCGCGAAGGCGATCGAGTCGTAGGGCCCCGAGGCGTCGCCCGCAGGAGCCGCGGTGCCACCGAAGAGGCTCATGACGCCCGTCCTCCGCTCACGACGCCGCGCGGGTGACGACCGAGGCCTTGCGCCACTCGCCCTCCGCCAGGGCTTCCAGCTCCGCCCCGCGCTCTGCCAGCGTGAGCATCTCCTCCTTGCCGCGCTTCGACAGCAGGCCGAGGAAGGCCACCGCGAACACGACCCAGAAGGCGTGCTCCAGGAACCGCCACCACTCGGGGTTGGCGATGCCGTAGACCGACTCGGGCCACACGAGGCCGCGGATGAAGTGCTCGAGCGCGACCACCAGGGTCGCGGTCACCAGCACCGGCCAGTCGCGGTACGCGGCCAGGATCCCGAGCGACCCGAAGACGTGGAAGTGGGTCTCGATGCGGCCGCCGCTCAGGTGGATGAGGAGCGCCGACCACAACATCTGCGCGCCCGCGATCACGTGGCGGGTCACCACCCATCCCGGCCGCAGCCAGGCCAGCGCGATCGGCATGCTGCTGAGCACGGCGCCCAGCCCGACCGCCGCCCACACGTGCGGGTGCAGGGTCTGCGTCTTGCCGGCCCAGGCCCAGGGGGACACGAAGACGGCCAGCGCCATCGAGAAGATCCACTGCCCGACCATCAGGAACGACATGAGCCTGTCCTGTGACGCGAACAGCTCCTGCCGGCTCTGCTGGAAGCGGTCCGCCGCGCGGGCCACTATGGCCGCGACCGCCGCTTCCGTCGATACGTCGCTCATCTCAGGACTCCTCTTTCATCGCATGGTCCGCATGGTCCGAATGGTCCGGGTCGTCGAACGCGCAGCCGAACACCGGCGCGTCCCCGCGGTCCGCGGCGCCGGTCGTCAGCAACGAATGAATCCTCTGCGTGCCGAAGCTCTCGCCCTCGTGGCCGCGTGAGGACGTGATCCCGCCGCTGAAGAGGCGGCGGCCGCCGCGGTCGTACACCACGACGTGGCCGGACGCCTTGACGCCGAAGCGGGCGGCCTCGGCGCCCCCCTCGTCGCGGGACACGCTCGCGCCCGGGATGGCGGCCGCGCGCGCGATCAGCTCGGTGTCGTCCCAGTCCGCGGGCGCCTCGGCCGGCCGCACGACCGCGACGCGCGCCTCGACCCGTTCGTGCTCACGCGCCATCAGGCGCGCCAGCTCGGTCACCGTGGCGTGGGTGCAGGCGCACCTGGGGTGGGCGAAGAGCACCAGCGTCGCGCGATCCGGTGCTGGCCGCAGACCGCTGGACGCGGGCCACGCCGCCGGCGGGCCAGCCTGTGAGGGGGCAGCGGCGGCGGCCTTGTAGCGCCAGAGGGCGAAGAACCCGGCCGTGACCAGGACGACCCACGCGGCCAGCGCCGCGACCAGCCAACGGCTGACATTCGTCGGATTCCGCGTTGCGTACGACGCCTCCATATGCGAAAGCACCGTAGCACGGCGGCGTGTGGCAATTCGAAACGAGTGGGGGCTTCCTTGACCGTCTCCGCGAACAGGATGGTCGTTTTCCGAACCTACCTGGACGGACTGCCATCCAGGCGATACGGTCGCAGCGGGTCTCCCGCGGCCACCAGCTCGACCGAGGTCAGCTCGATCTCGCCTCCGCCGCGCCCGACCGTCACCGTGATGTCGCCGCCGCCCGACGAGCCGTACTGGTACGGATGGCGGAAGAGGAACGCGCCCGACGCGGAGTACGTGGCGAAGCGGGGGTCGCTCCAGAACGTGCGCTCGCTGACGTAGAGCGGACCCTTTCCCCGTCCCGCGACCCGCAGCTCCAGCTTGCGCGGCTTGGCGTCGTCGCGCACGCGCAGGAACAGCGCGTCCCAGCGGCCGCGCAGGCGCAGGCGATCGTCCACGACGCGCGCGCCGCGCTGCAGGTAGGCATCCTCGAACGTCTTCTCGCTCCCGGTCACGAACAGCGCACCCTGCCGGAACTCCGCGCGCGTGCCCGGCATGTCCCCCAGCACGATCGGGTGCTCGCGCACCACCAGCTGCCGGCCCTTGAGGAAGGGAGCGGCCTGGATCAGCACCTTCTGGCGGGCGTAGAAGAGGATCGGCGACCGCGCCGGGTCCCACAGCGCCGCCGTCTTGTCCTCGTCCGCGCGCTGGTAGAGGCGCTCCCACCGGTAGTCGTACGCGAACGCCCCCAGGGCCTGCACCGCGATCGAGAGCGCGCCCAGGATCGCGGTCAGGCGCGGCAGCGCTTCCATGCCCTCCGGGAGGAACAGGAACAACAGCGGCAGCGCGTCCGTGAGCAGGCGCGGGCCCCAGCTCTCGCCGCCGTGCCACTCGCCCCACTTCCCCATGAACACCAGGTGCGCGAGGGCCGCGGCGCCCAAGGACGACGCGAGCCAGCGCTCGCCGAAGCGGAACGAGCGGACGATCCCCAGCACGGCGATCGCCGCGACGGGCGTGTACCACAGCAGCCCGCGGCCGGGCGACACGAGCAGTCCCGCCTGGCCCACGCCCCACGCTTCGGAGAAGCGCGACGCGCTCCCGCTGAACCCGTGCGCGGCCGGCGAGCCGAAGGCCCACGCGTTGTACGCGAGGACGAGACCGGCCACCGGCGCGGCGCACAGCACGAAGAGGGGGAAGCGGCGCGGCCAGCGGATCGCGACCGCGATCGACAGCACGCCGGCCAGCACGACGTCCGAGTGGCGCGCGGCCACCATCAGCGCGAGCGGCAGCCCGGCCCGTCCAGCCCAGACCGTGTCCTCCTCCGCGCGGACCACGCACAGCAGCGCGAGCGACAGGAACAGCACCGCCGCGGGGTGCTGCCAGAGCGCCTGGCTGGTGGACCAGACGGTGGTGCCGAGCGCGAACAGCACGGCGGCCCAGAGGGCTTCCGTCTCGGCGCGCCGGCGCGCGCGCACCGCGAGGAACAGCACGGCCGCCGCGGCCGCGGAGAGGAGCGAGGCCGCGACCTTGCCGGCCACCGCCGAGCCCGTCTCGTCCAGGTCGAACACCAGCGAGCCCAGCGCGAACACCGGCGCCGCCAGCATCGAGGAGAGCACGGGATAGATGGAGACGCGATGGTCCGCGACCTGCCGCGCGAAGGGCGGCTCGACCTCGGGGTACTCGTCGAGGTCGAAGTCCAGCTCGCGGACCAGGCTGGCTGCGACGTGTTCGGTCGCCCGCGTGTCGCCGGCTCCGATCGGCCGGCCGTTCACGAGGAACACGGCCACGAGGATCAGGCCCAGCACGATGGGGACCGCGAGCCGCACGGGCGCGGCCGGCGCCTCGTAGAGGACCGGCTCGTGCTCGAAGGTGCGGACGCCCAAGGGCTAGCGCCCGCTCGGGCCGCGGTCGCCGGGCGGCGGCGCGCCGCGGCGGCGCTGGTAGTGGTCCACGGCGCGCGCGTGCTCGGCGAGCGTGCGGCTGAAGTAGTGCGAGCCGTCGTTGCGGCTCACGAAGTACAGGTCCTGCGTGTCCGCGGGATGCAGCGCGGCCTGCAGGGACGCGAGGCCCGGCGAGGCGATGGGGCCCGGCGGCAGGCCGGGGTAGCGGTACGTGTTGTAGGGCGAGTCGATCTCGAGGTCGGTCCGCCGGATGTTGCCGTGGTAGCGGCCCGCGCGGCGCATCGCGTAGATGACCGTCGGGTCGGTCTGCAGGGGCATGCCCTTCTTGAGCCGGTTCCGGAACACGGCGGCGATCCGCGGCCGCTCGTCCGGTCGGGCGGTCTCCTCCTCCACCACCGACGCCAGCGTGACGATGTCGCGCAGGTCGAAGCCGCTCGCGGAGACGGCGCCCATCTCGGCGCGCATCGCGTCCCTGAACCGCTGCACCATGCGCTTCACCAGCACTGCCGCCGCGTCGGGCCGCCGGGTCAGGTCGTAGGTGTCCGGGAAGAGGTAGCCCTCCAGGTCCTTGGCCTCGGGGTCCAGGTCGCGGATGAGCGAGACGTCCTTGGCGGCCTCGCGGAACGCCGCCGCGTCGAGCCCCTGCCCCGCCGCGATCTGGGCCATCTCCTCGATGTCGCGGCCTTCCGGGAACGTGATGGCGCGGCGCACGACGTCGCCGCGCACCAGCTTGTCCGCGATCTGGTCGAGCGACATCTCGCCCTCCAGCGAGTACTCGCCGGTGCGCAGCCGCCCGGCGTCGCCGCGCGAGAGGACGTGCAGCCGGAAGACCTGCGGATGGCGCACCAGCCCCAGGGCCTGCAGCGAGGCGCCGATCTCCAAGGCACCCTGGCCGGGCTCCACGACCAGGGTCTGGGGCGCCTGCGAGGCGCTCCGCACCGGGAAGCGCGTCTCCATCCACCACCAGACGCCGAGGCCGGCCGCGATCAACGACAGGAACAGCAGGACGAGGAGGGCTCGTCGCAAACGGTGTCCTTTCAGGGAAGCGCCGGGTGATTCTGGTGGTCGAGGTATTCCTGCAGGATCAGCACGGCCGCCACCTGGTCCACCAGGCCCTTGCGGCGCTGCCAGGGCACGTTGCGCTCGCTCAGGATCCGCTCGGCCTCGACGGTCGTCAGCCGCTCGTCCCAGTAGCGCACCGGGACGCGCGCGGCCGGCTTCAAGGACTCGCCGAACGCCTGCACCTTCTCCGCCTGGGGGCCGATCGTGCCGTCCAGGTTCCTCGGCAGGCCGACCACGATCGCGCCGGCGCCGTGCGCGCGGACCAGCGCGGCGACGGCCTGGACGTCCTTGCGGGGCCCGACGCGCTGCAGCGTCGGCAGGGGCGACGCGAGCAGGCCGGTCTCGTCGGAGAGGGCCACGCCGATCCGCCGGTCGCCGACGTCGAGACCCAGCACGCGCATGCGGATGTCGAGTATAGCCGCGCCCCTGCTATCCTTACGCACCTCCAGGCCATGCCCACCCGACAGAAGTACACGATCGTCGAGGAGCTGGGCGCCGGCGGCATGGGCCGCGTGTACAAGGGGATCCTCGTCGGCCAGGCCGGGTTCCAGCGCCCGATCGTGGTCAAGAAGCTGCGCGACGGCCAGGAGCCGGCGCACGTCAAGCTCTTCGTGGACGAGGCCGCGCGCTACGCGGTGCTGGACCACGACAACATCGGGCGCATGTTCGACTTCGAGCGCGTCTCGGGCGAGCTCTGCATCATCCTGGAGTGGATCGACGGCTGGAGCCTCGTCGAGTTCCTGGAGCGCCACCGCGAGCTGAAGCGGCTGCCGGACGTGGACCTGTCGGTCTTCATCGTGAGCCGCGTCTGCCGGGCGCTGCAGTACGTGTTCGAGCGGGCGGCCATCGTGCACCGCGACGTCAGCCCCAGCAACATCATGATGACGCGCGAGGGCACGGTGAAGCTGATCGACTTCGGCATCGCCACCCGCAGCGGGACCAAGGACAGCAGCCTGACCGGCAAGCCCGCCTACATGGCGCCCGAGATGGTGCTGGACCTGCGCGCCGACAGCCGCAGCGACCTGTTCAGCCTGGGCGCCGTCTTCTTCGAGATGCTGACGCTCGAGCGCCTGTTCAAGGGCCAGACGCCGGCGGAGATCCTGGAGCAGGTCCTCTCGGGCCGGGTGCCGTCTCCGCGCGAGCAGAACTCCGCCATCCCGGAGAGCGTGATGGCCATCCTGCGCAAGGCCCTGCAGCGCGACCCCGCCCAGCGATTCTCCAGCGCGGGCGAGATGGGCCAGGCCTGCGAGCACCACCTCTACGACGAGGGCTACGGGCCGACCAACCTGGCGCTGAAGCGGTACCTCTCGACGCTGTTCCCCGCCGAGGCGCATCACTCGGAGGAGATGCCCTCGTTGTCCGCCGACCTCATCCCGGTCGAGGAGCCCGTCAAGGAGAACCCCCTGGACCTCACGCCGATCGCGCCGCTGTTGAGGCCGCCGGCCTCGCAGGCGAGCACGGCTGCGCCCGCGCCGCGCCGGAATCGGGGCGGCTGACGACCTAGTCCGCGGGCGGAAGGGGCTCGATGCGCACGCGCGAGACGCGGCGATCGTCCATCTTCAGGACGGTCAGGGCGTAGGGCGGGACCTCGAGCGTGTCGCCCGCCCGCGGAAGGGAGCCCAGCCGCTCGAGGATGAGCCCCGCCAGCGTGACGTAGCTCGAGGACTCGGGGAGCTTGAGCTGCTGCTCCTCGTTGAGCGCGTGGAGAGGGATGCTCCCCTCGGCCTCGATGACGTCGCCGGGAAGGCGCGTCGTCAGGTCCGCGGCTGCCGCGTGCTCGTCCTGGATCTCGCCGACGATGACCTCGACGAGGTCCTCGAGGGTGACCAGGCCGGCCAGCGTCCCGTGCTCGTCCACGGCCAGCGCCAGGGGCATGCCGCCCTTCCGCATCTCGGCAAGGAGCGACGTCGCGGCCTTCGTCACCGCTACGACCAGGCAGGGACGAGTGCGCGCCTGAAGGTCGAGTGGGGAGCCGTCGAGCGCGGCATCGTAGACGTCCCTCGCGTAGACGAAGCCCCGGATGTCGTCCAGCGACTCCCGGAACACCGGGAAGCGCGAGTGCCCCGAGCTCCGTACCAGCCGGAGGGCGCGCTCGAGGCTCGCGTCGATGGGCAGCGCCTCGATGCGCACCCGCGGCGTCAGCACCTCGCGCACCTGCCTCTCGTGGAAGCCGACAGCGCCGCTGACGAGATCGCCCTGCAGCACGCCCTGGCTCTGCGCCTCCTCCGCGATGGCGCGCAGGTCGTCCAGCGTGTGGAACGGCGGCGCCGTCTCGCCCTTGTGGCCCACCAGGCGGAGGACGAAGCGGGACGAGGCGGTGAGCACCGCGACGACCACCTTCGAGACGCGGCTCAAGGCCTCGATCAGCGGAGCCATCCAGACCGCGAGGGCCTCGGCGTTGCGGACCGCGAGCGACTTCGGCACCAGCTCGCCCACGACGAGCGAGAGGTAGGCGATCGTGAACACGACCGCCACCACCGCGGCCGGCTCGGCGACCTGGACCGCCCACGGGATGTCCAGCGAGGCGATCAGCGGCTCGAGGCGCTCGATGGCCGCCACGCCCCCGACCGCGGAGGCCAGCGTGCTGACGACCGTGACGCCGATCTGCACCGTGGCCAGGAACCGGTCGGGGTCGCTCTTGAGCCTGAGGGCCGACACCGCACCGCGCCGGCCTTCCTCGGCCAGGGCTTGCAGGCGGCCGCGCCGGGCCGACACGATCGCGATCTCGGCGGCCGCGAAGACCGCGTTGAGCGCGATCAGCACGCCGACCAGGACCAGCTCGAGGACGAACCCGTCGTCGCTCATCCGCCCCGATCCTACGTCAGGCTCGCGGGCCGGGCCCGCCCAGGCTAGCGGAACCCCCGGCTGGAGACGACGGCTCAGGGCACGATGACGACGGGCACGAACGTGTACGCCTGCGCCGCCGGCGTGCAGGTGGAGAGGAAGGAGAAGCCGCAGCTCTGGGGTCGGAAGACAGTTGCGCCGACGTGCGAGCGGCCCAAGGATGCACCCGTCACGCGCATCTTGACGACCGCGTTCGCCCGTCGGACGGCCACCCGCGCGTAGTAGTCGATGCCCACCCGCTCCAGCTGCTCGACGGTGCAGGACGAGGCCGGCTCGCAGGAGACGTCCGTTAGCGTGAGCGACACCGGGCACCTGAGGTTCACCTCGTCGATCGAGGCGTGGATCCGTAGCGCCAGGCTCGCGCCGCGGCCCACCTCCAGCGTCAGCGCGGCTGGCTCGAACACGGCCGCGTCGGCGTCCAGCTCGATGTCGGGGATGGCCTTGAGCTCGCCACAGCCCGACAGCGCGAGCGCGACGGCCATCCCGGATGCGACGCGTGCCGGCTTCCGCATGTCATTGCCCTCGCCGCCAGTCTGGAAGCAGGAGACGCCCACCATCCTCGCGTTGTGACGCTTTCGCCGGGTGTCACCTGGGACCGGCTTACCGGCTCACGAAACCCGTCGGCTAGAATCGTTGCTTCTAGCGTCTGCTCGAGGTGCCGATGTCCCTGCCGCGAACCGCATCCACCTGGACCGTCCTCCTGGCGCTCGCGCTGGGCACCTCCTGCTCCTCCGGCCCGCCGGGCAAGCCGTCCCGACGCACCAAGGAGCGCGTCGTCATCATGGGCTTCGACGGCATGGACCCGACCCTGGCGCGGAAGTTCATGGACGAGGGCAAGCTGCCCAACCTGAAGCGGCTGGCCGACTCGGGCACCTTTGCCAAGCTGGAGACCACGCAGCCGTCCGAGTCCCCCGTCGCCTGGGCCAGCTTCGCGACCGGCGTGAACCCCGGCAAGCACAACATCTACGACTTCCTGATCCGCGACTTCGACACCTACATGCCCGACCTGGGCGGCGTGAAGCGCGAGCCGCCCTCGTTCCTGTGGGGGTTCTTCCCGACGAAGCGCCCGAAGGTCACCTCCACCCGCGGCGGCACGTCGTTCTGGGTGCACGCGGGTGCTTCCGGCGTGAGCAGCGTGATCCTCACGGTGCCGATGACGTTCCCGCCCGAGGAGATCGCCCACGGCCAGATGCTGGCGGGGCTGCCCGCGCCCGACATCCGGGGCACGCTGGGCACGTTCAACTACTGGGCCAGCGACCTGAGCTCGTTCGAGGAGGGCAACGTCGAGTTCGGCGGGTTCTTGAAGCGCCTCCTGTTCGAGAACGGCGTCGCGCAGACGTTCCTGAAGGGCCCGGAGAGCCCCGTCCTGCGCCAGGAGGAGCGCGAGCTCAAGGAGAAGCAGAAGGCCGGGAAGCTCTCGGACAAGGAGAAGGAGCGGCTGGAGCAGCTGGCGACCACCAAGGACGTCAACGTCCCCTTCAGCGTGAAGTGGACGGAGAACTCGAACCAGGCCGACATCGACATCCAGGGCACGAAGCTGACCCTGAAGGCCGGGCAGTGGAGCGAGTGGGTGCCGGTGGTCTTCAAGGTCAACGCGCTGGTCAAGATCCACGGCCTGACCCAGTTCCACCTGATCCGCGGGGACCGCGAGATCCAGCTCTACGCGAACCCGGTCAACCTGGACCCGCGCGACCCGCCCATCCCGATCTCGAAGCCCGACGACTTCGCGGCCGACCTGGTGAAGCAGATCGGCCTGTTCCGCACCCTGGGCTGGGCCGAGCCCACCGACAAGGCGCTGCAGGAGGGCCGGCTGGACGAGGCCGCGTTCCTGTACGACTGTGAGCAGGCGTTCGTGGACCGCGAGAAGATCATCCTCAAGAACCTGGAGCGCACGGACTGGGACCTGTTCGTCGGCGTGATCGAGACCACCGACCGCGTCTCGCACATGATGTGGCGGCTCATCGATCCCCAGCACCCGATGTACGACCAGGAGCTGGCCGCGAAGTACGGGGACTCGATCGAGAAGGTCTACCGCCGCGCGGACGAGCTGGTCGGCAAGATCGAGTCCAAGCTGCCGCCGGGCGCCCTGTTCATGGTCATGTCCGACCACGGCTTCCACTCGTTCCGCCGCGAGGTGAACCTCAACACCTGGCTGGTCGAGCACGGCTACATGAAGTTCGACGGCCAGGAGACGCAGAAGAAGACGCTGGCCGACCTGTTCGGCCGCGGGAAGTTCTGGGAAGGCGTCGACTGGTCGCAGACGAAGGCCTACGCGGTCGGCCTGGGCCAGATCTACTTCAACCTGCGCGGGCGCGAGAGCAAGGGCATCGTGTCGGCCGGCGCCGAGTACACCGCGCTGCAGAAGGAGATGGGAGACAAGCTGGTGCAGCTGGTCGACCCCGACACCGGCGAGCCGGTGATGCGCGCGGTCTACCGCCGCGACGACATCTACAAGGGCGAGTACCTCCAGTACGCGCCGGACCTCCAGGTCGGGTTCAACGACGGGTACCGCGTCGGCTGGCAGGACACGCTCGGCGGCGTGAACCGCGCGATCGTGGAGAACAACAACCGCAAGTGGAGCGGCGACCACTGCGCCACCGCCACCGAGATCAGCGGCGGCGTGTTCTTCGCGAACCGCAAGATCGCCACCACCTCGCCCTCGATCATGGATCTCGGGCCGACCATCCTGAAGGCCCTCGGCGTCGCCGTTCCCGCCGACCTCG
>JAICEW010000056.1 GCA_025923995.1 Vicinamibacteria bacterium | reverse complement strand
TGTGCACCGCGCTCTTCACGAGCGAGGCGGCCGCGTCCCGCGCGTCGCGTGAGAGGCCGCGCGCCATTCCGCAGAGCCGGTCGAGCGGCAGGGACGACACGAGCGTGTCGTAGGCGAGCGACTCGCCCTCCGCGAGGATCACCCGGCGTTGCGCAAGGTCGACTGCCGAGACGGCCGCTCCCAAGCGCACCAGCCCGTCCGGGAGCAGACGCGCGACAGCGCGCCAGATGGCGCCCGTTCCCCCGACGCGCGGGAAGCGGAACGTGCGGTTCGGACCCCACGAGACCTGGTCCTGGCCCGTGCGCAGCGCGTGGCGCACGCGCTCCAGGTCCGGGACCGCCACGCGATCGCCCATCCACCCGATGCCGATGCGGTCGAGGGGGTGGCCCCACACCTTCCGGTTGTAGGGCAGCAGGAAGTGCTCGGCGATCCAGTCCCCGAACGTGCGCACGATCCACTGCTCGAAGTGCGCGGGCGGCGCGCCTCCACGCGAGGCGGCCTCCTGGAGACCGGCGAGCGCCGCGGTCGCGTCGCCGGGATCCAGCCGGTGCAGGTTCTCCTGGAACGGATACGGCACGAACCGTTGCTTGATCCAGACCCACGCCTCGCGCTCGTGCGTCAGCCAGGCGTCGCCCAGCGCGCGGTCGAGCACCGCGTCGTAGTACGCGTAGTGGCTGAACTGCACGTGCCCGCCGACGTCCCAGGTGAACCCGTGGTCATCGACGAAGCTCGATGCGAGGCCGCCGGGCGACTCGCGCGCCTCCAGCACGAGGACGTCGCGCTGGCGCATCTCCGCCAGGCGCCAGGCCGTGCCCAGGCCCGTCGGGCCCGCGCCCAGGATCAGCGTGCGTCCGGGCGAGGTCACCGCCCGGATCTCACGCGGAGCGCCGTCGCCACGGTGTCACGGAACGAACGGAACACGCCGGCGGCGAGCCGGCGCGCGTTCAGCGAGCCGCGGCCGCTGCGGCGTCCCTGGTGCGGCACGGGCACCTCGAGGATGCGCAGCCCCGCACGGGAGGCGAGCCCCGAGAGCAGCGTGTTGGGCGCGAACGCGTTCTCGGGCAAGCGGTCGAGCAGCGGGGCCAGCGCCGCCCGCCGCATCAGCCGGTAGGGCGAGTTCACGTCGCGCACGCCGCGGCCGAGCAGGAGATGGACCGCCGCGCGCGATCCGGCGCTGACCATCCGGCGCACCAGCACGGACTCGCGGTCCTGGCGGTCGCCGACCAGGAAGTCGTACCGTTCCCGCTCGCGCCACAACGACCCGAAGTGGCTCGACGCCATCTCACCGTCGCTGTCGACCTGGAAGACCCAGGGCGACCGGGCTTCACGGTATCCGCGCAGGATGGTGGGTCCGTGCCCGCGGTTGGAGTGGCGCACGATCCGGAGGCGCGGGTCGCGCTCGGCCAGGTCCCCCAGGATGCGCGGCGTGCCGTCCGCCGAGCCGTCGTCGTAGACCGCGAGCCGGTAGTCGACGTCGAGCCGCTCGAGATCCACGGCCCAGGAGGCGAGCACGCCGGCGATGGCGGTTTCCTCGTTGTAGACCGGAACCACGACCGTCAGCTCCGCGTCCGTCGCGCTGCCCGCGGCCTCCATCCCTGCGTCATCTTATAATGCGCGACTCGTGCACTCCGGAACGCCCGCGACAAGCGCCTCCTGCACCTGCGGCGACGCGGGAGCGATGCTCGGCCCGCCGCTCATCAGCATGGGCCGCAACGGCACGCGCTTCCACGTGCGCCCCTGTGCGGCCTGCGGACGGGGTGTGCTCGATCCCGTGCCGCCGCCCGACGGCCTGCTGGCGGCGTACGACGAGGCGTACTACGGCCGGGGCGCGCGCAAGTTCGTCGAGCCGATCCAGTCGGGCATCGGGTGGTTCCGCCGCCGCCGGGCGCGGCACGCGCTGCGGTTCCTGCGTGGGGCCGGCGCGCGACGCGCGCTCGACATCGGCTGCGGCGACGGCGAGTTCCTGGCCGTCCTGCAGCAGCTCGGGTGGGAGTGCCACGGCACCGAGCTGACGGACGTCACCGCCCGCCGCGCGGCCGCGGTCCCAGGGCTGCGCATCCGCACCGGCCCGCTGGCGGAGGACGCGTACGAGCCGGGCCGTTTCGACGTGATCAGCCTCTGGCACGTGCTCGAGCACCTGCACGACCCCGACCGCACGCTGCGCGGATGCGCGCGCTGGCTGGCGGACGGGGGCCTGCTCCTGCTGGCGGTGCCCAACCTCGACTCGTGGCAGGCGCGCGTCTTCGGGGGGGCCTGGTTCCATCTGGACCCGCCGTTCCACCTCCACCACTTCGCGCCGGGCTCGCTCGCGAGCGCCCTCGGCGCCGCCGGGTTCGAGCTGCTCGAGACGCGGCACCTGTCGTGGCAGTACAACCCGTTCGGCGTCCTGCAGAGCCTGCTCAACGCGCTCGGCTTCCCGCGGGACGAGCTGTACGAGGTGCTGAAGGGCAACCGGCCGCTCGGCAGCCCGGGCCGCGTCGCGCAGGCCCTGCTCGCGGCGGCCGCGCTGCCGCCCTCCATCGCGATGACGCTCCTGGAGGCGGCGGCCGGCCGGGGAGGCACGATCGAGGTGACGGCCCGCCGGCGCGGGAGCGTTGGCTAGCGGCACCTCGCCGGACCCGGCTCGGACGCGCGGGATCCTGGCGGCGATCCTGCTGCTGGCCGCCGCGGCCCGCTTCGCGGACCTCGACTGGGACGACGGCCACGCGTTCCATCCGGACGAGCGCGCGATCGTCTTCGCCGTGCAGCGGCTCTCGTTCTCCCCGCTGCAGCTCGATCCCGAGTTCTTCGCGTACGGGTCCCTGCCGCTGTACGCGATCCGCGCGGCCACCTCGCTGCTCGGCCTGGCCTGGCCCGCGCTGCGAGACGACTTCGCGTCGATCGTCCTGGTGGGCCGCGCGCTCTCCGCGCTGGCGGGGGTCCTGACGGTGCTGGCGGTGTTCCGACTGGCGTCGCGTGTGTTCGGCGCGCCGACCGGCCTGCTGGCGGCGGCCTTCCTGGCCTGCTGCGCGCTGCACATCCAGTGCAGCCACTTCCTCGCGACCGATGTGACGCTCACGCTGCTCGTCGTGCTCGCGCTGCATGCGTGCGTGGTCCTGGCCGAGCGCGGCCGCCCGCGCGACGCGCTCGTCGCGGGGGCCGTCACCGGGCTCGCGCTCGCGACCAAGATCAGCGCGGCGCCCCTGGCCCTCCCGCTGCTGATCGCGGCCGCGTGGCCCGATCGCCGCCGGCTTCCGGCCCGCGCGGGCCTCGCGCTCCTCTCGACGGCCGCGGCGTTCCTCCTGGGCCAGCCGTACGCGCTTCTCTCCTTCCGCGAGTCCTGGGGGCAGGTGGCCGACCAGGGCGCGATGGTGCGCCACGCCGGCCTGCTGCCGTACACGATCCAGTACGTCGGCGTCCCCAGGTACGCGTACGACGCGTGGCAGATGGTCGCGTGGGGCATGGGGCCCGCGCTCGGTCTCGCGGCCTTGTGGGGGGCGGGACGGGCGCTGTGGCGTCTGCGCGCCGAGCGCAGGGCGGGCGCTTGGGTGCTCGCGGCGTGGACCGTGCCCTACGTGCTCGTGGTCGGTGCGTTCGCCGTGAAGTACCCGCGGTACCTCCTGCCGGTGTACCCCGTCCTGCTCGCCTGGGCGGCGGACGGGCTGTGGCGCGCGCGGTCCACGAGGGCCGGACGCGTGGCCCTCCCGCTCGTGACAGCGGGCGGCGTGCTCTCGGCCCTCATGTGCCTCTCGGTCTATCGCGGGCCGCACACCGCCGTCGCGGCCTCCGAGTGGATCGTCGCGAACGTGCGGGAGGGCGCGACGCTGCTGACCCAGCACTGGGACGAGCCCTTCCCGCTTCCGCTCGGCGGCCGCGCGACCGGCCGCCACCACGTCGTGGAGTTCCCGTTCTACGACGACGACGGGCCGGAGAAGCGGGACGCGCTCGCGCAGGCGGTCGCCGGCGCGCAGGCGGTGGTGCTGCCCACGCGGCGGATCCTGGGCGCGGTGACGCGCGCGCCCGACCGCTTCCCGCTCACGAACCGCTTCTACCGCCTGCTCTTCGCAGGCCGGCTCGGCTTCGCGCTCGCCCACGAGCAGTCGTCGCGGCCGCGCCTGGGCCCGCTGGAGCGGGCCGACGAGCTCGCGGACGAGTCGCTCAGCGTGTACGACCATCCGAAGGTGCTCGTGTTCCTGAGGAGCGAGGCGCTGGACGCCGTGGAGGTCGGGCGCCGGCTGGAGCACGACGACGCGCCCGGATGGACGCGCAGGGACCTGCTCGCGTTCGGGCGCGCGACCGTGGGCACCGCTGGACTGGTGCGCGGTCGCGAGCCCGTGCGTCAAGGCGCGCTCGCCGTCCTGTGGTGGGCGATCGCGGTGGAAGCGCTGGGCCTCGCGGCGTACGCGCTGCTCGGGCGTTGGCTTCCGCGTCTGGCGCGTGCGGCGCTCGCGCGCGTCCTCGGTCTCCTGCTCCTGGCCTGGCCCGCCTGGTGGCTGGGCCACCTGGTCCCGGGCTCGTTCACGCCGACGACGCTGGGCGCCCTGTTCGCGGCCATCGCGGGCGCGGCTGGCCTGGCCTGGCGCCGCCACCTGCTGCGCGGCTCCCGCGAGTGGGCGCTCGTGGCCGCGCTGTTCTGGGGCGCCTTCGCCGTCTTCGTGCTCGTGCGCGCGGGCAACCCGGCCGTGTTCTGGGGCGAAAAGCCGATGGACTTCGCGTTCCTCAACACGATGACGCGCGCGACCTCGCTTCCGCCGCCGGAGCCGTGGTTCGCGGGCTCGATCCTGCACTACACCTGGTTCGGGCACTTCCTCGCCGCCGCCCTGGGCAAGCTGTGCGGCCTGCACCCCGGCGTGACGTTCAACCTCGCGATCGCCACCGTCGGCGCCCTGACCGTCACGGGCGCCTTCGCGCTGGGCGCCGTTGCCGCCCGCAGCCGGCGGGCGGGCCTGCTGGCGGCCCTGCTGGTCGCGCTGTGCGGCAACCTGGCGGGAGCGCTCGGGCCGTCCTGGTGGCGGCTCGGGCCCTTCGACGCGTTCTGGACCGCGTCGCGCGTCGTTCCCGACACCATCAACGAGTACCCGCTCTGGAGCATGCTCTTCGCCGACCTGCACGCCCACGTGCTGGCGCTGCCGTTCACGCTCGCGTTCCTGGCGCTGGTCCTCGCGCAGGCACGCTCGCGGCGGACGAGCGTGCCCCGCCTGCTGCTGCCGGGGCTCCTGCTCGGAGCCGTGCTGGTCACGAACGGCTGGAGCGGTGTGACGCAGCCTCTCCTGCTTCCTCTGTTCCTCGCGCTGCTGATCCCACCCGGCGTCGCGCGCGACGTGCGGAGCGTGCTGGCCCGGGTGGCGCTCCCGACGGCCGTCGCATGGCTGGGCGCGCTGGCGTCGTTCCTGCCGTTCTGGCTCGCGTACGTTCCGCCGCCGCGCCGCTGGGGCCGCGAGCGAGACGCCTTCGCGGCGTTCCCCGAGTACGCGGTCGTGTTCGGCCTCTTCCTCGCGGCCTCCCTGCCGCTGCTCCTGCGTGGCCTCGCCCCCGTCCCCAGGCGGGCCGCGATCGGCCTGCTGCTGGCCGCGGCCGCGCTGTCCGTGGCCTGGCCGTCCGGGGGGACGTGGCGCGTCGGAATGCTCGCCCTGGCGATGCTCGGCGTGTGGGGCGCGTGGCGCCGCGAGGCGGACCTGCGCGCTCGCACCGCGTCGGGCCTGCTGGCCGGCGGGTTCCTCTTGACGCTGGCGGCCGACCTCGTGTTCCTCTGGGACCGGATGAACACGGTGTTCAAGCTCTACTTCGAGGCGTGGCTCCTGCTGGCCGCCGGCGCCGCGGTCGCGCTCTCCCTGACCTGGCGCACGACCGGAGGGACGTTCGGCACCGCCTGGCGCGCGGGCGTCGCCGGGCTGGCCGCCTGCGCCCTGGTGACGGGATGGCAGGGCGCGTACGCGGTCGTGAGCGATCCACGCGTCCGCTCGCCGCGGCCGACGCTGGACGGCACCGCGTACCTCTGGTGGCGCGACCCGTGGCAGGCGGCCGCGCTCGAATGGCTCAACGCCGAGGTCGCGGGGACGCCGGTGGTGGCCGAGGCGTTCGGGGACTTCTACGGGGAGTTCGCCCGCGTGTCGATGAACACGGGGCTGCCGACGATCCTGGGCTGGGACTACCACGTGCACCAGCGGGCCCACGACTGGCCCGCCATCGACCGGCGCAAGGCCGACGTCGCGCGCCTCTATCGATCAAGCGACGCGGGCGAGGTGCGCCGGATCCTCGACCGTTACGACGTCCGGTACGTCTACCTGGGCAGCTTGGAGAGGCAGACCTACGGCGACGACGCCGGCGTCCTTCGGATGGAGGACGTCTTCCGGACCGTGTACCGCAATCCGGGCGTCGTCATCCTCGGGGTCCGCGCGTCGGCCGAGGCCGGGCGGTGACGCGCTGGCTGGCGACGTACGCCGTCGTCCTGGGGCTCGGCCTCGTGGCGCTGCCGCTCGCGTGGTCCGTGTGCCGGTGGCTGCCCGACCGGGGTGCGTCGGTGGCCCGTCCGCTGGGCCTGCTGCTGACGGGGCTGGTGTCGTGGCTGGGCGCCAGCCACGGTGTGCTGACCAACGACCTCGGGGGCGCGCTGCTCGCGGCCGCACTGGTCGCGGCGCTGGGGCTCGCGGCGGGTCGGCCCGGTCTCGCGCGCGACGCTTCCGGCCGGCGCCCGCTCCTCGAGTGGCTTCGGGCGCACCGGAGCCTCCTGCTCGCGCAGGAGGCGGTGTTCCTCGCCGTCTTCGCGGCGTGGTCGCTCGTACGAGCCCACGATCCCACGGCAGTGCACACCGAGCAGCCGATGGACCTCATGCTCGTGACCGCGGCCGCGTACGCGCCGGCGATGCCGCCCCCCGATCCGTGGCTGGCTGGCCAGCCGATCGGCTACTACTACTTCGGCCACTGGCTGCTCGCGCTGCTCGGCAGGCTGGCCGGCCAGCCGCCGGAGGTCGCGTACACGCTCGGCCAGGCCGCGTGGTACGGGCTCCTCGCGCTGGGCTGCTTTGGAATCGGCGCCAACCTCGTGCGCCTCGCGCGGCCGGCTCGCGGCTGGGGGGGGCCGATCGCCGCGGGGGCGCTGGCGGCGGCCGCGGTGGCGCTGGCCGGCAACCTGCAGGGAACGCTCGACCTGCTTCAGCGCGCGGGCTTGCGGTTCGGCGCGCTGGCGGCCGGCCGCGCCGCGCACAACCTCGCGCCCCCGTCCGACACCTGGTGGTGGTGGCGCAGCAGCCGCGTGCTGGAGGACCTCTCGCCCGCGGGCGCGCACGTGGAGGTCATCGACGAGGTCCCGGCCTTCAGCTACGTCCTCGGCGACGCCCACGCGCACGTCCTGGCCCAGCCGTTCGTGCTGCTGGCCCTCGCGCTGGCGCTCAACCGGTACCTCTCCCGCGCCCGGCCGGGCCCGGTCGAGGCGTCGTTGCTCGCCGCCGTCGTGGCGGCGGTCTCGTTCGTCAACCCAGCCGACCTGCCCGCGGCGGCGCTCGTCGTCCTCGCCGCCACCTGGTCCTCGTCGCGCGGCGACGGTCGGGGCCTGGGCGTCGCGGTCGCGGGAGCTCTGGCGCTGGCCGGCGGCGTGGGCCTGATGCTGGCGCCGTTCCTCGCGACGGCACAAGGCCAGGTCGAGGGCGTGCGGGCCAACGCGCTGCACCCGACGCCGCCGTTCCAGGTGGCGCTGATGTTCGGCTCGCTCCTGCCGGGGCTCGCGCTGCTCGCGTCCGATCCGTCGACCCGTCCCTCCGCACGCGCCCGTGCGGTCGGCCTCGTGCTCGGCCTCCTGGTGCCCGCGCTCGTGGTGGGCGGAATCGTCACCGCCGCCGCCTCGCTTCTCGCGCGCGAGCGCTGGTCGAGCCAGCCGTGGACGCTGCTCGGCCTGGGCGCGCTGCTGGGCGCGCTCGGCGCGCGGCTGTGGGCGGGCGGCGGCACGCCCGCGGCGAGGGCGGCGGTGGCGGCGGCCGCGCTGGGCACCGCGCTCGTGTTGACGCCCGAGCTCGTCTACCTTCACGACGCGTTCGGGACGCGCATGAACACCGTGTTCAAGCTCTACTACCAGGCCTGGCTGCTCGCCGGCCTGGCGGCGGCGTTCGCGCTGGCGTCGGGATGGAACGATCCGTCGCGCGCCCGGCGCCTGCTCGCTCGCGGCGGCGCGGCCCTGGCCACCAGCGGCCTGGCGTTCACCGCCGCCGCCGCGTGGGACGTCACGGGAGGCTTCGCGTCCGCGTCGCCGTCGTTCGATGCGCTGGCCGGCGTCCCCGCGGACGAGCGGGCCGCGATCGAGTGGGTGCGCGCGAACGTCCCGTCGGACGCGATCGTGCTGCAGGCGCCGGGGCGCAGCTATTCCGCGGAGGAGTCTCGCCTGAGCGCGGCGACCGCGCGAGGGACGCTGCTGGGCTGGGAGGGACACGAGAGGCAGTGGCGCGGACGGGCCTTCGAGGCGATGGCGGGGGAGCGGGCCGCGCGCACCGACGCGGTGTATCGCGCGACCGACCGGGCGTCGCTGCTGGCCGCGCTCGACCGCGCTCGCACCCGCTACGTTCTCGTGGGCCCGGTGGAGCGGGAGCGCTACGCGCTGGACGAGAGGCTGCTGGCGGACACGCTGGACGTCGTGTTCGCGGAGGGCGCCGTCCGCCTCTATCGGCGGCGCACGCTCGGATGAGGCCGCGCTGATGCGTCATGAACGGATCGTGCTCGCGGCCGCGGTGCTGCTGGGCGCCCTGCTGCGCCTGGGCGGCCTGGCCGACCCGGGCCTCGGCGAGGGGGAGGCGAGGCACGCGTGGCGCGCGGCCTCCGCGGCCGGGGGCTCGGTTGTGGCCGAGGGCGTGACGAGCGCGTTCCTCGCGTCCGCGCAGGCGATGCTGTTCGCGCTGGCCGGGGCGACCACGTTCCTCGCGCGGCTGCCGTCCGCGCTGTGCGGGATCGCGCTGCTGCTCGTGCCGAGGCTGGTGAGGGACGTCATCGGTCCGGTGCGCGCGTCCGCGCTGGTGGCGCTGCTGGCGCTGGACCCGACGCTGGTCCGCGTGTCGCGCGAGGCGTCGGGGGCCAGCGCGTCGCTGCTGGCCGCGGCGCTGGCGGCGGCGGCGCTCGTGCGCTGGGCCGCC
This sequence comes from Vicinamibacteria bacterium, assembly GCA_025923995.1. Lineage (GTDB taxonomy): Bacteria > Acidobacteriota > Vicinamibacteria > Fen-336 > Fen-336 > JAICEW01. The sequence continues at coordinate 16,588 of JAICEW010000056.1, read as the reverse complement.
GATGGCCGCAGCGATGCTGGGCGCGGCCGCGCGGCGTCGGTGGCGGCGAGCGCGTCGCTGGGCCTGCTGCTCGCCACGGGTCCCGACGCCTGGACCCTCCTGCCGCTCGCGGCACTCGTCTCGGCCGCGCTCCAGCCGTGGCGGGTCTGCGCCCCGCGGCCGAGGGACTGCGCGGCCGCCTTCGGGGCGACCTTCGCCCTCGCGTCCACCGCAGGGTTCTGGGCGCCGGCCTGGGCGAGCGCCGCGTCCGCGAGCCTCACGGCGTGGCTGGGACGCTGGGGGCAGGCCGCGAGCGTCCACGAGCCGCTCGCCGCCGCGCCCCTGACGCTCGTGCTCGCCCTCGTCGCGGTCGGCGACGCCGCGCGGCTCGCCCCGCGTCGCGCCGCGCTGCTGGTGGCGGCGCTCGCGTGGGGGCTGCTCTCGAGCCGTGGGCACGCGCCCGCGCTGGCGTTGGTGCTCGTGATCGCGGCATCCGACGGCGTCGGGCACTTCGGCCGGCTTCGCGTCGCCGCGACGGCCGCTGCGCTCGCGGCCGTGGTCCAGCTCGCGCTCGCCGCGCGGCCCCTGATGCCGGACACGTCGATTCCGGCGCGGCCTGGCGTCGAGACGCTCGCCTCGGACCTCGAGCACATCGCGGTCGTCGAGGGCCACGACGCGACCGAGCTCCCCGTGCTGGTGCTCGGCGAGCGGGACGACCCGAGCGTGCGCTGGGCGCTGCGGAAGGCGCGCAGGGTGAGCGCGGCGCCGCACCGCCCTCTCGCGCCGGAGGGAGCGCGTCCGGTCCTCATCGCGCCCTCGGGCGCGGCGCGTGAGGCCCCCGCGGGCCACGTCGGCAGGTCGTACGCAGCGCCGGCGAGGACGGTCGACCTGTGGGTGCCCGTTGACTGACACGAGCCGGGCCGAGCGCGTGCTGTGGGCGACGCTCGTCGCCGTGAACCTGGTCACGCACTTCGCCCTCCTGGGCGAGCGCGCGATGAGCCACGACGAGAGCATGCACGCGTTCTACTCGCACGAGCTGGCGCGGCGGGGCGTGTTCCGGCACGACCCGATGATGCACGGCCCCTGGCTCTTCCACTCCACCGCCGCCGTGTTCCTGCTGCTGGGCGAGAGCGACCTGACCGCGCGGCTGCTCCAGGCGGCCGCGGGCGTCCTGCTGGTGCCCGCGCTCTGGCTCTACCGGCGCTACCTGGGGCGCGCCGGCGCGCTGCTGGCGGCGGCGCTCGTGACCGTCAGCCCCTCCATCCTCTTCTATGGCCGCTACGCGCGGAACGACGTGACCATGGCGCTGCTGGGGCTGCTCTGGGTCTGGGGCGCGCTGCGCTACCACGAGACGCGCGAGCGGCGCTTCCTGTACGTGACGACGGCCGCGATGTCGATCAGCTTCTGCGCGAAGGAGACCGCCTTCCTCTCGGGCGTGACCTTCGGCTCGCTCTTCGCCGGCCGCGCGATCGTGCGGGCGCTGCGCGGGCGGGAGCGGCTGCGCGAGAGCGCGAGCGCCCACCTGGCGGTGCTGATGCTCACGCTGGTGCTGCCCTTCCTGGTCGGCCTGGTCCACGTCGCGGCCGGGTGGAACCCCGCGGAGTTCGACGGGGCGGCCGCGCAGGCACGGGCCCTGTGGATGGTGCCCGCGGCGGCGGCGATCGCCGCCCTGCTCGCGTATGCATGGAGCGCCGGGGCGGGTCCGCTGGGTCTGCGCTTCGGCACGTGGCTGCGCCTGGCCGCCGTGTTCTGGACGCCGCCGATCGTCCTCTTCACGACCGTCTTCTCGAACGTGCCGCGCGGCCTCACCAGCGGCTTCGTGGGCAGCCTCGGCTACTGGCTGGGCCAGCACGACGTGGCCCGCGGCGGGCAGCCCTGGTTCTACTACCTGCTGCTGGCGGTCGTGTACGAGCCGCTCGCGCTGCTGGCCACGGCCGCGGGCATCGTCCTGGTACTGCGGCGGCCGGTCGACCGCGACGGCATGCCGTTCGCGCCGCTGCTCGCCTGGTGGGTCGTCACCAGCTTCGGCCTCTACTCGTGGGCGGGGGAGAAGATGCCGTGGCTGCTGGTGCACCTGGCGCTGCCCATGAGCCTCCTGGGCGCGTGGACGCTGGCCCGCGTCTGGTCGGCCTCGTCGTGGCGGACCCTCCCGCGCGTCCCCGCGGTCGCGCTGCTCGCCCTGCCGGCGCTGGCCGCGGGCGCTCTCGCGCCGCTCTTCGGCCTGCAGCCGCAGGGGGGCGGCCTGGAGGCCGCCGCCGCCGCCGCGCGGGCGACGACACGCGTGCTCATCCTGGGCGCGCTGCTCGTCGTCGCCTGGCGCGCGTCACGGCGCGTCGGCCGGCGTCCGGCCGCGGCGGTCCTGGCGCTGGGCGTCGCGGGCCTGATGGGCGCGTACACCTTCCGTTCCGCGCTGCGCCTCACTTTCGTGAACGGCGACCTCGCGACGGAGCTGCTCGTCTACGCGCACGGCACGCCCGACCTGAAGCGCGCGCTGGCCGAGATCCGCGAGGTGGCCGCCCGCACGGGCGAGGGCAACGCGCTCGAGGTGGCCTACGACGACGACAGCAGCTGGCCCCTCAACTGGTACCTGCGCGACTTCCACCGCCAGCGCTACCTGGGCGACACCGTCGCGCCGCCCCGGCTGCTCGCGCCCGTCGTGATGATCGGCTCGAAGAACATCGGCGTGGCCCGTCCTCACCTCGAGCACGACTACGTCGCGCGCGAGTACAAGCTCATCTGGTGGCCGGCCGAGGACTACATGCGCTGGGGACCGCGCGACCTGTGGCGGGCCCTGGCCGATCCCGCGCGCCGGCGCGCCCTCGCGCGCTACCTCCTCCTGCGCGACACCGGGTACGCCCTGTCCGACTGGCCGCTGCGGCACGACTTCACGCTGTTCGTGCGGAGGGACCTGGTCGAGCGCACCTGGCCGCTCGGTCTCGAGGCGCTGCGGCCGGCCGCACCGGCCGCGCCGGCGCCGCCGCGCTTCGAGTGCGCCGCGCAGGGCGTCCTCGAGGGGGCCTTCGACGGGCGAATGCTGCAGGGCCCCGCATCGGTCGCCGTCACCACCGACGGGCGCCGACTCATCGCGGACACGGGCGGGCATCGCATCGTCGTCCTCGACCGCGCGGACCGGTTCGTCCGCGCGTTCGGGACCCGCTGCGACCTGTCGAAGGGGCTGGCGGGAGGGTGCCTGGACCCGGACGGGCCCGGTCCGCTGATGCTGGGCGACGGCCAGCTCCTCGAGCCGTGGGGCGTGGCGCCGGGACCCGAGGGCGGTGTCCTCGTCGCGGACACCTGGAACGGTCGGGTCGTCTCGTTCGACCGGAACGGCCGCTTCGTCCGGACCTGGGGACGGCTGTCGACCGGGACCACGACTCCCGTCGAAGCCGACCGGCTCTACGGCCCGCGCGGCATCGCGTACGACCCCGCCCGGCGGACCGTCGCGGTCGCCGACACCGGGCACAAGCGCGTCCTGCTCTTCGGTCCCGAAGGCCAGCTCTGGCGCGAGCACGGCGGGCCCGGCCGGGAGGCGGGCCGCTTCGACGAGCCCGTCGGCCTGGCGTTCGGCGCGGACGGCAGCCTGTACGTGGCCGACGCGTGGAACCGGCGCATCCAGCGGTTCGACGGCCTGATGCGCGGCACGGGCGAGTGGCCGGCCAGCGCGTGGGGCAGCCGGGGGCCGGCCGACAAGCCCTACCTCGCGGTCGCGCGGTCCGGCGTCGTCTACGCGAGCGACCCGGCCGGGGCGCGCGTGCTCGTGTACGCGAACGACGGCACGCTCGCCTCGACGCTCGCCGGCCCCGGATGGAGCGAGGGATCGCGCGCCCGCCCCACCGGGCTCGCGATCGACGAGACACGCGGCCTGCTCCTGGTCGCCGACCCCGCGCGCCATCGCGTGTGGTCGCTGGCCATCAGCGGCGACGCCGCCCGGCCCTGCGGGGCGCGCTGACCAGGCGTCGTGCCCGACCGAAGGGGCTTGACAAACATTTTAGTAATTACTAAATTGTTGTCGTGACGACGGACACCATGGCGGCCGTGCTGGTGGCGCCGCGGCGGCGGGAGATCCTGCGCCTGCTGCGGGCGGGGGAGCGGAGCGCGGGCGCGATCCACCGCGCGCTGCCCGACGTGACCTTCGGCGCGGTGTCCCAGCACCTGCGGGTGCTGGCGGACGCGGGGCTTGTCGCCGTGCGCGCGGAGGGACGGGAGCGGATCTATCGCGGGCTGCCGGAGAGGCTGGGGACGCTGCGGCCCTGGCTCGAGTCCGTCTGGGACGACGCGCTCTACCGGCTGAAGCTGGCGGCCGAGCTGGAGGCGGGGCGCCGCGGTCCACGCGCGCGCACGCGACGCAAGGGAGGCAGGAGATGAGCCTGGAGCATTCCCTGGAGCGGACGGTCTTCATCGCGGCGGGGCGGGCGACGGTCTTCCGCTTCTTCACCGACTCGGAGCGGTTCGCCGCCTGGTGGGGCGCCGGCTCGCGCATCGACGCGCGCCCGGGGGGAGCGGTCCACATCCGCTTCGTCAACGGCGTCGTCGTGACGGGCCAGGTGGTAGAGCTGGAGCCGGACCGCCGCATCGTCTTCACGTACGGCTACGAGGGCGAGGGCAAGCCCATCCCGCCGGGCGGGTCGCTCGTCACCGTGACACTGGCCGAGGAGGCGCGCGGCACGCGCCTGCACCTGCGCCACGACCTGCCGAGCGCATCCCTGCGCGACGAGCACGTGCAGGGCTGGCGCTACCAGCTCGCGCTGTTCGCGAGCGTCGCGGCCGCGGACCAGCACGGCGGCCTGGACGCGCGCGTGGACGCGTTCCTTGGCGCCTGGGCCGAGACGGAGGCGTCGGCCCGGCGCGCCGCGCTCGGCGCGGTGGCGGCGGACGGTCTCGTCTTCCACGATCGCTTCTCCTGCACGGCCGGCCTGGACGACCTGGCCGCGCACATCGGCGCGGCGCAGGTGCACATGCCCGGGCTGCGCCTGGAGCGCGACGGGGCGGTGCGGCAGTGCCAGGGTGTCGCCCTCGCCGACTGGGTGGCGAAGGGGCCCGACGGCGCCGTGCGCGGCCGCGGCGTCAACGTGATCGAGCTGGCGCCGGACGGCCGCTTCGCCGCCGTCACCGGCTTCTGGGCCTGAACGCCCGCGATCAGCGCGCGCCGGCCGCGGCCTCTCCGGTCTCCGGCACGTCGTAGTCGATGCTGGCCTTGCCCATGAGGTAGCGGTCGAACCAGGCCACGATGTGCTGGAGGCGCTCGATGCGGTGCCAGGGCCGGCCCGACCGGCTCAGCTCGTGGCTCTCCTCCGGGAAGCGGACCATCACGGTCGGCACCTTCATGAACTTGAGGGCCCGGAACATCTGCTCGCCGCCCGCGGTGGGCGGCGTGCGGTAGTCGGTCTCGCCCTCGATCAGCATGAGCGGCGTCTTGACGTTCGCCACGCGCGTGATCGGCGAGCGCGCGGCGAAGTCCGCCGGGTCCTGCCAGGGCGCGCCCCGGAACCAGGTGCGCTGGAAGGACGCGAAGTCGGCCGTGTACCAGAACGAGGACCAGTCGGAGATCGAGCGCTGCGCCACCGCGGCGGCGAAGCGGTCCGTCTGCGAGATGGTCCAGTTGGTCAGGATGCCGCCGCCGCTGCCGCCCGTGACGCCGAGCCGCTGCGGATCGACGATGCCGCGGCGGACCAGCTCGTCGACACCCGCCATCAGGTCCTTGTAGTCGTCGCCGGGATAGGCGTACTGGATCACGTTGCCGAACTGCTGGCCGTAGGCGGAGCTGCCGCGCGGGTTGGGGTAGAGCACGACGTAGCCCTTGGCCGCCATCCACTGGAACTCGTGCACGAACGTGTAGCCGTAGGCCGCGTGCGGGCCGCCGTGGATGTTGAGGATGAGCGGGTACTTCTTCGCGGGATCGAAGTCGGCCGGCTTCTGGACCCAGGCCTGGATCTTCATGCCGTCGAAGCTCGGGTACTGGATCTCCTCCGGCGGAGCCAGGCCAAGCTCGGAGAACAGCGCGTCGTTGAAGTGCGTGAGCTGGCGGCGGCGGCCGGTGGCGGCGTCCAGCACGAAGACGTCGCCGATCGCCGTCGGCGTCGAGATCACGAGCGCGAAGCGTGAGGCGTCGGGCGTGGCGCTCCAGGCCATCACCTCGTGGTCGCCGGTGGTGAGTGGCGCCGGCGGGGAGGAGGCGGCGAAGCGCAGGAGGTTCGCCCGTCCCTTCTCCGCGGTGACCGTCACGACGCGGCCATCCTTCGTCCAGGCGACGCCGCTGGAGCCGCCGCCGCGGGGGGCGCGCTGGTCGCCCGCGAGCCCGCTGCCCACGTCGTAGTCGTAGCCGGTCGTCAGGTTGCGCGGTGCCGCGCCCGGCGCGCGATCGACGACGAAGAGGTCCGGCTGGTCGTACGAGCGCACGGGCTCGCCGTTCGGCGTCCCCCGCAGCGCGATCCGCTGGCCGTCGGGGCTGAACGCGAAGTCGCCGATCTGCCCGTCGATGCTGACGACGCGCCGCGGCTCGCCGCCCGCGGCCGGCACCGAGTAGATGTCGCTGTCCGGCCGCTGGTAGTACGGCTCCTTCTCGCGGTTCGAGGTGAACAGGATCTCGGCGCCTTCGGGCGACCAGGTGACACCGCCCTCGTCGAACTCGCCCTTCGTCACCTGCGTGGCCGTCGGCAGCGACGAGCCGTCGGCGCGCGCGGGCACCGTCCAGACGTGGGCCGGCCGCTCCGGGTCCAGGTAGCCGCGCTCGTTGAACCGGTAGACCGCACGCGTGATCACGCGGACATCGCTCTCGCGCTCGTCGGGCTCGCTCCTGGCCGCGTCCTTCTTCGCGTCCTTCTTCGCCTTCTGGGCCAGGTCCCTGTCGTTCGTCGTCGACGTGAACGCGAGGGTCCGGCCGTCGGGCGACCATTCGGGCGAGGCGACGCCCTTCGGCAGGTCGGTGAGGGCGCGGGCCTCGCCGCCCTCGCTCGAGATCACGTAGAGCTGGGCGGTGCGGCTCTCCTTGCCCACCGCCCTCGTGAAGGCCAGCCACTTCGCGTCAGGAGACCAGCGCGGCGACGCGTCCTTGGGCCCGGCCGTGAACGGACGCGGTGCGTCCGACCCGTCGGCGGCGGCGACCCAGATGGCGGTGTCGTACCCGCTCTTGTCGTCGTTCACCGACACGCGCACGAACGCGACGCGCCTGCCGTCGGGCGAGATCTGCGGGTCGCCCACCCACACGAAGCGGAACAGGTCCGTCTCCGCGATGGGACGCTTGTCGGCCGCGGGGAGCGCGGCCGCCGAGAGCACGAGCGCTGCGCACAGGACGGGCCGGAGACGCATGGGACCTCCCCCCGGCGCGGGCTGCCCCGACTCCGCGCCGGCGGGCTGTCTTGTATCAGACTCGCGGTGGTGGTGTCTCGCGCCGCGTCCTGTCGGGTTCAGGCCTTGGGCGGGTCGAACGCCTCCAGCGGGCGCACCTCGCACTCGCCCTCGAACGCCGGCCAGTGGACGCGGTGCAGGTCCATGAACTGGCGGGCCATCGCGACCGCCTCCTCCTTCGACTTCGCCTCGACGATCGCGTAGCCGCCCACGATCTCCTTCGACTCGCTGAACGGCCCGTCCGTGACCTTGATCCTGCCGCCGCGCAGGCCGATCCGCGTGCCGGCGGAGGTGGGCTGGAGGCCCGCCGTGTCGACCAGCACGCCGCTCTTCAGGTTGGCCCCGACGAACTCGTCCATGGCCTTGAACAGCGCCTCGGGGACCTCCTGGGTCCGGTAGTCCTCGGTGTGCTTGATGAACATCATGTAACGCATCGTTTCGTGTCCTCCCATCGACACGACGATCCGGCGGCGGCCGGATCGACAGCAACGGCCGGATTCCTCGGGGCGGCCGGGTTCAGGACGGCCAGGCGTCCAGGTCGGCGTCGGAGAGGAACATCCGGTCGATCCCCCGCGCGCGCCCGGTGGACTGGTCCACGTCCACGACCGCCGCCGCGAAGCGCGCGTCCTCCTTCGCGGTCTCGAACCGGCCGGGCATGCCGCTCGTGAAGCGCGCGATGATCGTGTCCTTGTCGACGCCGATCACGGAGTCGTAGGGACCGGTCATGCCCAGGTCGGTGCAGTAGGCGGTGCCCTTGGCCAGCACGCGGTGGTCGCAGGTCGGCACGTGGGTGTGGGTGCCCACCACGGCCGAGACCTTCCCGTCCAGGAAGTGGCCCATGGCGTTCTTCTCGGACGTCGCCTCCGCGTGCATGTCGACCACGATCACCGCGGCCTCCTTGCGCAGGGCCTCGACGTCGCGTCGGGCGCGCTCGAACGGATCGTCGATGGCGCCGTTCATGAAGACGCGCCCCGAGAGGTTCAGCGTGGCCACCGGCACGCGCGAGTCCTTGGCCAGGCCGACGTAGCTGCCCTTGCCCGGCTGCGCGGCGGGGTAGTTGGCGGGACGGAGCAGCTGCGGCAGCCCGTCGATGGCCGGGATGATCTCCTTCTTGTCCCAGACGTGGTTGCCGGTCGTCATGCAGTCCACGCCCATCTGCTGGAACTCGCGGAAGAGGTCCGGCGTGATGCCGAAGCCGCCCGCGGCGTTCTCGACGTTGGCGATGCAGTAGTCGACGTCGTACTTCCGGAGCACCAGCGGTAGCGCGCGCTTCATGATGTTGCGTCCCGGGCTGCCCACGACGTCCCCGATGATCAGGATCTTCACGTCATCAAGGCTACACCAGTCCAACGGAGGAGCCGGCGCGGGCCCTCATTGAGTCTGGGGGTGCTGCGTCGCACCCCCAGCCCCCCGCTCGCTGCGCGGGAGTGAATCCCGCTCCGCTCGCAGTCCGTGGTTCGGTCGGTTCGGCCGCCTTTCGTTCGCGCTCCTAAGCGCGGGCGACGAAGTACACGTTGATGATGTCGTGCGGCAGGCGGTGGGCGGCGACGCGCCCGAAGCCCGCGTCGTGCAGCATGTCCACCGCCGTCTCCTCGCCCCACACGGTCCCCAGCCCCGCGCCTCCCTGCGCCAGCGAGACGGTCATGCAGTGCAGGCAGGAGACGGCGTAGAGGTACGGCCCCAGCGGGTGCGCGAAGTTCTTCTCCACGTCGCGCGACGCGCCGATGTCCTGCATCAGGAACACGCCCAGGGGCGTGAGCGACGCATGGATGCGCTCCAGCACGCGGGCCGGCCGCGCCTGGTCGTGGATGGCGTCGAACGCGGTGACCAGGTCGAAGCGGCGCTCGTCGTCGAGCGCGGCCACGTCCCGGACCTCGAGCGCGAGGTTGCGCAGGCCCGCGGCCGCGGCCCTGGCGTTGCCCTCCGCGACCGCCTCGGCGGAGAGGTCGAAGCCCACGAAGCGGCTGTTCGGGAAGGTCGCGGCCAGGCGGGCCAGGGCGCGGCCGCGGCCGCAACCGACGTCGAGCACGTCGATCCCGTCGCGGAGCGCTTCCGCCAGACCGGGGACCAGCGGCAGGATGTGCGCCTCGAGCGCGGCCACCACCGTCTGGTCGCTCTCCTCCGCCATCACCTCGTGGAAGCGCGGGTACGCCTCGTAGGGCACGCCGCCGCCCTTCGCGAAGCAGTCCACCACCTGGTCCTCGACCGACGCCAGCAGCGGCAGGAACTGCGCGCTCGCGGCCAGGTTCACGGCCACGCCGCGCGTGAGCACGGACGCGTGCTCGGCCGGCAGCGTGTACCGGCGCAGCACCGCGTCGTAGTCCACGATGCCGCCCACGGCCATGGCGCCCAGCCACTCGCGGACGTACCGCTCCTGGAGGCCCGCCGCCTGGGCCAGCTCCTCGCTGGTCGAGGACCCGCGCTCCGCCAGCACGTCGAACAGGCGCGTGCGATGGCCGACCGACACCATCAGCATGAGCGCGCCCTCGTTGAGGGCGCCCAGCAGGCGCCCGGTGAAGGCCTCCGCGCGCGTCACGTCGAATCTCTCCCGGATCAGCGTCGACATCCTCGTTCCTCCTCCCCCTCATCCTCCCTATACGCACTACGCAGGGGAGACCCGCCAGGGTGAACGTAGACTTGTCGGCATGGCCGGGGACCTGACCAGGCTGCTGCGCGCCCACGCCGCGGGCGACCCGGAGGCGTTCGACCGCCTGGTGCCGCTCGTCTACGACGACCTCCGGCGCGTGGCCCGCCGCCAGCTGCGGCGTGGCCAGCCGCTCGCCCTGCTGGAGACGACCGGCCTCGTGCACGAGGTCTGGCTCAAGCTGGTGGACGGCCTGGACGTCGACTGGCAGGACCGGCAGCACTTCCTCGCGGTCTGCGCCCGCGCGATGCGGCAGGTGATCGTGGACCACGCCCGGCGGGTGGGCGCGGTCAAGCGGGGCGGCGGCGTCGCTGCGCTGGAGCTGGACGAAGAGCGGCTGCCCGCGGACGCGGACGCGACCCGTGTCCTGACCGTCGACCACGCGCTCACGCGCCTGGCGAAGCGCAGCCCGCGGCTGGCGCAGGTGGTGGAGTGCCGGTTCTTCGCCGGGTTGAGCGAGGGCGAGACCGCGGAGGCGCTCGGCATCTCGCTGCGCACCGCGCAGCGCGAGTGGCTGCGCGCGCGCGCCTGGCTCCGCGAGGACCTGGGCGGCCCCCAGACGCCCTGACACGGATGGACGAGAGCTGGGAGACGGCCGACCGCATCTTCGACGCGGCCCTCGACCGCCCCGCGTCGGAGCGCGCGGCGTTCCTGGCGGAGGCCTGCGGGGCCGACGCCGCGCTGCGCGCGCTCGTCGAGCGGCTGCTGGCGGAAGCGGAGACGCTCGACGCGTTCCTCTCCCCTGCGGGCGCGCTCGAAGGGCCGTTCGGGCGGAGCCTGGCCGCGGCGCTGGACGAGGCCGACACGCCCGCGGCCGGCACCGCGGTGGGCCGCTACCGGCTGGGCCCGGAGCTGGGCCGCGGCGGCATGGCGGTCGTGTACCAGGCGGAGCGCGCGGACGGCCTGTTCGAGCAGAAGGTCGCGGTGAAGCTGGTGAAGCGGGGCAGCGACACCGACGAGGTGCTGCGTCGCTTCGAGCAGGAGCGACGGATCCTGGCCTCGCTGACGCACCCCGGCATCGCGCGCATCCTCGACGGCGGCGCGGCCGCGGACGGGCGGCCCTATTTCGCGATGGAGCACGTCGAGGGACGGCCCATCGACGCCTGGTGCGACGAGCGGCGGCTGACGGTGGGCGCGCGGCTCCGACTGTTCGTGCGCGTGGCGCGCGCGGTGGAGCACGCGCACCACAACCTGATCGTGCACCGCGACCTCAAGCCGTCGAACATCCTGGTCACGCCCGAGGGGCACCCGAAGCTCCTCGACTTCGGGATCGCCAAGCTGCTGGAGGACGCGGGCGCGCCGGACATCACGGGCACGGACGTGCGCGTGCTGACGCCCGCGTACGCGAGCCCCGAGCAGCTCCGCGGCGAGCCGGTCACCACCGCGTCCGACGTGTACCAGCTCGGACTGCTGCTCTACATCCTGCTCACCGGGGTCCATCCCTACCGCGGCGCCAGGGACTCGGCCGCCGCGCTGACGCGTGCGATCCTGGAGGAGGACCCGCCGCGGCCCAGCCTGGCCGTGGCCACGGGCGAGGCGCGCGACGCGAAGGACCGCGCGCTCGCGCGCGGCCTCGGCCCCGAGAAGCTCGCCCGGTCACTGGCCGGCGACCTGGACACGATCGTGCTGGCCGCGCTGCGCAAGGATCCCGAGCAGCGCTACGGCGACGTCGGGCAGCTGGTGGACGACGTGGAGCGCCACCTGCGCTTCGAGCCGGTCCGCGCCCGCCGCGCCGGGACGGTGTACCGCGTCGAGCGGTTCGTGCGGCGGCACTGGCTGCTGGTCACGGTGGCGGGGCTCGGCCTGGCGGGGCTCTCGGCCGGGCTCTTCGTCGCCGGGCGCGAGGCCCGCCGGGCCGAGCACCGCTTCCAGGAGGTCCGCCGCCTGGCGCGCGCGATGATCTTCGAGCTCGACGAGCGCATCGCGCCCCTGCCCGGCTCCACGCCGGCGCGCCAGTACGTCGTGGCGACGTCGCTCACCTACCTGGACGGCCTGCTGGCCGAGGCGGGCGGCGATCCCGAGCTGCGGCGCGAGCTGGCCGACGCGTACGAGCGCGTCGGCGACGTGCAGGGCCATCCGCGCTCGGCGAACCTGGGCCAGCCGCAGGCGGCCCTGCGCAGCTACGAGCGGGCGCTGGCGCTGCGCACCGAGCCGGACGCGATCGCCACGCCGGACGACGCGCGCGCGCTGGCCCGGCTGCGGACGCGCTACGCGGACGTCCTGGAGAACGAGGGACGGCTCGCCGAAGCGCGCACCGCCCTCGCCGCCGCCCTCGACACGCTGCGGCCACTCGCGAGCCACGCCGGCGCCACCGCCCAGGACCGTCGCCTGCTGGTGGATGCGCTCACGTCGCTCGGCATCGTGGAGGCGCGCGACAACAACGAGGACTCCGCAGTGGATGCTCATCGCGAGGCGCTGACCGCGGCCGAGGCCTGGTCGCGGGCGGCCCCCGACCCGTCCGCGCGCCGGGCGCTGGCGATGGCCGAGGCGCGCGTCGCGAACGCGCTCGGGGAGCTGGGGGACGTGGACGCGAGCCTGGCCGGCCACCGGCGCGCGGTCGCGGCTCTCGACGAGCTGGCCCGCGCGGCGCCCGCCGACCTGGGCCTGCGCCGCGACCTGCGGATCGCCCTTTCCTGGCTCGGCAACGTCCAGGGGGTGCCCGGCTACATGAACGTGGGGGACACGGCGGGCGCGGCCGCGTCCTACCGACGCGTGCTCGAGCTGAGCCGCGCGCTGCCGGACGCCGATCCGCGCGACGCCCGCGCGCGGATCGACTGGCTGAACGCGTGCTGGCGGCTCGCCTCCATCCTGGCCGAGGGCTCTCCCGCGGAGAGCATCGCGCTGGTCGAGCAGGGCCTCACCACGCTGCGCGAGCTGCGGACGGAGGCGCCCGACAGCTTCGACCTGGCGCGCCGCGAGGTCGCGCTGCAGGTCACGCTCGCGGACGCGCTGGCCCGCTCCGGCCAGGGCGATCGTGCCCTCGCGGTACTGCGGGATGCGGGCGCCGCCGCGAACGCGCTGGACGGACGCGCCCCGGGCGACATCGGCCTGCGCGCCCTGCATCGGTCCCTTCTCCGGCGCGAAGGTGAGCTGCTGCTGCGCCGGGGCGACACCGCGGCTGCCCGGGACGCTTCCGAGCGGGCGCTGGCGGTGGCGGAGGCGTGGGCGCGCGACAAGCCCCGCGACCCGTACGCCCTGTGGGTGCTGGCGGAGTCGTACGCCTCGCTGGGCCGGATCGCGCGCGCGTCGGCCGCCGAGGCGCGCCGGCCGCCGGCCGCGCGGCGCGAGGACGCGCAGGCGGCGGAGGCGTGGCTGCGGAAGTCCCTCCAGGTCTGGCAGGACTGGCCCAGGCGGGCGGCCACGAGCGGCTTCGACCGGACGCGGCGGGAGCAGGCCGAGCGCGAATGGGCCGACGCGCAGCGCGCGCTCGCGGCCGCGCGCTAGAATCAACGATCGTGCTCGACCTGACCGAAGCGCTCCTGCGCCTCGTGGCCGCGACGTCCTGGGGGGACGGCGGCGCCGGCCTCGTCCACGCGCTGTCCGAGGTCGTCCGCGAGGCCACGCCCTTCGATGCGGGCGAGGTCGCGGTCGCGCAGCCGGTGGAGTTCCGCCGCTGGAGCCTGACCGAGGACGAGAACGACGTGGTCGAGACCGACCTGCTGCTGCACGTCGGCAGCTGCGGCCGCCCGGTCCGCGTGGACGACCTGCCGGAGGTCGTGGACTTCCCGCGCACGCACGCGCTGCTGCGCCAGCGGGGCCTGCAGTCGCTGCTGCTGTTCCCGCTCGCCTCGCCCGGCGGCCCCGAGGGCGCGATCGTGCTGGCGAGGACGTTCGGCTGGGCGTTCGCGGGCGCGCCGCTCGGCTACCTGTGGCCGCTCGCGCGGATGGGCGGCCTGTGCCTGGAGCGCGCGCTGGCGCTGACCGCGCTGCGCCGCAAGCTCGAGTTCATGGGCGACGGCGAGCGCGACAACCGCCACGCGGAGGAGCGCGCGCGGCGCCAGACCGACGCCGTGCGGGAGGAGCTGGAGCGCACCCGGGACGACCTGGCGGCGGCGCGCGCCGAGCTGATGGCGACGCAGGGCCAGCTGGGCGCGGCCCAGGCCGAGCTGGACGCGCTGCGCAGCCAGGCGCCGGCCGCCGCCGCGCGCGGCCCCCGGCGGGGACGCCCGTAGTCCCGAGGCCCGGCGCGGTATCCTGCGCGGCATGAAGTCGACCTTCCTGACGTTGACGCTGCTCCTGGCCGCGTCCGCCGGGCCCGCGCAGGAGGCAGGCCACGCGACGCTGCCCACGACCGGCCCGGCGGCCCGCGAACGGACCGAGCGTCCCGAGGCGGACCCGGTGCTCGTGCAGGTGGAGCGGCTGCGCGACGACCTGGCGGCGCTGGGCAAGAGGTACCGCAAGAGCAAGGGTGCGGAGCGCGAGTCCCTGGCCCGCCGCTCCCAGCCGGTGCTCGACCAGATGGCGGCGAGCCTGCGCGAGCTCGCAGAGGCGCGAACTCAGCAGAATTCAGGAGCGCCTCAGCCCGCATCCCTGGACCGGGCGCGCCGGGCCGTCCATCTTGGGAGGTGATCGGAGGACGCCATGGATCACGGTTGGATGCTGCTGGCCGCGGCCGTCGCGATGGTCCCTTCGGACGCGGGATCCGATGCGTCCCAGGTGCCCTACCCGGAGGGCTTCCGGCGCTGGGCGCACGTCAAGAGCCAGCTCGTGACGCCGGAGAACCCGCGGGCCGGGCGCTTCGTGGGCCTGCACCACGTCTACGCCAACGCGCAGGCCCTCGAGGGGTACGAGAGCGGACGCTTCCCGGACGGAGCCGTGATCGTGTTCGACCTGCTCGACGTGCACACCGGGAAGGGCACCACCGACGAAGGCCCCCGCAAGTTCACGGACGTGATGCTGAAGGACAGCCGCCGCTTCGCCGGGACCGGCGGCTGGGGCTACCAGGAGTTCGAGGGGCCGGCCCGCGAGCGGAAGCTCGACGCCGAGAAGGCGGCCGCCTGCTCCGCGTGCCACGCGCGGCTGGCGCCGGACGATCACGTGATCAGCACGTTCCGCGAGTAGCGGCAGGAGGTCCATCGATGAAGCTCACGCTCTGGTCGGTCCCGCTCGTGATCGGGGCGGTCGGTGTCGCCTCGTCCGTGAGCGAGGCGGAGGGGCCGGCGAAGAAGAAGACGTACCTGGTCGTCTTCAAGCCCGGCCCGGCGTGGCTCGCGGGAAAGCCCGTGACCGAGCAGCCGATCAAGGAGCACGGCCCCTACATGCTCGGTCTCTACAAGAAAGGCGTCATGAAGTTCGCGGGGCCCTTCTCGGACGGGACGGGCGGCGCGTACGTGTTCGAGGCGGCCAGCGACGAGGAGGCGGACGCCATCGTGGCCGCGGATCCGGCGGTGATCGACAAGGTGTTCGTCCCCGAGCGGTATCCCTGGTACCTCGTGGACTGGGAGAAGCGCGCGCAGAGCGGCCGCTAGACGCGCGCGCCGGCCGTGTCAGAATCCGCCCCGACCGGAGGCGATTCCGATGCGCTGGCCCAGCCTTCTCCTGATCGCGTCCCAGGCCGCGGCGGCCGACGGGACGATGCGCGGGTTCACCCCGGAATCGTCGGCGCGCCAGCGCGCGGCCGAGCAGGCCCTGCTGGCGCTGCCCTCGCCCGACCGCTGCCGCGCGCACCATCGCGAGCTGACGCGGCATCCGCACCCGGCCGGCACCGCCGAGGGCGCGCGGGTGGCCGAGTACGTGGCCGCGCGCTTCCGCGAGAACGGCCTCGCGACGGAGGTCGTGACCTACGACGTCCTCCTTTCGTCGCCGCGGTCGGTCGAGGTCGAGCTCACGGCCCCCGTGAGCGCGCGCCTGGCCACGCGCGAGGACCCGATCCCGGAGGACCCCGACAGCGCCCATCCCGGCATCAGCGGGCCCTGGCACGCGTACGCGCGCGGGGGGACCGCGGAGTCGGAAGTCGTCTACGTGAACCACGGACGGGCGCAGGACTACGACACGCTCGCGCGGATGGGCGTCGACGTGCGCGGCAAGATCGCGCTGGCGCGCCACTTCAAGGGTTACCGCGGCGGCAAGAGCCTGGAGGCGGAGAAGCGCGGCGTGCTCGCCCTCGTGACCTACTCGGATCCGGAGGAGGACGGGTACGTGCAGGGCGACGTGTTCCCGCGCGGGCCGTTCGGCCCCGACAGCCACGTGCAGCGCGGCGCGAACGTCTACGACTTCATCGTGCCCGGCGACCCGCTGACGCCCGGGTGGGCCTCGACCGCGGGCGCCCGCCGCATCCCGGAGTCCGAGTCGCGCATCCTGCCGAAGATCCCGTCGGTGCCTCTCTCGTTCCGCGATGCGCGGCCGATCCTGCAGGCGCTGGGCGGGCCCGCGCGGCCCGCGCGCGACTGGCAGGGCGGGGGGCCGTTCACGTACCACGTCGGACCGGGCCCCGCGCGCGTGCGCGTGCGCATCGACGTGCCGCGTGAGACGCGCACGATCCGCAACGTGATCGCGCGACTGCCCGGGACCGATCCCGCGGTGCGCGACCAGGTCGTCCTGCTCTCGAACCACCACGACGCCTGGACCTTCGGGGGCGTCGACCCGTCGTCGGGCACCGCGGCCGCGCTCGAGCTGTCGCGG
>JAICEW010000055.1 GCA_025923995.1 Vicinamibacteria bacterium | reverse complement strand
GACAACCTCTACGGCTGCCGCCACTCGCTGCTCGACGGGCTCAACCGCGCCACCGACGTCATGCTCTCGGGCAAGGTCGCCCTCGTCTTCGGCGACGGCGACGTGGGCAAGGGCTGCGCGCAGTCGCTGAAGGGCCAGGGCGCGCGCGTGGTGGTCACCGAGATCGACCCCATCTGCGCGCTGCAGGCGGCCATGGAGGGCTACCAGGTCCTGACCCTCGAGGACGTGGTGGAGACGGCGGACCTGTTCGTCACCGCGACCGGAAACTACGGGATCATCACCATCGAGCACATGGCCCGCATGAAGGACAAGGCCATCGTGGGCAACATCGGGCACTTCGACAACGAGATCGACATGGACGGGCTCAAGAGGTTCCCGGGCGTCCAGAAGATCAACATCAAGCCGCAGTACGACCAGTGGCTCTTCCCGGACGGCCACTCGGTCCTGGTGCTGGCCGAGGGGCGCCTGCTGAACCTGGGCTGCGCGACGGGCCATCCCAGCTTCGTGATGTCCACCAGCTTCACCAACCAGGTGCTGGCCCAGGTCGAGCTGGCGCAGAACCGCAAGGCGTACGAGAAGAAGGTCTACGTGCTGCCCAAGCGGCTGGACGAGAAGGTGGCGCGGCTCCACCTGGACAAGCTGGGCGTGAAGCTCACGCGCCTCAGCGAGAAGCAGGCCGCGTACATCGGCGTGGCGGTGGACGGGCCCTACAAGACCGACCGCTATCGGTACTGATCCTCGACGGCGGCGCCACAGGGACGCGTCCTTCGTGCTCCCTGTGGCGTCGTCGACGTGAAGCCACTCCCATGCCGATCGAGATCGGACGCATCGAAGCGATCTACCGCCATCCCGTGAAGTCCATGCGTGGCGAGCCGCTCGAGGCCGCCGCGCTGGGCTGGCATGGCATCGAGGGAGACAGGCGCCTGGCCCTCCGTCGGCTCGACGAGCGCTCCGGGTTCCCCTGGCTCAGCGCGGGCAAGCTCACCGAGCTCGTCCGCTTCACGCCTCGATGGTCCGACGACGAGACGCTGATCGTCTCCACGCCGGAGGGCGAGGAGATGCCCGCGTTCTCCCAGGCGCTGGCCGCGGACATCGGGCGCCGCCACGGAAGCCCGGTGCAGATGATGCAGCTGAAGCACGGGATCTTCGACGACGCGACCGTCTCCCTGATCGCGGCCGGCACCGTTCGCGAGATCGCCCGGCTGGCCGGCGTGGCCGCGGACGCCCGGCGGTTCCGCCCCAACATCGTGGTGGGGTCCGCCCGCGGGGTGCCGTTCGAGGAGGACGAGTGGGTGGGCGGCGTGCTGACCTTCGGGGACGCGGAGGACGCGCCGGCCGTCACGGTCACGATGCGGGACGTCCGCTGCGCGATGGTGAACATCGACCCTGACGGAGGCGGCCTGGCCCCCGAGGTGCTGAAGGCGGTCGTCCGGGCCAACGGAAACAACGCGGGCGTCTACGCCACGGTCACGCGGGTGGGGCGGCTGGCGGTCGGCCAGCCCGTCGTCCTGCGTCAGGTCTCGAGCGTGAACATCAGGTAGAGGCCGCCGCCGCCGAAGAGCAGGTTGGGGGCCCACGCCGCCAGGAACGGCGGCAGCAGCGCGCTGTTGCCCATGGCGTCGAAGATGGCCAGGCACGCCCAGTACACGATCGCGATCAGCACGCTGGCCGCGATCCCGTAGAGGGCGCCCCGGCGCGCCACCACGAACGCGAACGGGATCCCGAGCAGCGTCATCACGACGCACACCACCGGGAAGGCCAGCTTGCGGTGGAGCTGGACCTTGAGCGGCGTGACGTCGAGCCCCAGCAGCTCCAGCGACGCGATGTGGCGGCGCAGCTCGCCGAAGCGCAGCGTGTCCGCCGGGCGCTCCTCCTGCGCGAAGTAGCTGGGCGCTTCGATCTCGCGGGTCCGCCCCTGGGCGATCTCGCGGAAGACGGGCTGCGGCTGGAACGTGCGGCGCCAGCCCCGCTCGAGGTCGTACGACACGCCGTTCCAGGTGGCCCGCGCCGAATAGAGGATGTCCCGCAGCTCCCAGCGCTGGGGCGTCACGTCGTAGATCGTGAGGCCGTACAGCGAGGCGTGGTTCACCCCGGCCTCCAGCCGGTCCTCCAGGTAGTCGTAGTGGTAGATGCGCCCGTCGCTGCCCAGGATCCAGCGCTGCTGGTTGGTGGTCGAGGCCTGGGGCGGCCGCCCCTTGATCACGTTCAAGTCGCGCGTGTACACCTTGTTCATCGCCGGCAGGATGAACTCGGCCAGGCCGAACATCCCGCTGGACACGACCAGCCCCAGGGCCAGGGCGGGCAGCGTCACCCGGTAGATGCTGATGCCGGCCGCCTTCATGGCCGTGATCTCGTTGCGCCGCGCGAGGATGCCGAACGTGATCAGCACGGCCACCAGCACCCCCACCGGCGTGATGAGGTGGAGGATCTGGGGGCTGAAGAACACGTAGTAGTGCATCACCACGATGCCCTTCACGCGGTTGGTCTGGACGTCGTCGAACAGGTCCATGAAGTTGACGAGCACGAACAGGGCCCAGAAGGCCACGACCACCAGCCCGAACTTGCCCAGGTACGAGCGCACGATGTAGCGGTCGAGCAGGCCCGGCATCGGCACCACCCACCGTGGGATGCGCAGCACCACGACCTTGCGTGGCCCCCGCGCTCCGGGCGCAGGCCGGACCGGCACCTCCACCTCGATCCTGGTCCGGCGCCGGATGCCGGGCAGCAGCACCTTGTAGTGGGACGGGTCCAGCGGGTCGAACGCGGCCTCGCGCTGGTTGAGCGCGAGCAGGAAGATCGCGATCGCGCCCAGCACGATGTTGGCGGCCCACATGGCGAGCCACGGCCGCAGCATCCCGGTGTCGCCCGCCTGCTCGCCCAGGCGGATGAGCACGTAGTAGACGAAGATCACGGCGACGCTCAGGCCGAAGGCGGCGGAGCGGGCCTCCTTCTTGCTGCCCAGCGAGAGGCCCAGGCCCAGCAGGCCGAACACGACGCAGGCGCCGGCGATCGCGAACTTCTTGTGGAACTCGACGTCGTAGCGGTACCAGTCGACGGGGCCCTTGCCCTGCGACTTGAGGTCCGCGATCATCGCCTTCAGCTCCGCGAGCGTCATCTCGCGGTCGCCCTTGGCCAGCGGGATGACGGGGAAGAACTGCTCGAAGGGGAGCGGCCAGTTGTGGTCCTGGAAGTCGAGGCGGTCGTAGGCGGTGGGTGTCACCGCCTGGAAGGTGTAGATGGCCCCCTGCTGCAGGTCGATCTCGACCTTCTTCTTCTCCCGGTCGATGTCGAGCCGCCCGCTGCGCGCGACCACCACCTTGGGCCTCTGGGGCACCCGGTTGTCGTGCATGAAGACGTTGCGCCACTCGCCCGACTGAGGCTCGATGTCGGACACGTAGATGACGATGCCGGGGATGAGGTCGTCGTTGAACACCCGCGGCTGCATGCCGCTCTTGGCCTTGCTGACCACGAGCGAGAAGATGAGCTCGCGGTAGGCCTGGTTGGCCGCGGGCAGGGCCTGGGCGACCACGTAGAAGGTGAGGGCCATGGTCGCCGCCGAGAGCAGGCCCACCGGCCGCAGCAGGCTCAACGGGCTGACGCCGGAGGCGCGCAGCGCCACGATCTCGCTGTCGCTGGCCATGCGCCCGAACGCCAGCAGGACCCCCAGCAGGAAGGCCATGGGGATGGTGACCGAGAAGATGCTGGGCAGGATGTACAGGAACGCGCGCACGACCGTCTGCAGGTCCGCGCCGCGCGAGACCAGGATCTTCATGAGCTGCGAGATCTGGTCCAGCAGCAGGATGAACGTGAACAGGAGCAGCCCCAGCCCGGTGGGGGGCAGCACCTCGCGCACCACGTAGCGGTCGAGGATGGACGGGCGCAGGCCCGCGAGGCGGATCACAAGCCGATGCTAGCATCCGCGTCCCGCGGCCCGTGAGACGCTCGCGGGCCGATACAATGCGCCCCTCGTGACGACGACCTCGGCCCGGCGCCGCTTCCTGACCTCCCGGGCGCAGGTGCGCGTGGCGCTGGTGTGGCACATGCACCAGCCCTCGTATCGCGATCCCGTGCACGGGGCGTTCGTGCTGCCCTGGGTCCGCCTGCACGCGCTGCGCGACTACCTGGGCATGGTGCGCCTGCTGGAGGCGACCCCGCGCGTCCACGCCACCTTCAACCTGGTGCCGTCCCTCCTCGACCAGCTCGAGTCGTACGCGCGCGACGAGGCCCGCGAGGGTGAGCTGCGCGTCGGACTGGTGCCGGCGGCCGAGCTGACGCCCGACGAACGCGTGTTCGCGCTGCGTACGCTGTTCCTGATGTCGGAGCCGCTGATGGCTCCCTGGCCGCGGCTGCGCGAGCTGCGCGACCGGCGGGGCGCGCAGCCCGACGAGGCCGACCTGCAGCGGGCCGCGGCGGGCTGGGGCGAGCAGGACCTCCGCGACCTGCAGGTGCTCTCGAAGCTGGCCTGGTTCGACCGGGACTGGCTGGCGCACGACCCGGCCGCGCGCGCACTGGCCGCGAAGGGGCGGGGCTACGACGAGGGCGACAAGCGGCTGCTGCGCGAGCGGGAGCTGGCGCTGCTGCGTGCGATCCTGCCCGCCTACCGCGAGGCGGCCGATCGCGGACGCATCGAGATCGCCACCTCGCCCTACTACCATCCGATCCTGCCCCTCGTCGCGGACACCGAGGCGCATCGCGAGGCGCACCCGCACGCGCCGCTGCCCAGGCGCTTCCGCCATCCCGAGGACGCGCTGGAGCAGATCGCGCGCGCCCGCGCGCGCCACGCCGACCTGTTCGGCGGACGGCCGGACGGCCTCTGGCCCTCCGAGGGCTCCGTGTCCGACGAGGTCGTGGAGCTGGCCGCCCGCGCCGGCGTGCGCTGGATGGCCTCGGACGAGGGGGTGCTCGAGCGCAGCCTCGGAACGTCGCTCGAGCGCCACGGTGAGGGGGGACCGGGCCGGCCGGAGCTGCTCTACGTCCCCTGGGTCCGCCGCACCGCCGCCGGGGACGTGCGCATCCTGTTCCGGGACCGCACGCTCAGCGACCTGATCGGCTTCGTGTACTCGCGCTGGGAGCCTGAGGCCGCCGCGGAGGACCTCCTCGGTCGCATCCGCGCGGTGGGGAAGAGCTGGAAGGCGGCGCGCCGGCCCGGCGTCCCCCTGGTGCCGATCATCCTCGACGGCGAGAACGCCTGGGAGCACTTCCACGAGGGCGGGCGCGTGTTCCTGGCCGCGCTCTATCGCGGCCTGCAGGACGACCCGGCGCTCGAGGCCCTCACGGTGCGCGAGGCGCTGGCGGTCACGCCCGCACGCGAGCTGCCGCGCGTCTTCGCGGGCAGCTGGATCGACGCCGACTTCAAGGTGTGGATCGGCCACGCGGACGACCGGCGCGCGTGGGAGGCGCTGGGGCACGCGCGCGACGCCCTGGCGAGCGCGCCCGAAGGGCTGCCGGCGCCGGCGCGGGAGCGGGCGTGGGAGGCTTATCGCTCGGCCGCGGGCAGCGACTGGTGCTGGTGGTACGGCGACGACCGTTCATCGGCCAACGATGCCGACTTCGACCGTCTCTACCGGCGCCACCTCGAGATGGTCTACCGGTGCCTCGAACGCGAGCCGCCGTCCGAGCTCCAGCGGACCTTCATCACCACCCACGCCCACCGCGTGCTCGACCGCGCGCCGAGCGGCCCCTTCGTGCCCACGCTGGACGGACGGATCGCGCCCGAACACGAGTGGGCGTCGGCCGGCGCCTATCGGGCCCCGCAGGCGGGGTCGATGGCCCGCGGGGGCGCCGGCATCCGCGCCGTGCGCTTCGGGTCCGACAGCCAGCGGCTGTACCTGCTGGTGGAGACGGCCGGCCCCGCGCGCGCGCTGCTGACATCGGCGGAGATCCGCGTCGACCTTGGAGCGCCCTCCGCCCTGCGGTATCGTTTGGCTCGGAGCGACGGGCCGGTGTCCGTGCGGTGCGAGCGCGAGCGCGAGGGCTGGCGTCCGCAGCCCACGGCCGCCCGCGGCGTCGCGGACGAGGTGCTGGAGGTCGCGATCCCCTGGGAGGAGATCGCGGCCGCGCCGGCCGAGCTGGCCGTGAGCGTCTGGCAGTCGGACGCCGAGCTGGAGCGGCATCCGGACGGCGCGCGCATCCAGGTGCGCGGCCCAGGAGACCAAGAGGAAAGAGACCGGGCATGAGCGACATCGATTCCATACTCAAGGAGAGCCGGGTCTTCCCGCCGCCCCCCGCGTTCGCGGCGAACGCGCACGTCGGCAGCCTCGACGCCTACCGCGCGATGTACCAGCGCAGCCTGGGCGACCCGGAGGCCTTCTGGGCGGAGCAGGCCGAGACGCTGCAGTGGTTCCGCAAGTGGGACCGCGTCCTCGAGTGGAAGGCGCCGTTCGCGCGCTGGTTCGACGGCGGGACGCTCAACGTGTCGGTCAACTGCCTCGACCGCCACGTCGTGACCTGGAGGCGGAACAAGGCGGCTCTCATCTGGGAGGGCGAGCCGGGCGACGTGCGCACCCTCACGTACCGGCAGCTCCTGGACGAGGTGTGCCGCTGCGCGAACGCGCTCAAGGCCATGGGCGTCGGCAAGGGCGATCGCGTGGGCATCTACCTGCCGATGGTCCCGGAGGCCGCGGTCGCGATGCTGGCCTGCGCGCGCATCGGCGCCACGCACAGCGTGGTGTTCGGCGGCTTCTCCGCCGAGGCGCTGCGCGACCGCATGAACGACGCCACCGCCAAGGCGGTCATCACGGCCGACGGCGGCTACCGGCGCGGGTCGGTGGTGCCGCTGAAGGCCAACGTCGACGCGGCGCTCGAAGGGGTGCCGTCGGTCACGGGCGTGCTGGTCGTGCGCCGCACGGGCTCGGCGGTCGCCATGCGCGACGGCCGCGACCACTGGTGGCACGAGACCGTCGACGCCGCGTCGCCTGACTGCCCGGCCGAGCCGGTCGAGGCCGAGCACCCGCTGTTCATCCTGTACACCAGCGGCACCACGGGCAAGCCCAAGGGCGTCGTCCACACGACGGCGGGCTACCTGCTGGGCTCGGCCCTGACGACGCGATACGTCTTCGACCTGAAGGACGACGACACCTACTGGTGCACGGCCGACATCGGCTGGGTGACCGGCCACAGCTACGTCGTCTACGGGCCGCTGGCCAACGGGGCGACGGCCCTGATGTACGAGGGCGCGCCCAACCACCCGCAGCCCGACCGCTTCTGGAGCCTCATCGAGCGCCACCGCGTGACGATCTTCTACACGGCCCCCACCGCCATCCGGGCGTTCGTGCGCTGGGGCGACGAATGGCCGGCGAAGCACGACCTCGCCAGCCTGCGGCTGCTGGGCACGGTGGGGGAGCCGATCAACCCCGAGGCCTGGATGTGGTACCGCCGGGTCATCGGCGGCGATCGTTGCCCGATCGTCGACACCTGGTGGCAGACGGAGACGGGCGCGATCATGATCACGCCGTTGCCGGGCGCGACGCCGACCAAGCCCGGCTCCGGCACGCTGCCGTTCTTCGGCGTGTCGCCCGAGGTCGTGGACCAGAAGGGCCACCCGGCGCCGCCGGGGGCGGGCGGCTACCTCGTCATCAACAAGCCGTGGCCGTCGATGCTGCGTACGGTGTGGGGCGACCCCGACCGCTACGTCGAGCAGTACTGGAAGCGCTTCCCCGGGATCTACTTCCCGGGCGACGGCGCGCGGCGGGACGAGGACGGCTACTTCTGGATCATGGGCCGCGTGGACGACGTGATCAACGTGGCCGGCCACCGGCTGGGCACCATGGAGGTCGAGAGCGCGCTCGTCTCGCACGCGCTGGTCGCGGAAGCGGCCGTGGTGGGACGTCCGGACGACCTGAAGGGCCAGGCCCTCGTCGCCTTCGTGACCGTGCAGGCGGGAGAGAAGCCCGACGAGGCGCTGCGCGCGCAGCTCAAGGAGCACGTCGTGCACGAGATCGGCGCCATCGCGCGGCCCGACGACATCCGCTTCACCGACGCGCTGCCCAAGACCCGCAGCGGCAAGATCATGCGCCGGCTGCTGCGCGACATCGCGGCCGGAAAGCAGACGGTCGGGGACACGACCACGCTGGAGGACTACTCGGTCCTGGCGCGCCTGCGCGAAGACGAGGAGTAGTTGGACGCGGTCCGCGTCTACGCGCCGGGTTCGGTCTCGAACCTGGGCCCCGGGTTCGACTGCCTGGGGGCCGCCGTCGCCGGCAAGGGCGACGTGGTGACGGCCCGGCGGGTCGGAGCGCCCGGCGTGCGCGTCGCCTCCGTGTCGGACCCGCGCATCCCGCTCGCCGCCGACCG
The DNA here is from genome assembly GCA_025923995.1 of Vicinamibacteria bacterium. GTDB lineage: Bacteria > Acidobacteriota > Vicinamibacteria > Fen-336 > Fen-336 > JAICEW01. The sequence goes on along the minus strand of JAICEW010000055.1, from coordinate 17,438 downwards.
CAACACGGCGGCGGTGGCGGCCGCCGCGGTGCTGCGCGGGCTGCCGGCGGTGGGCGTCGAGCTCGCGATCGAGAAGGGCCTGCCGCTCGCGGGCGGGCTGGGAGGCAGCGCCGCCTCGGCGGTGGCGGGCGCGCTGGCCGTGAGCGCATTGTTCGGGCTCGAGGCGCCGCGCGAAGCGCTGCTGGCCGCCGCGCTGGAGGCGGAGGCGCTGGTGGCCGGGCGCCATGCGGACAACATCGCGCCCTGCCTGTGGGGCGGGCTGGTGCTGGTCCTGGGGCTGGACCCGCCCCTCATCGTTCCGCGTCCGGTCCATCCCGGCCTGCGGCTGGTGCTGCTCACGCCGAGCTACTCGGTGGAGACGGCACGTGCCCGCGCGGTACTGCCCGCGCAGGTCTCGCGTGCGGATGCCATCGCGCAGGCGGCGGGCCTGGCGGGGGTGCTGGCCGGCCTGGAGCAGGGCGACCTGGACCTGGTGCGCGCCTCGATGTCCGACCGCATAGCCGAGCCGGCGCGCCTGGCCCTCTATCCCGGCTACGTCGAGGCGCGGGCCGCCGGCTGGGACGCGGGAGCGGGGGTGGCGGTGAGCGGAGCGGGACCGACGGTGATGGCGATCGTGCGGGCCGGCGACGAGGGCGCGGTCGCGTCGGCCATGCAGCAGGCGTATGCGCGCGCCGGGTTCGAGACCACGCTGCACGCGGCGGCCATCGATCCGCTCGGGGCTCGGGTCGTGCCGGCATGAGCGCCGCGCTGGTGTGCGCCGCCTGCGGCACGCGCCTGCGCGGGAGCGATCCGCGCACGACGTGCGCTTGCGGCGGGCTGCTGGAGGTCGCGCTGGACGGCGGTCCGCGCGGGCGGGCGCTGCGCGCCCTCTGCGACCGCCGCCTGCACGGCGACGCCGGGGCAATGGGCAGCGGCGTCTGGCGCTTCCGCGAGCTGCTGGGCCTGGGCCGCGGCGAGCGGGTGACGCACCCGGAGGGCAACACGCGCCTGTACTGGCGCGACGCCGTGTCGCGCTACACCGGCGTGGCCGACCTGGCCCTCAAGCACGAGGGCGAGAACCCGACGGGCTCGTTCAAGGACCGCGGGATGACGGTCGCGATCACGCATGCCGTGCACGCGGGCGCGTCGGCGGTCGCCTGCGCCTCCACCGGCAACACGTCGGCGTCGATGGCCGCCTACGCCGCGCAGTGCGGCCTCCCCGCGCTCGTGTTCGTGCCGGCGGGGAAGGTGGCGGCGGGGAAGCTCGCGCAGGCGCTCGCGTACGGCGCGCGGACGCTGCTGGTCCGGGGCGACTTCGACGCGTGCCTGCGTCTCGTGCGCGAGGCCTCGACGGCCCTGGGGATCACGCTGCTCAACTCCGTCAACCCCTGGCGCATCGAGGGACAGAAGACGATCGTGCTGGAGCTGCTGCAGCAGCGCGGGTGGGATCCGCCCGACTGGATCGTGGTGCCGGCCGGCAACCTGGGCAACACCGCGGCCTTCGGCAAGGCGCTGCGCGAGGCGAAGGAGCGCGGGCTGATCGCGCGCGTCCCGCGCCTCGCCGCCGTGCAGGCGGCGGGTGCGGCCCCCTTCTACCGCAGCTTCCGGGGCGGGTTCCGCAAGCGGTTCCGCGTGGCGGCCGAGACCGTCGCCACCGCCATCCGCATCGGCGATCCCGCCAGCTACGAGCGCGGCGTGCGCGCCATCCGGCAGACCCGGGGCGTGGTGGCGGCGGTGAGCGACGCCGCCATCCTGGAGGCGAAGGCGGTGGTGGACGCGGCCGGCATCGGCTGCGAGCCGGCGTCGGCGGCCTCGGTGGCGGGCGTGCGCCAGCTGCGCCGGCAGGGCGTGATCCGGGCGGGGGATTCGGTGGTCGCGGTCCTGACCGGGCACGTCCTCAAGGACGCGGAGTCCGCGATGCGCTTCCACGAGCGGCGCGGCCCGCGGGCCAACCCGCCCATCGCGATCGAGCCGCGCGTGTCCGACGTCGAGCGGGTGCTCCGGAAGCGCTGATCGGGGCGGCCGTCTTACGAGGCCGCGGCCCGCTTCACGCGCGGCGCCAGCGGCAGCAGGACCGAGAAGGTGCTGCCCAGTCCCGGCTCCGACTCGGCCCAGATGCGGCCGCCGTGCCCCTCCACGATCAGGCGGCAGATGTAGAGGCCCAGGCCGGTGCCGGCGATGCGCGAGTGCTGCTCCGTCCGCACGCGCTCGAACTTCTGGAACAGCCGGCCCATCTGGTCGGAAGGCACGCCCAGCCCGTGGTCGACCACGTCGATCTGCACGTGGCCGCCCGCCGGCTGGCGCGCGCGCACCAGGACCGAGTCGCCGCCGGGCGAGTACTTGACCGCGTTCGAGACCAGGTTGGTGAGGAGCTGGCGCAGCCGCTCGGGATCGGCCGTCACGCGGGGGAGCCCGGGCGGCACGTCCAGGCCCACGGGATGGTCCGCACGCCCGCGCGCGATGGCGTCCAGGATGAAGGGACCCAGGTCGATCTCGCTCCACATGTACGTGAAGTGGCCCGTCTCCATCTGCGTGATCAGGAACGTGTCGGTGGCCAGGCGCGCCAGGTCGTCCGTCTCGTTGATGATGGTCTGCACGAACTGCTTGCGGTTGTCCGCGCCCAGGTCGGAGTCCTCCAGCACCATCTCCGCGAACCCGCGGATGGCCATCAGCGGGCTGCGGAAGTCGTGCGCCACCATGGCCACGAACTCGCTCTTGAGCCGGTCGAACTCCTGCAGCCGCAGGTTGGCGCTCTTGAGCTGCTCGTGCAGCCGGTGGTTGTCGACCGCGACCGCCGCCTGGGCGGCCACGATCTGGAGCTGGCCCAGGTCGTCGTCCCGGAAGGGCTGGCTGTCCAGGCGGTCGGCGACGGCCAGCAGGCCGATGATCTGCGGGCCGGCCAGTATGGGCGCGATCAGCAGCGAGCGCAGGCCGATGCCGCTCACGAGCCCCGGGAGCAGGCGCGGGTCGGAGGCGGCGTCGTTGGTGAGCAGGGGGCCGTTCAGGCGGAAGTTCCAGCGCTCGCTGGCCTCGCCCGGGACCGGATAGCGCACCTTCGCCAGCAAGGTGCGGTCGAGCCCCACGCCGGGGCCCTGGCCGACCATCTCGCGCCGGTCGGGGTCGTAGAGCAGCACGACGCTCTTCTCGGCGCGGAGCATGTTGGCCGCGTGGCGCGTGATCTGCCCGAAGAGGGCGTCGGCGCCGCCCGCCAGCGACGGCGTCCAGGAGGACTGGCTCCAGCTGGCCAGCTCCTCGTTGCGCGCGTTCCGCAGACGCCGTTCGGCCTGGGTGCGGACCGCGAGGCGCACCCGGAGGTTCAGCTCGCGCGGGTCGACCGGCTCGCGGATGACGTCATCGACCTCGGGCGGCGGCGCGCCGTCCTCCCGGCCCAGGACCAGCAGCAGCATCACCTCGCGCCCCAGGGCCTGCCGCAGGTCCCGCACGACGGGCTCGGGGCCCTCCATGCCGAACGAGGACGCGCCGAGGATCAGGTCGGGATCGGCCTCGCGCAGCTGCGGCAGGGCGCGCGACGCGTCGTCGACGATCGTGATCGTGTGCCCGGCGGCCTTGAGCATGTGGCCCAGCGCCACGGCGCGCGTGCGGTTCCCGTGGAGGATGGCGACGTGGCCTCCCGAGGTCGCCGCACGGTCGCGCGCCAGGGCGCCGGCGCTCACGGATTCTCGTCGGAGGGCTCGCCGTTCCCGCCGGCTTTGTGCTGCCGCCGGCCGATGCTCGTGAACAGGCTGGCCATCGACCGCAGCGCGGCCCGCGCGATCGGCTTCACGATGTACGAGTCCCCGCCCGCCTCCCGCCCCGAGGCGTAGTCGCGCAGGTCTCCCTTGGCGGTCACGAACACGATGGGCACGTCCTGGTCGGCCCGGCGGATCGCGCTGCAGACGGTGTACCCGTCCACGTCCGGCAGGTTCACGTCGAGCAGGACCAGGTCGAAGGGCGATCGCTCGTCGAATGCCCGCAGGCACTCGGCGCCGTTGGCGGCCTCCACGACTTCGAACTCCTCGTACTTCTCCGACTCGAGCACCGACCGGATCAGGTTGCGGGTGGCTGGATGGTCATCCACGACGAGCACTCGCTTGGGCATACCGATGTGCATTCTATCCCGGCGGGCCCAGGAGACTTCGGACTGCCACATGGCGGCCTCCAACGGAATTGGAGTGAGGAGGAGGCGGGTTTGCTCGTTTGGGGCTGCCGCAGAGGCCCGGATCACCAATTGACTTCCGATAATGAATATTATGGCAGTTCCAAATAGGTTGACAAAATAGATCGGTGGCCGATATTGGCTGCATGCCCGGGCGCGGCCGTCCCCGCCTCACTCCAGCCGACTACCAGGATCGGCTCCAGGCGTACTGCCGGCGCCACGGCGTCACCCCGAACGCGGCCGGGATGGCGCCCTTCCCGTCGGGCCGACGCGAGACGGACCAGCACCGCGAATGGCTCGGGCTCTACAAGGCGCACGCCCGTCTGCGCCTGGGCGGCGCCTCCGGTCCCGAGCCGTCCCAGTCGGATGGTTCGTGCGGCGTCTGCGGCCGGGCCGTGGAGGCCGCCACCGCCGTCGTCCATCGCTCGGCCGGACTGCACGCGGCCTGTCACGCGATCGTGGCGCTCGTAGAGCCGCTGGGCCCGTCGGGGCTGGACCGGCTGCGCGGGTACCTTTGGCCGCCGGCTCAGTCGAACAGATCGCCGAGGCGGCAACGGAAGCCCGGGAGGACGTCCTCGCCGTCGAGATAGTCGTCCGGGCCGATCTCTCGCGCCTGGGTCAGCGATCGGAACACCGTGGCTCGCGACTGCCGCGGGTCGATGACCCACACGAGGCGCACGCCGCTGTCCAGGTATTCCCCGACCTTGTCGAGCACGTGGCGGCGACGGTCGCCCGGCGAGACGACCTCGACCGCGAGGTCGGGCGCGACGGACGCGAAGTCATCCGAGCTCGGACCTCCCGGCAGCCGGTCGGCCAGGACGACGCTTGCGTCGGGGCTTCGGACGTTCCCACCGGGAAGCCGGAAACCCATGCTGGAGTCGAACGCGTACGCGCGCCCCGAGACGGAGGCATCGAGCCTCGCCGCGATCCGCAACGAGACGCGGCTGTGCCGCGCTCCGCCTGGGCTCAAGCGGATCTCGCCGTCGACCAGCTCGCGCTTGTACCCGTCGGCCGGCTGCGCGAGGAGGTCTTCTTCCGTGGCCGGCCGTCGCGTCGTCGTGGCCATCGATCCGTCTCCATGCTAGCACCGGCCCCGGATGCTAGTCGGGGTGATGCCAGGTCAGGTCCGAGTGCTCAGCGCGTGAAGTGATCGAACACGAGGCGTGAGACGTCGGCGCCCGCCACCAGCGCCTCGTTCTCGACGGTCCAGCGCATGTCGGCGGCGCGGCGGGCGAAGATCGCGACCACGTAGCGGCCCTTGGGCGTGGTGACGATGCCGGCGTCCGTGCGGACCGATCCGGGAGCGCCGCTCGCGTCCTTGAGCTTCTCCTCGTCCTGCCCGGTCTTGTGCGCGATCGTGACGCCGGCGTCCGGGCCCGGCAGCAGGCGGCAGATCACCTCGTGGACCTGCTGCTTGCCCAGCAGCGCCTGCATGTCCCGCGACGCGGCCGCGCTCACGGCCTGGCCGCGCGCGAGGCGCTCCATGAGCGTCGCCATCTCGCGCGGCGTCGACGACCCCAGCCCGTACTCCTTCTCCTCCTCGGGGAACGCGTCGGCCTGGCCGCCGCGGAAGGTCGGACGGTACAGGCGGGTCAGCGGCAGGCCCATCGCGACCATGCGCTCGTTGACCGCCGCGGTGCCCGTGAGGCCGAGGAGCATGTTCGTGGCCGTGTTGTCCGAGAGCGCGATCATGAGGAACAGCAGGTCCCCCACCGACCACGAGGTCCCGCCGCGCAGGCTGTGGAGCACGCCGGACCCGCCGACCTTGATGTCGTCCGTGAGCGGGACGGGGCGGTCGCGCTGCAGGCGCCCGGCGTCGAGCCGGGCGAACACCTCGACCATCACGGCGGTCTTGACGAGGCTCGCGGTCGGAAAGCGCGTGTCCGAGTTGACGGCAATGGTCTCGCCCGTCTCCAGGTGGAGGGCGAAGACACCCATCTGCCCGCGGAAGGACGAAAGGCGCGCGGCGATGCGCGCCTCGATCGCCGAAGGTGCGGCGGCGGCCGCCAGGTTGGCCATCAGGAGAACCCCGCTCGTGAGCACGCGGGATTCTACGCTCAACCGCGGCGGCCGCCGCCCGAAGACGTCAGATGGACTTCAGGTACTCGATCAGGTCGGTGCGCTGTCCGGGCGTGAGGTTGAGCGACAGGACCCTCACGTAGTGGTCGACGACCGCGTCCAGCGTGCGGGCGCTGCCGTCGTGGAAGTACGGCGGGTGCTGGAACAGCGCGCGCAGCGGCGTCGTGCGGTAGCGCTTGGTGGCGCTGCGCGAGGCGTGGGTGCCGTCCAGCCCGACCTCGCTCGGCGTGTGCAGCTCCGCCTGCGTGCGCCGCTCCCCCTGATGGCAGGTGGAGCAGCGGCCCGCGCCCTCGAACACGGCGCGCCCGCGCTGGGCCGCGGCGGAATCGAACGTGCCCGCGGGCGGCGCGGGTGCGGCCAGGCTCAGCTGGTACTCCTCGAGCGCGTCCAGGTTCGGACCCACCAGGTCAGGCGTGCCCGGAGGCAGCGTCCGGCTCACCCCGATCCGCTCGTCCACGAAGTTGCCCTGGCCGCCCATCTGGGTGACCGCGACGTAGTTGTTCCAGTACCGGACGTCGCCGTCGCCGGTGAAGGTGGCCGAGGGCACGTCGCGCAGCCCGTACGCGGGCGGGATCACGACGGGAGCGCTGCGGCCGTCGATGTTGAAGCGCGGGTCGTAGCGGCCGGGGCCCCAGGAGTTGTAGACGGCCTTCTGCTGCGGCGTGAGGGCCGGCGAGAGCGCGATGATGGCGCCGGGGTTGAGCGTCGGGTTGGCCCAGCCGTCGAGGCGGCGCCCGATGCCCGGCATGACCGAGTTGTCGACGTTCGAGTGGCACAGCGCGCAGGTGGTGCCGACGCGCGTGAGACGGTCGCGGCCGCCCTCCGTCACGACGGTCCCCTTGAGGCCCACCACGGCGTTCAACTTGAGCAACGCGACGGTGGTCGCCGGGCTCCGCAGGTCCGCGCTCTGGAGGAGGCCCGGCGGCAGCACCTCCGAGTCCACCTTCAGGCCCACGGCCAGCGCGGTGGTGGGGTCGACCGCGGTCTCGATGACCTCGTGCATGCGCAGCGTGTCCGTCCAGAAACGCTCGTCGCCGAACGTCTCGTGGCGGAAGATCTCGCGGCCCTCAGCCACCTGCTCGGCGTCGTCCGACTCGCCGCAGGACCACATCCCCAGGGCGGCCGCCGCCACCAGGGCGCATCTCGAAAGCTTGAACTTCATGTTGGCCTCCCTCGTGCCGCCGACGTGGGGCGGTCTTACTTCGAGGGAGTCACGGCGCGGCCCGAGGTGACAGGAGCGTCGGAAAGCGCGTCGATTGTAGTGACTGCTTCGACGATTGTTCCATCGGGACCGCGCACCTCGAGTAATCGGCCGTCCTCGCCGATGGGTACGACGTGCGCTCGGGTTCCCGACAGGTGGACTAGCAGGAAGTGTGCCCGCGCGGCCCAGCCGACGGTGTGCGCCTCGGCCGTGTGGTCGGGCCTGCCCTCGCGTACCTTCCCTCCCCCGCCGGTGACGAAGTAGTGGACGCCGTCGGCGAGCGAGTGCTGGTAGTTGTGCTCGTGGCCGCTCAGCACCAGGGCCACGCCGGACCGGCGGAACAGCGGCACCAGGTGCTCGATCGACGACCGCGAGTTGCCGTAGTGGGGCCCGGCGCAGTAGGGCGGATGGTGCGAGAAGACGACGCGCCAGCGGGCGGCCCCGGCTCCCCCGCCGGCCGGGAACGCGGCCTCCAGGAACGGCTGGTGGTTGACGTGGCGGAAGAACCGCTCGCCGAAGAGCAGGAAGCGCCGCGACGTGTCGAGCGCGATGAGCTCCACGTCCGAGCCGTAGCGGAAGCGGTAGAACAGGCCGGGCCCGATCGACGCGCGTCCCGCGGACTCCTCGCCCTGCAGCCGCTCGGACAGGAAGAAGTTGTCCATGATCTGGTCGCGGTCGTCGTTGACCTCCGTCTCGTTCCCGTCGTGGTTGCCGATGCACGGGTAGACGGGGATGCGGTTGACGATGTAGCGGTAGGGCTGGAAGTACGTGAAGAACCAGTCGTCGTCCTCGTCGCCGGTCGCGCCCAGCGGCACGCCCAGCAGCGTGCGCCCGGCGTAGATGTTGTCGCCCGTGGTGAGGAGCAGCCGCACGTCTTCCCGGTCGACCGCCTGCTCGAGCGCGGCCGCGACGTCCCGCTGGCGGCGCTTGGGCGTGGAGGGGCGGCGGACTCCGGTTCCGAAGTCGCCGAGCGCCGCGAAGGTCAGGTCCGCCGGTGCGTCGGGCCGGGGGTGCGTGCGGAAGCGGTTCACGTAGGAGCGCCCCGACTCGGCCAGTCCCTGCCGCGTCCCCGGCACCCAGTCGCGCCGGGGCCCGGCGGCCCACTCGCGCCCGTCCACGACGACGCGATACGTGTAGACGCGTTCGGGCTCGAGGCCGGACACGAACACGTGGTTGGCGGTGCGGGTATCGCCGGTGCCGGCCAGGCGGCCCGACTCGTCGTAGACCTCGACGTGCGCCTGCCCGTAGGGATGCGAGCGGGCGCCGATGGACGCGCTGCGGGGCGGGTGGACGGTCGTGAGGTCGCTGTCGTCCACGAGCTTCCACTCGCCGTCCGTGCGGGAGACCTTGAAGTAGAAGCCGCCCCAGGCGATCAGCGCGGAGCGGTGCGTCAGGCCGGCCAGCACCAGGTACGGCTCGAAATGGACCTTCACCTTGACGCGTCTCCCTTCGTTCGGTATGACACGTGAACCGAGGGAAAGGAATGCCGTCCATGAGATTGATTGCTGCCGTCTTCCTGGTCGCGAACGCGGGGGCCGTGGGGGCCGCGCCCACGGGCGTCTACGTCGAGGACATCAGCACCAAGGCGGAGCCGTGCACCGACTTCTTCGAGTTCGCGAACGGCGCCTGGCGCGAGAGGAACCCCATCCCGGACTCCATGGTGAGGTGGAGCCGCCGATGGGCCTCGGGCGAGCTGGCCAAGGACCAGCTGAAGGTCATCCTCGACGACATCTCGGCGAAGGCGACCTGGCCCCAGGGCAGCGTGGAACAGCTCGTCGGCGACCATTACGCGGCCTGCATGGACGAGGGCGCGGTGAACGCGGCGGGGCTCAAGCCCATCGCGCCCCTCCTCGAGGAGATCCAGGCTCTCCAGGACATCCAGGGCGTGCAGCGGATGATGGTCCGCCTGTTCGAGCTGGGCCTCAACGACCCCATCGGCCTGGCGGCCTCGCCCGACAACCACCAGCCCAGCCAGGTCATCGCGGATCTGTACGCGTCGGGAGCCTTGAGCCTCCCTGACCGGGACTACTACCTGAAGCCGGACGCGCGCTTCGCGGAGGCGCGCGAGAAGCTCCAGCAGCACGTCGCGGCGACGTTCCGCCTGGCCGGCTACACGGACAAGGACGCGAGATCGGCCGCGGCGCTCGTCTTCGACCAGGAGAAGGCGCTCGCGGAGGCCAGCCTGGCGCGGGTCGAGCGGCGGGACCCCAAGGCCATCGACCACAAGATGACGTTCGCGGAGCTCCAGACGCTGGCGCCGCGGTTCGACTGGGCCGCCTTCTTCGACGCGGCGGGCGTCCCCAGGGCCGACCTCAACGTGCGCGAGCCGAAGTACCTGCAGGAGCTGAACCGGCAGCTGGCCGAGGTCCCGCTGGCGACCTGGAGGCACTACCTGGCCTGGCACCTGCTGAGCGAGGCCTCGCCCGCCCTCTCGGCCCCCTTCGTGGAGGAGAACTTCCGCTTCTACAGCGCCTACCTGGGCGGCACGAAGGAGATGAAGCCCCGCTGGAAGCAGTGCGTCGAGTCCACCGACGAGCTGCTGGGCGAGGCGCTGGGGCGCAAATACGTCGAGAAGCACTTCCCGCCCCAGGCCAAGGCCCGCATGCAGGAGATGGTGAAGAACCTGCTGCTGGCGATGGGAGACACCATCCGCGAGCTCAGCTGGATGAGCGACGCCACCAAGGCCAAGGCGCTGGAGAAGCTCTCCACCTTCAATCCCAAGATCGGCTACCCCGACAAGTGGAAGGACTACTCGGGCGTGCGCATCCGGCGCGACGCGTACGCCGAGAACGTGATGGCGTCGCTGCGCTTCGCCGTGCGCGACGAGCGGGCCCGGATCGGCAAGCCCGTCGACAAGGGCCTCTGGATGATGACGCCGCCCACCTCGAACGCGTACTACAACCCGCTCCTGCAGGAGATCGTCTTCCCCGCCGGCATCCTGCAGCCGCCGGGCTTCCGCATGGAGTCGACGGACGCCGTGAGCTACGGCGCCATCGGCGTGGTGATCGGCCACGAGATCAGCCACGGCTTCGACGACCAGGGCGCGCAGTTCGACGCGGAAGGGCGCCTCAAGAACTGGTGGACGGACGACGACCTCAAGAGCTTCCAGGCCCGCGGGCAGTGCGTGGTGGACCAGTTCGAGGGCTACTTCGTCGAGCCCGGCCTGCACCATCGCGGGCGCCTGGTGCTGGGCGAGAGCATCGGGGACCTGGCCGGGGCCCGCATCGCGTTCCGCGCGTACCTGAAGTCGCGCGAGGGCAAGGGGCCCGAGCCCACCGTGGACGGCTACACGCCCGAGCAGCAGTTCTTCATCGCCTGGGGCCAGTTCCGCGGCGACGCCATCCGGCCGGAGACGCAGCGCCTCATGATCCAGAACGACCCGCATCCCACGGGCAAGTTCCGCGTCATCGGGCCGCTCAGCAACATGCCCGAGTTCGCGCGCACCTTCTCGTGCTCGGCGGACGCGCCGATGGTGCGCCCCGCGGAGAAGCGCTGCGAGGTCTGGTAGGAAAAGAAGAGGCCGCGGGGCGTGCGCCCCGCGGCCTCTTCAGGAGACGGCCGTCAGGCCGTCAGTCCTTGATCTCGAAGCTCTGCAGCTCGACCGGCACCGGGATGCACTGCGGGGCCGGATAGCGGAACGAGCCGACGCGGAGCATCCAGTTCGACGGGCTGGTGACGGGATAGTACTCCGTGATGTACCAGAAGGTGCAGTCGTCGACCGGGTCGATGTTCATCGACGAGTAGTCGCCCCAGCGGTTGTTCGTCGTCGTCTGCAGGCCCACGCCGTTCACGAACGTGCCCTCGCCCTGCGGCATCTGGCCGGGCGGATCCGTGACCAGGCGGCCGGTGTAACGCGACCCCGGGAACACGTTGACGGGATCCGAGACGCTGAAGCCGAGAGCCATGTTGCCGGCGCGGTCCATGGCGATGCTCCCCATCCAGCGGTGGATGCCGTCCGTGATGCCGGGGGCATACGTGCCCTCCTGGAAGATCACCGGCGAGGAGTTGGGGCTGCGGATCTCCCACCAGCGCATGCCCGCCACGGGACCGGAAGGCCCCGCGCCGGCCTCGACCGACTGGTTGGTCACCATCGACTCGTGCGAGCCGAAGTTGCGGTACGCGAGGCGGTGCATCGGCCGCTGGCGGTACGAGAGGATGTCCAGGAACTGCGTGGTCGCGGTCGGCGGGGGCTGCGGGATGCACCGGCGCCCGCCGCCCGGGCAGGGGAAGATCGTGTCGTAGGTCGTGATCGGCAGCGTGCTCGCGAGCGAGAAGCTCGAGTTGGCGGGCGTCACGAAGTCGGCCACGAACTTCCAGATGGTCAGCGCGTCCTGCGGCGCACCGTAGGGGCCACCCAGGTCCATCGAGCCCACGAAGTAGTGCGGGTTGCCCGGCGGCGGGAGCGTGGTGCCGTCGAGGTCCGCGGGCAGGAGCCCGTCACCGACGTTGAACGCCGTGCCGCCGGGCGGGACCAGGAACGAGAGCAGCTGCGCGGCCGGGTTGCCGGCGACGAGCTGGGCCCGGTTGGCGGCGTAGGCGCCCACGCCCGCGAACGGTCCGGCGGCCGAGAACTCGCGGGTGCTGATGTAGAGCGCGTCGGGCCAGACGCCGTACTTGGGGTAGTCCGGGAAGTTCGTCCCGGTCGGGAAGGCCCAGCGGAAGTAGGAGCCGGTCGGATCGGACGTCTGCGAGACCGCCACGCAGTTGAAGAAGTTGGGGCCTGCGGCCGTGAACTGCGTGAGGATCCAGCGGTCCGCCAGCTGGTCGTGGAGGACGATGGGGTCGCCCGCGTTCTCCGTCTGGCACGGTCCGCCGAAGCCGGCCCACAGCGTGTTGTTGTTGAGCGGGCCCAGCAGCAGCGTGCCCGTCTTGGAGTAGACGCCGTAGCGCAGGTTGCTCATCACCACGTAGTGGTTCGGGCCCACGTCGCCCACGGAGTCGGGCGGGTTCGGCCCGAGGCCGCCGACGGTGTTGAAGCTCTGGTCGGGGGCGGGGATCTCTCCGCCGCCCACGCGGCTCTGCACCGCGGCGTCGGGGGCCTGGGCCCCGACGAACGGGCGCTCCAGGCCGCTCGGACGATCGCGCTCGTCCTCCTCCTCCTTGATGACCGGCGGCTCCACCTGGAACGACCGGAGCGGCGGCGAGATGTCGAACTTCACGGCCGTGATGACCCCTCGGAAGATCCCCTTCACGGGGGCATCCGGGGCCTTTTCCTGGGCGCTCGCGGGGGCGACCCCGATCGGGGCCATGGCGGCAGCGAGCCACAGAGCGACCGTCGCCCGTCTCGTCTCCATTCGCACTCCTCCTACCGGTGATAGTAGAGGGGGGACGATAACACGGACGGCGGATCAGTTCACGCGGTTTCGCCCCTCCTCCCGGCGCACCAGCAGGGCGGCGAACCCGGGCACGAACGCGATCGTCCAGCAGGCGAAGTGGTACGGATAGTCGGGGCCGCCCGCGCGATGCCGCGTCCAGATCCCGGAGATGGCGTAGAAGGCGAGCCCGGAGCCGAGGGCCGCGAGGGCGCCTCTTGTCCACCCGCTGCGCGTCGTCTGCCGGGGCTCGCCGAGGCCGCGCGCCACCAGCAGGCCGAACGCGACCCAGAGGCCCATCCAGAGGACGAACATCGCGCCGTACCCGACGAAGCGGGCCAGCACGTAGTACCCGCCGGCCGCGGCGAGCCCGATCGCCGCCCCGGCCGCGGCGGCACGCAGGGCGCGTCCCTTCGCGACACCGAGGGCCAGGCCGATCCCCAGGCACAGAGCGGCGCCGTGGATCAGCCCGTACACGGGCCGGTGGGCGGGGATGAACCGGGCCCAGATCCAGTCCCCGAGCGTGCTGAGCGCGGCGGTCCAGAGCGCGCCGAGGATCGCGTGGGCGTAGGGATTCATGGTGCCCGGCATCTTAACCGGGCCGCGGCGCGCTAGGCCTGAAGCGGTCCCTGCAGCTCGACCTCGAGCCCGCCCGCGTCCGAGCGCCGCAGCGTCATGTCGAACCCGTGACGCTGAGCGACCTCGCGGGCAATGCTGAGCCCCAGCCCCTGCCCGCCCGGAGAGCGTGTCCGCGCGTCGTCCGCGCGATAGCTGCGCTCCGTGAGGCGCGCGAGCGCCTCCTCGGGCACGCCCGGTCCGTCGTCGAACACGCGCAGCCGGAAGCGCCCGTCCGCAGGCTCCAGCACGACCGCCACGTGGCCGCCCGGGTTGTTGTAGCGGACGGCGTTGTGGATGAGGTTGCTGACCGCCTGCTCGACGAGCGTGACGTCTCCGATGGCCCACAGCGCCCGCTCCGGCACGGCGCTGCCGATCTCGACGCGCCGGGGCCCCGCGATCGGTCGATGGCGCGCGACCGCCCGGTCCACCACCTCGTTCAGGTTGACCGGATGGCGCTCCACGTGCGGCTCCCCCGCCTCCAGCTTGGCCGCGGCGCCCAGGTTGTGCACGAGGGAGGCCATGTAGTGCGCCTCCTCGCTCGCATCCTGGACGCGCTCGGGGTCGGAGCGGCCCTCCGCGGCCGCCTTCTGGAGGGCGGCCAGGTGGCCCTGCAGCACCGTGAGGGGCAGCATGACGTCGTGCGTCGTGTTCGCGACGAAGGACCGCAGGGTCGCCTCGCGCGACTCGACGCGCGCCACGTGAGCGCGCACCTGCGCCGTCGCCTCGTCGAAGGCGCCCGCCAGCTCGCCGATCTCGTCGCTGCCCTGGGGGCCGACCGGGGTCTCGTAGTGCGCGGCCGAGGAGCGGCGGACGGATGCGGTGAGCGCTCGGATGCGCCTCACCGCGGAGCCGGTCGTGATCCAGGCCGCGATCAGGAACGCCGCGGCCAGTAGAGCCGCGGTCGTGAGCAGGCCCGTGACGGGCGGGTCGGGCGGGTGCGCGCCCATCGCCAGCATGAACGCGCAGGGGCCGCCGTCCCAGCCGGTGCGCAGCCCGATCGCCACCAGCGGCCGGCCCGACTCGCCGACGGCGTCCGTGAGCGCGATCTCCTCGCCGCGGCCGAGCGCGTCCTTGAGGGCCTGCGGGAACGCGGGCGCCTCGGGATCGCGGGCGCGATAGGCCTCGTCGAACGCCCACAGGCGCAGGCCGATGCGCGGCGTCCCCGTGCGGCGGCGGCGCTCGGCCCAGCGCAGCGCCTCCTCGGAGGGCGGCCCGTCGGGGCGCGGCCGCCGGCGGAACGCGCGCTCGGGAGGATCCTCGGGCGCCGCCTCGCAGGCCTCCCTCCCCCACTGCTCCACCCGGGCCGCGGCGAACTCGCGGTACGCCTGCTGCCAGGCCCGCCGGCTGCCTTCGATCCGCAGCCAGACGCCCAGGGCGACGAGAGGCACGGCCGTCGCGAGGATGGTCAGCACCAGCCGCCGACGCAGCGTCACGCGGTGGCTTCCAGCTTGTAGCCCACGCCCCAGACCGTCGCCAGCCGCGCGCCCGCCTTCCCCAGCTTCTTGCGCAGGCGCGACACGTGGACGTCGAGCGTGCGCTCGGTGCCGTCGCGCTCGGGATCGAGCACGTTCTCGACCAGCCAGGCGCGCGTGATCGCGGCGCCGGGCCGGCGCGCCAGCGCGGCCAGCAGGTCGAACTCGACCTTCGTCAGCTCGACCGGCTCGCCGTGCACGGCCACGCGGCGCCCCTCGGGGTCGAGCGAGAGCTCGCCGATCTCGATCGGGCCGGTCCGCTGCATGACCGGGCGGCGCAGGCGTGCGTGGACGCGCGCCAGCAGCTCCTCGGGCCAGAACGGCTTCGTGAGGTAGTCGTCCGCTCCCAGCTCGAGCGCGCGGACCTTGTCGGCCGTGTCGTTGCGCGCCGAGAGGACGAGCACGGGCACCTCGCCCTCGTGCCGGACACGCTTCAGCACGTCGAGCCCGTGCGCGCCCGGCAGCATCAGATCCAGGACGATGAGGGCGTACCCACGCGGGCCGGCGGCCAGCGCGGCCTCGCCGTCCTTCACCCAGGTCGGCTCGAAGCCTCCGTCCCGCAGGCAGGCGACGACCTGGCGCGCCAGCTTCTCGTCGTCTTCCACCACGAGGACGCGTTCGGGCATGGGGTTCCGTTCAACGATCAGGGTCCTACGGCGGTCTTAAGTTTGCCTTACGAGCGGGTGGGGGCGGCCCTGGTTCGTGGTTTCGGCGGGATCTTCAGGATTCAGCAAGGTCGCCCGGCTAGCTTTGGTGAAGGGAGGGCGGAGCAGGCCCTCCGGTGGAGGCGGCCCCAGGCCGCCAGGAGGGTTTCATCGATGTTCAATCGTACGAAGTGGGCCGCCGCCGCGCTGGCCCTGGCCGTGGCCGGCACCGGCACGCTGGCCCTGGCGAACGAGGGAGAGGGTCACCGGTTCCGCGGGCGCGGACAGGGCTTCTACCGCGGGCTCCGCGCTCTCGACCTGACCGACGAACAGAAGGCCTCGCTCAAGACGATCATGCAGGAGGAGCGGCAGGCGTCCGAGCCGCAGCGGGAGCAGATCCGCACGGTGCGGGAGCAGATCCGGACGCTGCTCGACAGCGGCAAGGCGGATCCGGCCGAGGTCGGCCGGCTCACCATCCAGGCGCACACGCTCGGCACGCAGCTGCGCGAGCAGCACAAGCGCGCGTTCGAGCGCTTCGAGGCGCAGCTCACGCCCGAGCAGAAGGCGAAGCTCGACCAGATGAAGCAGGAGCGCGAGCAGCGCGGCCCCGGCCGGCGCGGTCCGCGGCCGGACCACGACTCGGACGACGACACGTCCGGTCCCGCTTTCTAACGTCGTACCCATCATCCCCCGTGGCCGGCGCGGTCCTCCAGAGGGCCGCGCCGTTTTTTTTCTCCTGCCCGCCGCGGTCACTCTTTCGCTTCGAGAAACTCCATCCAGAGAGGGGGGCTCTTTGCCTTCCCGCAACCTTGATAGGGGGTGACCATGAGACGAAGGGGATGGACGTGTGCCTGGTCGATGGCGGCCCTGCTCTGCGGGGGCTCCGCGCTACGCGGGGCCGACGCGGACGGCAAGGAGATCTTTCGACACGACACCTTCGGCGACGAGCGCTTCTGGACCGACACGCTCAAGATGCACGAGGTGATCGCGAAGGCGGTGGACCCGACGACGGCGCTCTCGGTCGGGCTCAAGGTCGACGCGGACGCGCTCCCGCCGGGCATCCTGAAGACCGCGGACCTCAAGAGCCCCGCGACGACCGTCGCGCTGCTCAAGCTCAACGCGGTGGTGGGGCTCAAGGGCACCGTGGAGTCGAAGGACGGCAAGGACACGCTCACGAAGGTGGGCGTCACTTGCGCGCTGTGCCACTCCACCGTGGACGACTCGGTGATGCCCGGCATCGGCAAGCGGCTCGACGGCTGGCCCAACCGGACGCTCAACCCGGGCGCGATTATCGCGCTCTCGCCCGCGGTGGACGACGCGAAGAAGAAGGTCTACCAGTCGTGGGGCGCGGGCAAGTACGACCCGCGCTTCAACCAGGACGGCAAGAACGGCCCGGTGCTGATCCCTCCGGCCTACGGCCTCGCCAAGTCGAAGATGGCGACGTACACGGGTGACGGCGACATCTCGTACTGGAACAACTACGTCGCCGTGACCCAGATGGGCGGCCAGGGCGCGTTCAAGGAGCCGCGGCTGGGCATCGACGTCCCCTCGCCCGGGCCCGACCTCGTGCACCCCAAGCTCCCGGCGCTCAAGGCGTATCAGCACAGCATCCCCGCGCCCAAGCCCAAGGCGGGCAGCTTCGACGCCGCGGCGGCCAAGCGTGGGCGTGAGGTGTTCACTGGCGCGGCCAAGTGCTCGTCCTGCCATGGCGGCGACGCGTTCACGGACGACAAGCTGCACGACCCCAAGGAGACGGGCATGGACGCGACCTACGCGATGCGCAGCGCGTCCAAGAAGTACCGCGCGACGCCCCTGGGCGGCCTCTGGCAGCGCCCGCCGTACTTCCACGACGGCAGCGCGGCCAGCCTGGACGCGGTCGTCGACCACTACGCGAAGGTGCTCAAGCTCACGCTCAGCGCCGAGCAGCGCAAGGACCTGGTCGAGTACCTGAAGTCGATCTGACCCTCGCCTGGCCGG
>JAICEW010000054.1 GCA_025923995.1 Vicinamibacteria bacterium | reverse complement strand
GCTCGACCGCGCTCACCATCTCGCCCGCGGTGAGGCCGAACTTGGAGCGGTCGCCGGTGGACTCCACCCACTTGCCCGCGCCCTTGGTCGACAGGCGCGCGCGCACGCCGATCACGGGCCGGATGTCGAGGTCCCGCGCGGCGGCCAGGATGGTGTCCAGCTCGCCCATGCGGTCCATCACGATGATGACCTTGCGGCCGAGCTTCTGCGCCAGCAGCGCGGTCTCGATGTACGCCTTGTCCTTGTACCCGTTGCAGAGGATGAGCGCCTCGGGGTTGTCCTGCAGGGCCAGCGCGACCAGCAGCTCCGGCTTGGAGCCCGCCTCGATCCCCAGGTTGAACGGCCGGCCGTACTCGACCAGCTCCTCGACGACGTGGCGCTGCTGGTTGACCTTGATGGGGTAGACGCCGCGATAGGCGCCCTTGTAGTCGTTCTCGGCGATGGCTTGCTGGAACGCGCCGCACAGCTGCTCGACGCGTGTGCGCAGGATGTCGGAGAAGCGGATCAGGAGGGGGAGGTTGCAGCCGCGGCTGCGCAGGTCGTCCACCAGCTCCTTGAGGTCGATGCGGGGCGACCCCTGGCCCGCGGGCGTCACCTCGATGTGGCCCGCCTCGTTGATGGTGAAGAAGTCGCGGCCCCAGCCGGCGACGTTGTACAGCTCCAGGGAGTCCTTGACCGTCCAGGCCCGCAACTCAGTCTGCAACTTTGCCTACCACCTCCTGCGCGCCAAGGCGCGACAGATTGATTCTAGGGTCGCAACGTCAGGCAAGTCCAGGGTTTCTTGGGCCGCGCGCCGATTCCGATCACCCGGCGCGGCGTCAGCCGCGCGGGCCGGCCAGCTCCGCCTCGATGACCGCCTGGAAGTCCTCGACCGTGCGCGCGCCCACCAGGCGGCGGCCGTTGATGAAGAAGGTCGGCGTGCCCGAGACGCCGAGGTCGCTGCCGGCCGAGGTGGCGGCCTGGATGTCGGCGTCGAAGCGGTCGGTCGCCGCGCAGGTGGTGAAGGCCTTGCCGTCCAGGCCCAGCGCGCCCGCGCGGCGCAGCAGGTCCGCGTCGCTCATGTCGCCCGACTCCAGCAGCAGCCCGCGGTGGTACTCCCAGAACTTGCCCTGCTCGCCGGCGCAGCGGGCGGCGCGCGCGGCGGGGACCGAGCGCGGCTTGCCCAGCACGTAGTCCCGGTGCACGAAGCGGACCTTGCCCTCGTACTGCTTCAGGACCTTGTCGACGGTCTCCTGGGCCCGGTGGCAGAAGGGGCACTGGTAGTCGAGGAACTCGACGATGGTGACCTTGGCGTTCGCGGGGCCCTGGCTGGGCGCGCTGGCCGGCACCGCCACCTGGGCCCGCGGCTCCTCCAGCAGGATCTGGACGCGCGTGTCCTTCTTGAGGGCGAGCTGGAAGATGGCCGCCTGGTCCGAGAGCGCCTGCTCGTGGATGCTCGCGCGGATGCGGTCCTTGATCTGGTCGAACGGGACGTCCTTCAGCCGCTCCTTGTGCTGCTCGTAGGTCGCCCGGACCAGCTCGTCGGTGGGCGGGGCGACCTTGTCGTTGACCTCCGTCTTGAGCAGCGCCTCGGGCGTCACGCCGCGCGCCCGCGCCGCCTCCTCCAGCAGCTTCTCGTTCACGAGCGCGTCCAGCACCCGCCGCCGGGCCTCGTACCGCTCGAACTCGATGCGCGCGAGGTCTCCGGCCGCCCGCTTGTCCAGCTCGTCGAGCGTGATCTTCGTGCCGCCGACCTGGGCCGCCGGCTGGCTGCCCGCTCCCTCGCCCGGCGCCTGGGCCTGGGTCCGCGCGCAGCCCGTGACCGAGGCCGCCGCGAAGAGGAGGAGAGCGGGTGGGAAGAGTGCGTGCTTCTGCATCCAGACAGGGTAACGGCCTGGGACAGCACCGTCAAACCTCGGCCCGCCCTTAGAATCCTCTCCCGTAAGCCATGGACCGCGAGTCGCGGGCGCACCTGACGCACCTCTACCGGCGCTCGCTGGACGCCCACGGTCCGACGGCACGCGGCCAGCGCTGGGCGAGCGAGGCGTCCCAGCGGGAGCGCTTCCGGCTGCTGGCCCGCATCCTGTCGAGCGAGGGGGGCGGTCCGTCGCTCGCATCCGCGCGATTCTCGATCGCCGACGTGGGGTGCGGCGCGGGCGACCTGCTCGGCTATCTGCGCGAGTCCGGATGGCAAGGCCGCCGCTACCACGGCTTCGACCTCGTCCCCGAGATGGTCGACGCCGCGCGGCGCAAGCAGCGCGGCCGCGGGGGCCGGTTCGAGGTGCGCGACGTCCTCCGTGAGGGGTTCCCCGGCCGGTACGACCATGTCGTGGCCTCGGGCATCTTCAACCTGCGCGTCGTCGACTCGGACCGGTACCTCCGGCGCATGGTCGCGGCCATGTACGCGGCCTGCCGCGTCGGCGTCGCGTTCAACGTCCTCCAGCCGCGGCCCCGCGACCCGGAGCGCGAGGGCGCGTACGAGGCCTACTTCGCCCGCAGCTACTTCGGCGCGACGCCGGCGGAGCTGCTGGTGCTGGGGGCGTCGGTCGGGGCGTGGGTGGAGCTGGCCTTCTCGGACGCGCTCCCCGGCGACACGACGGTTCTGCTGCGGCGGCCCGCGTGACGCGGACGCGGGCCCTGCTCGCGCTGGGCGTCGCACTGGCGGCCCTGCTGGCGCGCGGGCCGCTCCACGTCCTCACCTACGGCCAGCCCGTCTCGAACGACGATGCGATCCCGCTGCTGATGGCGCGTCACGTGGTTCGCGGCGAGCTGGCCACCATCCTCTGGAACCAGCCGTACAACGGGGCGCTCGACGCGTACCTGCTCGCGCCCGGCCTGCTCGTCGCACCGGCGCACGGCGTGTTCCGCGCGTACGAGGCGCTGTGCGCGGTGCTGCTGATCGTCGTCGTCGGACGGCTGGCGTGGCGGGCGGAGGGCGAGCGGGCCGGCTGGGCCGCCGCGGGGCTGGCGGCGATCGGCACGCCGTACCTGGCCCTGATGGCCGCCACCGGGCCCACCCCGAACTTCCTGGTTCCGCTGCTGACGGCGGTGCCGCTGCTGGTCGCGTGGCGGGGGACGACGTCCGTCGGGGCCGCGCTGGGGGCAGGCCTCGTGTCGGGCCTCGCCGTCTGGGACTCGGCGCTCGCGCTGCCGGCCCTGGTCGGGATCGGGATCGGTCTGGCCGCGGCGGGCGAGCGGCCGGCGCCGCGAGCCGCCGTGGCGTACGGAGCCGGGTTCGCCCTTGGCGCGAGCCCGCTCGCGATCGCGGCCGCCATCGGCGCGTCCGCGTCGAGCCCGGTGACCGCGATGCGGCCACGCTGGCTCTGGCTCGACGGACTCACCGACCTCGCCCGCGCGGCCGCGGGCCTGTTCGGCGTGCAGGCGCCGCTCGTCGTCGACGGGCCGCAGCGGGCCGCGCTGCCCTGGGGCCTGGGGATCCTGCTCGCCGTCGCCCTGGTCGCGTCCGTCGCGGTCGGCGCCTGGCGGCGTCGTGCGTGGCCGCTCGTGGCCTGGGGCGCGGCGCTGCTGGCCGTGTTCGCCGCCAGCCGGCGCACCGGGGCCGACGAGATCCGCTACCTGTACGGCCTCGCGCTTCCGGTGCTCGCCCTGGCCGGCGCCGGCCTCGCGCGGCTGTCCGCCCGCTCGCGCGCGGCCGCAGGGGCGCTCGGCCTCGCGATCGTCGCGCCGTGGCTGGTCGGGCACCAGCTCGTGCGCGCGGCCTGGCGCGACCCCGGCCACGCCGACCGCGTGTGGGAGGTGCCGCGGCTCGATCCCGTGCTCGACACGCTGCGCCGCGCGAACGTCGCCAGCGCGTACGCGAGCCTCCAGTTCGCCGGGCGGCTGGCGCTGGAGTCGGAGGAGCGCGTGCTGGTCAGCCAGGCCTGGAACGAGCGCATCCCGGGCGACCCGCTCCGCTTCCGCGACGAGGTGGACCTCGACCCGCAGGCGGCCTGGGTGCTCTCGTCGCGCCTGTCGCGCGGCATGCCGCGAGCCGGCGGCTTCCGCGAGCTGGCGCGCGGCCTGGGCGGTGCGTGGAAGGAGGACGCGCCCGCGGACTTCGTCGTGTTCCGGCGCTTCGTCCCGCCGTTCGACGAGTCGAGGCCCGTGCCGCCCGAGGCGTTCGGTGTCACGACGCTCGCGGGCGCCGCGCTGCCCAGGGCGGTGCGCGACCGCGACCCGGGGACCGTCTGGTCCTCATCGGCCGGGATCACGCGCGGCTCGGGCCTCGAGGTCCGGCTGCGCGCTCCGCGCCGCCTCTCGGCGCTCGCGCTGACGGTGGACCTGGGGGAGACGCCGCTCGGGGCCGCATGGGTCTGCGAGGCCGACGGCGTCGTGGTCGCGAGCGGACCGTCGCGTCACACGCTGCAGTGGGTCAACGGCGCGCCGCGCGCGGGCCGGCAGGCGCTGCTGACGGTGCCGCTCGGCGACCGGCCCGCGTCGTCCGTCCGCCTCATCTTCCAGGCGGCGGGCCCGGTGCTGCACGTGGGCGAGGTGTTCCTGTACGGCCCGGACGAGCCGGAGCGCCCGCGGGCGGGGGAGCCCGCGGCCGCGCGCGCCCTCGAGGCCGCTCGCGGCGGCGACTGGGCCGCCGCCGGCGCGGCCTATACCGAGGCCGTGCGCCTCGAGCCCGAGCGTGCGTCGCTGCACGCCTGCCTGCTGCGCGCGCGCTGGCGGACCATGGGTCGGCGCGTCCTGGACGTGGAGAGCCTCGGCGACGGCGGGCCCGCGCTCGTCGCTCCGCGCTGAAGGATCAGGCGGCGGTGGGGTCGATGACCCGCAGCCGCGGGAACCGCGCGAAATCGCGGTCGGTCGTCGCCAGGGTGGCGCCGTTCTCGAGCGCGAGCGCCGCGAGGAACGCGTCCATCACAAGGGGACCGGACACCTGCGCGTCGACGATCAGCGAGCGCAGGATCTCCCAGCACTGCTGCCCCGCTTCGAGGACAGCCACCGAGTCGCGCTCGAGCCACGAGGCCACGGCGGCTACCGCTTCGGGACCCGTGAGGGGCGATTCGAAGATCCTGGGGTTGGTGATGATGCGCACGAACGCGAGCACTGTGACCCAGGCCAGACACACGGGCTCGTCGCCGGAGAACGCGTCCTCGACCCACCGGCGACAGCGGTCGTGGTGCACCGCCCTCGGCTGGTACGCATACAGAAGGACGTTGGCGTCGACCAGGATCATCGATGCGCCGGGCCTTCCGCTGCTTCGAGGAGATGGCCGATGTTGTCCAGGCTGAGGCCGGGCCGCGTGGCTCCAACGTCCCGGGGGTGGATCTCGAAACGGGGCTGCTTGCGCTGCCTGTGGCTACGGCTCAGCGCAAGCCGGAGGCAGGCGTTCACGACCTCCTTGAAGGGACGCCCGGTGCGCCGCGCCTCCGCCTTGAGGCGGCTGGCGACGTCGTCGTCGAGGGTCAGCGTCGTGCGCACATCAAGATGCTACGCGAGAGGCATCATGATGTCTACCCTCAGGAGATCCGGTCCCGCCGGAGCGTGAGCCCGCCGTCCACCGTGAGCACCTGCCCGGTGATGTAGGAGTCGGGCTCGAGCAGGAGGCGCACGACCTTCGCGACGTCCTCCGGACGCCCGAACCGCGGGATGACGCCGCGCTCCAGGTACGGGTCGTACTTGCCCGAGTCGATCGAGGCGCGCGCCATGCCGGCCACGGTGGCACCGGGGGCGACCACGTTCACGCGGACGTCGGCGGGCCCGCCGTACTCCTTGGCCAGGATGCGGGCCGCGTGCAGGAGCGCGGCCTTGGGTCCCGCGTAGGCCAGGCTGCCCTCGAACGGGTGGACGCCCTGCATGCTCGAGAACAGGACGATCGCCCCCTTCGTGCCCGCCTCGCGCATCCGCTCGGCGCAGGCGCGCGCCAGCAGGACGGGCGCCTCGTAGTTGGCGGTGAAGGAGGCGTGCAGCGCGCCGCCGTCGAGGTGCTCGGGCTTGACCCGCGCGGGGTCCCCCGTGAGCGCGACCAGGCCATAGACGTCCCCCTTGACCGCGGCCGCGGCCGACAGGGCCCGCGCGCGGCCCTCCTCGTCGTCCACGTCGGCCTCGACGAGCGTGATCGGCCCTCCGTACTGGTCCTGGAGCTTCTGCTGGAACGCCAGCGCGTGGCCGCGGTTGGAGCGGTAGGCCACGACCGGCAGCGCGCCCTCCTGCAGCAGCATCGCGGTGACGGCCGCTCCCAGGCCGCCCGCGCCGCCAGGGACCAGGATGACGCGGCCCGCCAGGCCGCGCCGGTTGAGGTCGTACTTGTGCTCCGCGAGCCGCCTGGCCTGGTCGGGATCGAGGTATCGGGAAGGCATGTTAAGGTCGCCATCTTATCCGTATGCCCCTGCGAGCGGTCGTGTTCGACTTCGACGGCGTGCTGGTGGACAGCGAGCCGCTGCACTTCCGGGCGCTGCGCGGGGGCCTGCAATCCGAGGGCATCGCGATCGACGAGGACGAGTACTACGAGCGCTACGCCGCGTACGACGACCGCACCGCGATCCGCCTGGCCCTCGAGCAGCACGGCACGCCCTACGACGCGGAGCGCGTGGGCCGGACGGCGAAGCGGAAGTCGGAGCTGTTCGACGAGCTGCTGCCCGGCATCCCGTTCTTCCCCGGCGCGCGCGAGCTGGTGAGGGACCTGGCCCGCGAGCTGCCGCTCGCGATCGCCTCGGGCGCGCTGCGCTCGGAGATCGAGCGGATCCTGGCCGCGGGCGGCCTGCGCGAGTGCTTCCGCGCCGTGGTGGGCGCGGAGGACGTCGAGCGGACCAAGCCGGATCCCCTTCCGTACGCGAGCGCGGTGGCGCTGCTGGCCCGCGAGTCCTCGGGCCTGCGGCCCGAGGACTGCGTGGCCTTCGAGGACACCATGGCCGGCATCGCGTCGGCCCGCGCGGCGGGGCTGAAGGTGATCGGGGTGACCCACACCTATCCGGCCGAGAAGCTGGGGGCGGCGCACCGCGTGGCCCCGGGGCTCTCCGCCATCGCCCGCGCCGACCTGGACGCCCTGTTCGCCTGATGGTGCAGGCCGTCTTCGACGCCCTGACGAGCGGCCTGGCCATCCGCATCGCGGCCGGCGTCCTGTTCCTCCTGTTCCTCTGGATGCTGCTGCGCTTCGCGCTGGGCCTGCGCTACTCCAAGGTGGTGCGGGAGGAGGAGCGCGACGCGCAGCGCGGCCGCGTCGTGGTCGAGATCCCGTCCGCCGCCGGCGAGGTCGGCTTCTTCGTGGAGGAGGCGGACGCGTTCGCCTGGCCGGACGGCCGGGTCGCCAAGGACGCGATCGCCGGGGCGCGGCTCCTGCTCCGCGGGGGGGCGATCGGGGACTGCGCGCGGCCCGGAAACGCGCTGCCCGCGGCCGGTCCCGCGGACGAGTTCGAAGGCCGCGAGCGCTGGGACGTGGTCCTTTATCTAGGTGACGGCGGGACCGCGACGGTCGCCTGCGGGACCCTGCGCGAGGGCGTCAGCCGCGAGGTGGCCGCCCGCGTCTTCGAGGCCGTGCGCGCCGTCCTGCAAGGCCGTCCGGGCCCGCTCGGCTAGGGCTCCTCCCACAGCTCCAGCGGCAGCGCGAGCAGCGCGTACTCGTCGCGCAGTGCCTGCACGTGCCGCGCGTAGTCCGCCTTGGGGATCCCGCCCGTGCGCTGGCGCTCGCGGATGGCGCGCACGGCCTCGAGGTAGAGGTCGTTGAGCCGGTCGCGCAGCGTCTCGGGCGTGTCGGCAGGCAGGAGCGTGATGCCGTGGCGCGCCAGCGCCCGCGCGACGTCCGGCCGCGGCCTCACCAGGTGCGCTCCCGTCGCCGCAGGAGGTGGTTCTCGTAGCGCGCCAGCACGAACAGCAGGTCGGAGAGCCGGTTCAGGTAGACGATCGTGAGCGGCTCCACCCTGGAGGAGCGGGCCAGCGCCACCACCGACCGCTCCGCGCGCCGGCACACCGTCCGCGCGTGGTGCAGGAACGCTGCCGTCCGCGCTCCCCCCGGCAGCACGAACGCGCGCAGGGGGGGCAGCGCCTCGTCGCGCACGTCGATCTCGTTCTCCAGCCTCTCGATCATGGCGGGGGTGACGGCCGCCTTGGCCTGTTGCCGGCGCGCGCGGCGGACGTCCGCCAGCTCGGCGCCCAGCGCGAACAGGTCCGCCTGGACCTGGCGCAGGAGCTTGCCCAGCCGAGCGGCCTCCGTGTGGGCCAGCACGATGCCGATGGCGGCGTTCGTCTCGTCCACGTCGCCGTACGCGGCGACGCGCAGGTGGTCCTTGGGGACCCGCGTCCCGCCCAGCAGGCCGGTCCGGCCCTCGTCGCCCGTGCGCGTGTAGATCTTCACGAAGGGACTCTATCGCGTCCCGGCCGTGGCGCGTTCTTCCTCCCACCGACGCGATCAGGTGTGGAGGTGTGCATGGGACGATGGGCGCGGGCGGCCGTGTGGGGTTGGGCGGGTCTGGCGGGCGGACCTGCGTGGGGACAGGGAGTGATCAGCTCGGGGCCGGCGATATACACCCTCGAGGCCCTCCACTTCGACCCGACGCCAGCGGCCAGCTTCATCGGCGTGTCGGCCAACCTGACGACCGACCACGTGTCCGAGGCGGGCTGGTGGTACCGCATCGCCGGCGACGGCGCGGAGAGCTTCTTCCCCCTGCCGGACGTGCAGGCCTACACCGGCGCCACGGCCACCCTCACGTGGAACGACGTGGACTCGCGCGGGTTCTCCGCCCGGAAGGTCCTGACCGTGGTGGACGTGGGCGGGCCGTCGGGCTACGTGGACACGGTCCTCACCCTCACCAACCAGACGGGCGCGCCACTCGCCATCGACGTGTTCCACATGCTGGACGTGCAGCTGGCCGGCACCCTCACGAACGACCTCGCGACGCTGGTGACGCCCAACGCGCACATCCGGGTGACCGACCCGAGCAACACGCAGACGTGCGAGTACCGCGGCATCGGGGCCGGCGCGTTCCTGGTGCGCGCGGGCGGGCTCGGCGACGTGGGGAGCGAGCTCTCCGATGGCGACCTGGACGACTTCAACAACAGCGGGCTCCCGTTCGGTCCCGGCGACCTGACGGCGGGCTTCCAGTGGAGCACGGTGGCCATCCCTCCGGGCGGCGAGCAGGCCTACCGCGTCGTGGTCGCGATCAACGCCCCGGCCGTGCCGGTGGAGCTGACGGGCTTCGCGGTGGAGTAGACCGACTCAGGCGAACGGCAGCGCGGTCACGACCGCGGGGGCGCCGCCGACGACCACGGCCGTGCCGGGCTCGAAGGCGCGGCGGTGGACGAACGCCATCGCGATCGGGCCGAGACGAGGGGAGACGGCGGCGGTGGTGACGCGGCCCACCTCAGCGCCTTCGGCCTGCACCGTCGCCCCGGCCGTTGCGGGCGCGGTGAGCCGCAGGCCTCGCAGGGCCCGGCTCACGTTGCCGCCGCGCGCCTCCAGGCGGGCGACCACCTCCTGCCCGACGTAGCAGCCCTTCGGGACGTGGTACTCGGCCACGAGGCCGGTCTCGAAGAGGAGGTTCTCCGCCGTCACGTCGGGGCCGTACCACGCGCGCCCGTCCTCGATGCGCAGGGCGTCGAGCGTCGGCGCGTCGAGCGCGGCGACCCCGGAGAACGCGTCGAGCACTTCACCGGCGCCGAGGGTCGGAACGTACAGCACGTACCCCTGCGCGGGCAGGTCGCCGGCGCGCGCCACCCGCACCTCGTGCCCGCGCACCGTGCCCACCGCGTGCGCCTCGCGGTCGGTGGGGACCGCCTCGAGGCCGGCGTCGCGGAGCACCTCGGGCGCTCGCGGGCCCAGGATGCCGACGACCGACACGGGGCGCGCCGCGAACCGCACGGGCGCGGCCACGCGGTACCGCTCGAGCGTCTCCGACACGAACGCGAGCCGCTCGGCCGGCATCTCGAGCAGCAGCGTGTCGTCCGTGACCAGCACGCGGAAGAGGCACAGCAGCCGCCCCTTGGCGTCCATCAGGGCGGAGCGCACGCCCTGGCCGGGCGCGCGTCCCGCGATGTCGTTGCTGAGGATGCCGTGGAGGAAGGACTGGCGCTTGGGACCCGTCGCGGCCAGGACCGCACGGTCCGACAGGTCCGCGAGTGCTATGCCCTCGCGCGCCTGGCGGTACGCCTCGTCGGGCGCCGTCACCCCTTCTTGTTCGGGTCCAGGGTGGCCAGGAGGTTCGCCAGGTCGTCGGCGTGCTCCTCCTCCATGGCCAGGATGCCTTCCAGCATGCGCCGGGTGGTGACGTCGCCGTCGCCGATGTAGCGGATCATCTCCGAGTAGGACTCGATCGCGATGCGCTCGGCGACCAGGTTCTCCTTGATCATGTCCACGAGTGTCTCGCCCTCGACGTACTCGGAGTGGCTGCGCGACAGCAGGCCCTCGGGGTTCAGGTTGGGCGCGCCCTGCAGCTGCACGATGCGGGCGGAGATCTGGTCGGCGTGGCCCTGCTCCTCGTTCGCGTGCTGCAGGAACTCCTCCGCCACCGCCTGGGCGTGGATGCCGGTCGCCATGTAGTAGTGCCGCTTGTAGCGCAGCACGCACACGATCTCGGTGGCGAGCGCCTCGTTGAGGATCTTGATGACCTGCTCGCGGTCCGCCTTGTAGTTCGCGATGACGGCGCCGTTCTCGATGTGCTTGCGGGCGCGCTCACGGAGCGTCTTGACGTCGGTGAGGAACTCTCCGGCCATTCGTGGACCTCCTGTCCCGATCTTATTACCAGGGCCGGATGCCGAGCCGCCGGCCGATCAAAACTCCTCGGCGACGCGCACCTCGAGCGCCTCGAAGGTGTCGCGCAGGCGCAGGTGCAGCGTGCCATCCACCGTTCGCCAGCCCGCCGCCTTCTCGTCCTGGGCCATGAGCTGCAAGGCGCCGTTCACGGTCACGCTCTTCGCGCGGGTGCCGGGCAGCTGGAGGATCAGGTCGCGCGTCGCGGGACGGTAGGTGCCCTGGGGAGCGCTCACGCGAATGGTGATTCCCGCGGCGTCGCGCTGCTGCTCGAACCGTCGCCGCGCGAACACGCCCTTCTCGTACGCGTACCCGTCGCCGGCGTCCTCGTAGAACGACGCCTCCGAGCGGTCGGCGGGAAAGACGGACACGATCAGGGGCTGGCCCGGCATCTCGCCCGTGTGCTGCACGACCGGCTGCCTGAAGACGAACGCGCCGCCCCGGACGAAGATCGGCGTGGTGTCGATGGTCACCGGCATGCGGAAGCCGCGCCCGCCCTCCAGCTTCGCCGCCGTCCAGAAGTCGTACCAGTCGCCCTTCGGCAGGTAGACCTCGCGGTCCGCGACGCCCTCGCGGAGCACCGGCGCGATCAGCAGGTCGCGGCCCCAGAGGAACTGGTCGTCCCGCTCGTACGTGGCGGGATCGTCCGGGTACTCGTAGAGCAGCGGCCGGAAGATGGGCGAGCCGGTGCGGCTGCTCTCCTCGAACAGGTTGTAGAGGTGGGGCAGGAGCTGGTAGCGCAGCTCGATCGCGCGTCGGTTCACGTCCTCCAGCCGCGTCCCGTAGGACCAGGGCTCCTGGTCCGGCGTGCCGAAGGTCGTGTGCGTGCGCATGAAGGGGTAGAACACGCCCGCCTGCAGCCAGCGCGTGAAGAGCTCCGGCGTCGGCGCCTCCGCGAAGCCGCCGATGTCGGCGCCCACGAACGGGAACCCCGTGAGGCCCATGTTCGAGAACATGGGGATGGTCGCGCGGAAGTCGTCCCAGTCGGACACGTTGTCGCCCGGCCAGATCGCGGACCAGCGCTGCCCGCCCGAATACGTCGCGCGCGTCAGCACGAACGGGCGGTGGTCCGGCTTCAGCCGGCGCAGCCCTTCGTACGTCGAGCGCGTCATGAGCTGGCCGTACACGTTGTGGATCTCGCGATGGTCGGTGGGCACGCCCTCGCCGTGGTGGCGCACGTCGAACGGCATCGTGTGGTCCGGGGTCGTCGTGAAGACCGCCGGCTCGTTCATGTCGTTCCAGATGCCGGCCACGCCCACGTCGGTGAGCTTCTTGTACAGCCCGCCCCACCAGTCGCGCGCGCCGGGCTTGCTGAAGTCGGGGAACACGCTGGGGCCCGGGTCCTTCTCGGCCTGCGACGGCCAGACGTTCGCCTCGTACACCGAGCCGTCGGGGTTCTTCACGTAGTGGTCCCCCGCCAGTCCCGAGTCGTACACGTCCCAGCCCGGCTGCTTCTTGGGATGCGCGTCCAGGATGGTCACCACCTTGAAGCCCTGCTGGCCCAGGTCGCCGATCAGCCGCGCGGGGTCGGGGAAGCGCTGCTTGTCCCACGTGAACGGGTTGAAGCCTTCGAGGTAGTGGATGTCGAGCCAGATCACGTCCGCCGGGATGCGCTTCTCGCGGAAGGTGTTCGCGATCAGCCGCACCTTGGACTCGGGGTAGTAGCTGTAGCGGCACTGGTTGTAGCCCAGCGCCCAGCGCGGCGGCAGCGGCATGCGGCCGGTCAGCTCCGCGTAGCGCTCGACCACCTGCCGGGGCGTGGGCCCGTCGATGAAGTAGTAGTCGAGCTCCCCGCCCTCGGCCCCGAAGCTGAGCAGGCGCTGCGACTCGCGGCCGATCTCGAAGAGGCTGCGGTGCGTGTTGTCGAAGAAGATCCCGTGCGCGCGGCCCTTGCGCATCACCATGTAGAACGGGAAGGTCGCGTAGATGGGATCGGTGTCGTCCCCGTAGGCGTAGGTGTCGCTGTTCCAGTTCACGTACGAGTAGCCGCCCAGGTTCCGCCCGCGCTTGTTGAGCCGGCCCGTCTTCTCGCCCAGGCCGTAGACGAACTCGTCGTCGCGCAGCCGCTTCCAGACGCGGACGGTCTCGTCCACGAAGCCGATGCCGCGCGACGGGTCGTCCGCGTCCAGGCTCTCGCCTCCCGGAGTCTCGAAGGAGATCCGCAAGGGATCGTGCTTGACGATCACCTCCAGGGCCGAAGTGCGGATGATGGATTGCGCGGCCTGCACGTCGAACGTCGCCTTGGGGTCGCCCGGCAGCTGGCCGACCACCGCGTACGAGTGGTCGCGGCCGAAGTCGGCCTTGGGCAGGAAGCGCACGCGCACGATCTCCGGGGAGAGCACCGAGACGGACAGCACGCCCTGCGCGCTCTTCCAGGTGAGCTTCTGGCCGTCGCGCTGTGGCTGGGGCATCGCGCCCAGCGAGGCCCAGCCCGCCCACGCGGACTGGGGCAGCACGATCGCCAGCAGGGCGGCGCGCCAGAGGTTGCTCATCGCTCGCGTTCCTTTCGAGGGCCGGACGTCCGGCCTTTTCGCGCGTGGCCCGGGTCGCGCCGGAGCCGCATGGTACAGTGCCCGCGACCTCCCCGGCGGTGCCTATGAAGCTCTCTTGCTCGTCCCTCGTGCTCGCCACCGCCCTGGCGGCGACGGCGGCCTCCGCCGCCCCAGCCGAAGACGCGCCGCTCAGCGAGGCGCGGCTCGCCGCCATCCGCAAGTACATCAAGGACGGCTGGACCACGCTCTCGCGCTCCACGCAGGACCTGGTGCGCGCGGCTCCGGACCCGAAGCTGCACCTGCCGCCCGGCACGCCCTGGCCGGTCTACATATCGGCTCGCGAGGACAAGGCGCGCGTGGAGCGCGAGCTGGCGGCCGCGCTCAAGCCCGCCGAGCGCGCGCAGATCGACCTGCGCGTGCTGCCGGCGGATCCGCTGTCCGTGAAGGACCACGGCCTGCTGTGGGTGCCGCATCCCTACGTCGTGCCCGGCGGGCGCTTCAACGAGATGTACGGCTGGGACAGCTACTTCATCCAGGTGGGACTCCTGCGCGACGGCGAGGTCGAGAAGGCGAAGCACCTGGTCGACAACTTCGTCTACGAGATCGAGCACTACGGGACGATCCTGAACGCGAACCGCACGTACTTCCTGAGCCGCTCGCAGCCGCCGTTCCTCACGCGAATGATCCTGGGCGTCTACGAGCAGACGAAGGAGCAGGCCTGGCTGCAGGCGACGTATCCGGCGGTCGAGAAGTACTACGCGTTCTGGACCAGCGAGCCGCACACGCTGGGCCCGAGCGTCGCGGGGGACCAGCCCCGCCTGTCGCGCTACTACGACCTGGGCGAGGGACCGGGCGCGGAGGTCGTGAGCGACGAGAAGGACGAGCAGGGGCGCACGCACTACGACCGGGCGCGGGAGTACTACAAGACGCACGCGGTGCCCGACTACGACGTCACGCGCTTCTACGACGCGAAGAAGGACGAGCTGACGCCGCTGTTCTACAAGGGCGACCGCTCGATGCGCGAGTCCGGCTTCGATCCCTCCGGCCGCTTCGGGCCCTTCAGCGTGGACATCGTCCACCACCTGCCGGTGTGCCTGAACGCGCTGCTGTACGTGATGGAGAAGGACGCCGAGCGGATCGCGACCGGGCTGAAGCGCCCGGACGACGCGAAGCGCTGGGCGGCACGCGCCGCCGAGCGGAAGGAGCAGGTCGACCGCTTCCTGTGGGACGAGAAGGCGGGCCTGTATCTCGACTACAACTTCGAGACCCGGAAACGCCGCGACTATCCCTTCGCGACCACGTTCTACCCGCTGTGGGCGGGGATGGCGTCGCCGGAGCAGGCGCGGCGCGTGCTCGCGAACCTGACGTTGTTCGAGGCGCCCGGAGGCGTGCTGACGAGCACGCAGGAGACGGGCAACCAGTGGGACAAGCCGTTCGGATGGGCGCCGCTGCAGATGATCGCGGTGGACGGGCTCAGGCGATACGGCCACGACGAAGCGGGGGACCGCCTGGCCCGCAAGTTCGTCGGCACGGTCGTCAAGGAGTTCGAGGAGCACGGAGTGATCCTGGAGAAATACGACCTGCTCCGCCGCGAGTCGGACGTCGCGAGCGGCATCCGCTTCGGCTACAGCGCCAACCAGATCGGCTTCGGCTGGACGAACGCGGCCGTCCTCGACCTGCTCGCGGGCCTGGACCGCAAGGGCTCCCCGAAGCGCTGATCAGGCTGTCTTCATTTCATTCACACGCGGCCGTCGCACTCTCGTGCGCCGCCCGCGTGTGCTGGGGGGGACTGCGGGGCCGGAGACGGACCCGGCTCCTCGTCCCCCCAGACCCCCGTCAGAACTGGAACCGCACCCCGAATTGCAGGTTGCGGGCCTGCCAGTTGCCAGCGGTCGAGGTGATGCGGCCCGCGTTGGGGTTGTCGTTGCCCGGCACGCCGATCGTCGTGTCGGGGTTGCCCAGGTTGACGTGGTTGAAGACGTTCACGGCCTCCAGCCGCAGCTCGAGCGACGTCCGGCGGAACGCGAACCGCTTGAACAGCGAGGCGTCGACGTTCCAGAAGCCCGGACCGATGAGCGAGCCGCGCTCCATGTCCCCGAAGGTGCCGACCTGCGGGCGGCTGAACGCGCTGCCCGGCGACCCGATGGGCGTCGCGTTGAACCAGCGGTCCTTGTCGCCGCCTCCCTCGGTGATGTCGCCGATGACGTTGGGCCGGTTGGGCCCGTTGTCGCGGTCCTGCCCGGAGTCGCGGTAGTCCACGTTCAGGTGCTGGCCGCTCGCGATGTAGACGTTCGCGTTGAGCTGCCAGCCGCCGATCAGGTAGTCCATCCCCTTCGAGACGTCCGAGGCGTACCGCTTGCCCTGGCCGAAGGGCAGCTCCATCGTGGCCGCCAGCGTGACCGTGTGCGTCCGCGCCCATTCCGGCGATCCGTACTCCAGGTCGCGGTCGATGAAGTACTGGTCCGGACCGTGGTTGCGCAGCCGCTGCAGCGTGTAGGTCGCGAGCAGCGAGTACCCGCGGCTGTAGCGCTTGGTGAGCTTGGCCTGGAGCGAGTTGTAGTTGTTGTCCGCGCAGTTGCACAGGTAGCGCATGTCGGTCGTCAGGCCGTAGGGCGCGCCGTAGCCGGCCACCGGCCCGTTGAAGAACGGACGGCGCTGGTCGCGGGGGATGGTGGGGAAGCCGACGATCGTCGGCTGGTTGAAGTTGACGTCCGGCGCGTCGTTGTTGAAGACGTGCGTGCCCTTGTTGCCCACGTAGGCGATCTCGGCCGAGATCTCGGACGTCAGCTCCCGCTGGACGGTGAGGTTCCAGGCGTCGACGTAGGACAGCCGCTGCTGGTCGGGGAGGATCGAGGGGTTGACGCCGTCCGGCGCCTCGAAGCGCCCGTTCGCGTCGGGCTGGGGGAACGTGGGTGCCGGGGGGCCCTGGGCCAGCGTGAAGACGCGCTCGAAGTTGGCGGGCGCGTTCAGCGTCTGCCTGGCCAGCACCGGGAGGTTCTGGGTGACGCTGTGTCCGAAGGTGGAGCCGAACACGCCGATGTCGTAGCTGCGGCCGTAGCCCATGCGGATGACGGTCCGCTCGTTGAGCTGGTAGGAGATGCCCAGGCGCGGCGCCAGGTTGATCTTGTTCTCGATGTCGCCGTCGAGGCCGACGCCGCCGACGCCCGCGACCTTCATCTCGCCCGTCGACACGTCGAAGAACCCGGCGTTGCCGGGCTCGTTGACGGTCTGGGGCACGATGTCCTCCAGCCGGACGCCGTAGTTGAACGTCCACTTGGGCGAGGCGCGCCAGGTGTCCTGCGCGTACAGGAACCAGCGCCACTGGCGCTCGCGCGCGTCCGTGCTCGAGCTCACGAAGCGCCGGTAGCCGGACACGTCGCCCAGCAGGAACGTGGCCAGGCCCAGGCCGCCGCCGCTCGGGCCCTGCGTGCGCTCCGCGTTGAAGTCGATGACGCCGGAGCGATGCTCGTCGCTGGGCACGCGCAGGTTGTACGCGCGCCGCACGTCGAGTCCGAACTTCGCGGTGTGCGCGCCCAGGCTCTTGGTGAAGTTGGCGACCAGCTGGTACTGCGACTCGTCCTGCTTGAGCGGGCAGTTGCAGCGCGCCTCGCGCAGCGCCCCGCCGCCCAGGCCGGTGCCGAAGCCCATGTCCGCGTGGCCGCCGGTGATGAGCCCCTGCGGCAGGCCGGACGTGAACGGGTCGTTGGGGTCGTTCATCCCGGGGATGCCGGCGTCGAGGGCGGGGTTGGTGCCGAAGTCGTTGGGGAACACGTCCACCTTGTAGCGGAACCACCCGAACCGGACGTCGAGGATGGAGCTGCTGGAGAGCGTGTAGTCGAGCCCGAGCGCCAGGCTCTGGTTCTTCACGCTCGTGTTGCCGCCCAGGTCGACGACGCCGGGGCCGCCGCCGGCTCCGAAGGCCGAGGGGCCGAGCTTGGTGAAGCGCGCGAAGCTGTAGCGCGCGAACGTGTTCATCGAGCTGTTGATGCGGCCGTCCAGGCGGGTGTTGAACGCGTCCGAGTCGAAGGTCTCCGAGCCCTGCGCGATGAAGTTGTCGCGCGTGCCGTTGACCGTGCCCGTGGTGTTGGGCAGGGGCAGCAGCGCCAGGATGCGCTGGGCCTGCGGCGAGAGGCGGTTGTTCGGGATCACGTTGCCAGGGAACTGCGAGCGCGCGCCGGGCGCTCCCGTCAGCGGGTCGAAGATGTTGACCCCGTACTCGGAGAGGTCCCCCGTGCGCGCGCGCGCCGTGGGCACCGTGAGCAGCTTGGATCCGCCGTCCGTGTAGCGCCAGCCCTGGTAGTCGCCGAAGAAGAAGAACTTCTCGCGCTGGATCGGCCCGTGGATGGAGCCGCCGAACTGGTCGCGCTTCGTCTCGGGCAGCACGCGTCCCGTGATGGCGTTCTCGACGTCGGGCTGCGAGAACGGGTTGCGCGCCTGGAACTTGTCCGTCTGGTGGAACTCGAACACGCTGCCGTGGAAGTCGTTCGTGCCCGACTTGGTCTGCACCGAGACGACGCCCGCAGTGGCCTGTCCGAACTCGGCGTCGTAGTTCTGGGACGTGATCTTCGTCTCGCTGATCGACTCCAGCGTCGGGTTGATGACGATGATGCCCAGGATGGGGTCGCGGTTCTCCGTGCCGTCCAGCTGGTAGCCCGTGCCGCTGAAGTGCTGGCCGTTGACCATCGTCTGCGTCGAGCCCTGCGGGTTCTCGCTGGTCGCGTGGTTCCAGCTCAGCCGCTGCGTGCCCGGCGTGAGCAGGACGAACTTGGTGAAGTTGCGGTCCAGCACCGGCAGCTCGGTGATCTGCTTGGTCTCGAACACCACCGCGACGTCGGCGCGGTCTGTCTTGAGGGTCTGGCCCTCGGCGCCGACGACGGTGATCGCCTCGGTCATCTCGCCCAGCTCGAGCTTCAGGTCCACCTTGGCCTGCGTGTCCACGTTGACGCGGATGGACGGGAACACGGCCGCCTTGAACCCGCTCACCTCCGCCTTCACCTCGTACAGCCCCGGCAGCAGGCGCTCCTTGACGTACAGGCCCGAGGCCTGGGTGACCACCGTGTCGGAGGTCCTGCGCTCCACGCTGGTGATGGTCACGCTGGCGCCGGGGAGAGCCGCGCCGCTGGGGTCGGTGACGATGCCAGCGATGCTCCCGTACACGGCCTGCGCGCGGGCGCCCGGAGCGCCCAGCGCGGTCACGACCAGGACGAGCAGCCACACCGGGACCCGCCGGTGCCTGCGGACGGACGACTCGCGACGTGACGAGACGAACGTCATAGAGGGAACCCTCCTTCTGGCTCGACGCGAACGGACGTGAGCGGCCCGGACGGACGAGCACGGTCCGGGAAAGACGGCACGCGACCCTGAGCAGGGTGCGAGCGAGGCATGCGACGGCGTACTGAAGGAACTCGAACCGAGGGTAAGCCTCGGCTCGAGAGGCCGTCAAGATCTTTCCCAAAGATCATGCGAGCCACCCGTAAGCCTTATGGGAACGTTGGCCCGAACATGGGTTGGCCGCGCGGCGAAGTCACGAGCGACCGACGAAATCTCGACGAACGCCGGCCGAGCCGCCTTGACCCGGTCGCCTCGAGTGCCTAGTGTTTCGAGCCAGTTGCCAGTGGGAGGTGCTGCGTGGCCACTCTCGTCCGCGCCTGTTGCGGCGCCGCGCTCGCGGTAACGTTCACGGCGGGCGCGGACGCCTCCGCTCCGACGGGATGGATCCAGCGCTTCGACCTGCCCGAGAGCGGCCTCTCGCTCTCCCGCCACACCGAGGTCGGCCGCTTCTTCGACGTGGCGGGCCGCCGCTCGGCCGCGTTCGGCTACGAGAACCGCGCTCTCGAGGTCTGGGCCTACCCGCTGAAGCTGGCGCAGGACGTGAAGCTCTCGTTCCGGCTGGAGGGCTACCCGCTCGACATCGACGGCTCGGACGCCGCGGCCTGGATCACGGTCCGGCCGGAGGCGACGATCGTGACGTATTCGCACGCCGCGTTCACGGTGCGCCAGGTGATCGTCGCGCCGGTGCACGAGCCGGCCGTGATGATGCTCCTCGACGTGCGGAGCGTGCTGCCCCTGACCGTGACCGCCACGTTCCGGCCGCGCCTGAAGCTGATGTGGCCCGCGGGGCTCATGACCGGCGACCTGGGCTGGGACGAGAAGGAGCGGGTCTACTCGATCACCGAGGAGAGCAAGCGCTTCGCGGCCGTCATCGGCTGCCCGGGCGCCCGCGACCTGTCGGTGATGCCGTACCAGGAGGAGCCGCGCGACGTGCCGGCGCGGTTCGAGGTCGCGGTGCCGCCGGACGCGATGTCCTCGCACTACGTGCCGATCGTGTTCGCCGGCAGCGTCAAGGGACGCGACGACGCGAAGGCCACGTACGAGCGCGTGCTGCGGACGGCGCGCGAGCTGTACGAGGCCAACGTCGCGTACTACCGCTCGCTGCAGGAGCGCACGGTGCGCGTGGAGACGCCGGACGAGCGGCTGGACGCCGCGTTCGCGTGGGCCAAGGTGGGCATCGACAAGGGGCTGGTCGAGAACCCGCTGCTGGGCACCGGTTTCGTGGCCGGCTTCCGCACGTCGGGGGAGAGCGAGCGTCCGGGGTTCGCGTGGCACTTCGGGCGCGACGCGCTGTGGACGGTGCCGGCCGTGCTGGCCTACGGCGATCTCGAGACCAGCCGCGCCGGCCTCGAGTTCCTCCGGAAGTTCCAGCGCGCCGACGGGAAGGTCCCGCACGAGGTCTCGCAGGCCGCGCAGCTGGTGCCGTGGTTCACCGACTACGAGTACCCCTGGGCCTCGGCGGACGCGACGCCGCTCTACGTGATCGCGCAGGCGGAGCACTTCCGCACCGGCGGCGACCTCGCGTACCTGCGCGCGGCGTGGGACTCGATCGTGCGCGCCTGGCGCTTCACGGCCGCCACCGACCGCGACGGCAACGGCCTCGTGGAGAACACGAAGGTCGGCCACGGCTGGACGGAGGGCAGCCCGCCGTACCCGCCGCACGAGGAGATCTACCTGCAGGGCATCTGGATCGAGGCGTCGCGGCGCCTGGCCGAGCTGGCGGACGTCCAGCGCGACCGCAGGCTCGCGGGCGAGGCACGGGCGTGGGCCGACCGCACGCGCGACGCGGTCGAGAAGACGTACTGGCTCCCCGACCGCGGGTTCTACGCGTTCGCGACGGCGCTGTCCGCGCCGGAGAAGAAGTACGACGCGGAGCCCGGCCCGCGCCGCGCGGAGCGCCAGGCCCGCATCGAGTCGCTGCGCGGGCAGACGCTGGTGGACGAGGACACCGTGCTGCCCGCGGTGCCGCTGTGGTGGCGGACGCTCGACCCCGAGCGCGCGGAGTCCGAGATCGACCACCTGGGGAGCGCGTCGATCGCGACCGACTGGGGCGCGCGCCTCATCTCCAGCCGCAGCGCGCTCTACGACCCGCTCTCGTACCACTACGGATCGGTGTGGGGCCTGTTCACCGGCTGGTCGTCGGTGGGCGCCTACCGCTACGGCCGCCCGCACGTGGGCTACCAGGCGCTGATGGCGAACGCGCTGCTCACGTACCAGTACGCGAGCGGCTACGTGACGGAGCTGCTCTCCGGCGAGTTCAACGCGCCCTTCGGCCGCTCGTCGCACCACCAGGTGTGGTCGCAGGCGATGGTCGTCTCGCCGGTGATCACGGGCCTGTTCGGGATCGAGGCCGGCGACGGCGGGCGTCGCCTCTCGGTCGCGCCGCAGCTTCCGGGGGGCTGGGATCGGGCCGCGGTGCGGGGCCTCGCGGCCGGGCCAGGCCGGTACGACGTCGTCCTCGACCGCACCGCGGAGGCGTACACCCTTCGCATCGAGCCGACGTCCGGCTCGGCGACGCCGGCGCTGTCGCTCGCGCCGGCCCTGCCTCTCGACTCGCGCGTCTCGTCGGTCACCGTGAACGGCCGGCCGCTGGCGTGGACCGCGCGCGCGCAGGGCGACGTGCAGCGGGTCGAGGCCGCCGTGCCGGCCGGGTCGGGCGCGCAGTCGATCGTGATCGCGCACACGCCGGGCACGGAGGTGATCGCGGAGGCGCAGCCGCTCCGGCAGGGCGAGACCAGCCAGGGCCTGCGCGTCCTGCGCGTGCGGCCCGATGGGAAGGCGTTGCGGCTCACGCTCGAGGGCCGTGCGGGACGGGCGTACGACCTGCGCGTGCGCACCCCGCGACTGTTCAAGGACGCCGAAGGCGTCACCGTCCGGATGGAGCCCAGCGGGACGTCCCTGCGTGTGACGTTCGCAGGCGCGGGCGACGACTACGTTCGCCGCGAGATCTCGCTCCCGCTACTTCGCTAGCCCGCCCTCACGCACCTTCACGACCCGCCGTCCCTCGACGTCGCGCAGGCGGTCCACCTGCCCGCTGGGCCAGAGGACCTCGATCGACTCCGCGCGGCCGGCGGTGCCGAGCCCGAAGTGCGCGCGCAGGTCGTCGTGCGAGTAGTAGCTCGACTGGCTGAGCACGGCGCGCGCGGTGGTGCGGCCGCCGGCCGTGACGCGCACGATCGCGCCCAGGCCGGCCCGGTTCGAGCGCGTCCCCTCCAGCTGGACCGCGATCCAGCCGTTCGGCCCCGCGTAGTCGTTGCGGAGCAGCGAGGGCGGCTCGTTCATGTTCATCACCAGCACGTCCACGTCGCCGTCGTTGTCGTAGTCCCCGAACGCGGCCCCGCGGCTGGAGTGCGGCGTCGTGGCGCCGGGGCCGCTGGCGGCGGTCACGTCCTCGAACCGGCGGCCCTCGAGGCTGCGGAACACCACGCGGGGCCCGCGGTGCGGGTACTGCGGCAGGCGCGGCTCGATCTCCGGATAGACGTGGCCGGTGACGTAGACGAGGTCGGGCCAGCCGTCGTTGTCGAGGTCGGGCAGGCCCGCGCCCCATTCGACGTAGCGGTTCTGCGCATTGAGGCCGGTGGCGGTCGCGGCGTCCTCGAACAGGCCGCGCCCCAGCGCGCGGTACAGCGCGGGCACGTCGTCGGCGAAGTGCGTCTTCAGCACGTCGAGCTGCCCGTCGCGGTCGAAGTCGCCGAGTGCTAGGCCCATCCCCGCCTGCGCGTTGCCCAGCTCGCCGTAGGCGAGGCCGCTGGGGACCGCGGTGTCGCTGAAGGTGCCGTCGCGGTCGTTGCGGTAGAGGATCGACGCGGTCGAGTCGCAGGCGGCGTAGATGTCGACCCAGCCGTCCGCGTCGAAGTCGGCCGCGACCGCGGTCATGGGATACCGGCCCGTGACCTTCGCGATGCCGGACCGCTCGGAGACGTCGGTGAAGGTCCCGTCGCCCGCGTTGCGGAACAGCAGGTTCGAGTCGAAGGGGAGCCCCTTCGGTCCGCAGTTGACCGGCACGCCCTTCCACACGCAGTTGGCGCCCTGGCCCGGCTCGGCCGCGGTCGCCAGGTCGAAGCGCAGGTAGTGGGCGACGAAGAGGTCCAGCCGGCCGTCCCGGTCGTAGTCGACGAACGAGCAGCCGGAGCCCCAGCGCACGCCGCTCGTCTCCAGGCCGGCCTGCTTCGTGACGTCCTCGAACCGGCCGCCGGCGTTGCGATAGAGCACGTTGCGCCCGTAGAAGGTCACGTACAGGTCGAGCCGGCCGTCGTTGTCGTAGTCGCCCGCGCAGACGGACGAGGCCCAGCCGGTGCGCGCGAGGCCCGCGCGCTCGGTGACGTCCGTGAACGTCCCGTCGCGGTCGTTGCGGTAGAGCCGGCTGGTCGGTGCCTGTCCGCTCGGCCAATCCGCATCGCGCCGCGCGCCGTCCTGCAGGCGGGAGCCGCTGAGGACGAGCGCGTCGAGCCAGCCGTCGCCGTCGTAGTCGAGAAGCGCGGTGCCGGCCCCGTTCGTCTCGATGATGAAGCGCTTGCGCTCGAGGCCGCCGTAGATGGACGGGTGGACGAGGCCGGCGCGATCGGCCACGTCCACGAAGGTCACGCCCCACGGGGGCGCCGGTGCCGGCGCCGGCCCGGCCGCGACCGCAGCCGCGGCGAGGACCCACGGCCACCTCACCGCTCGCCGCTCCCGACCAGCTTCTCGGCGATCTCGAACTCGCGCTTCGCCTCGTCCGTGCGGCCGGAGCGCTGCAGGAGCTGCGCGAGCAGGTAGTGCGCTCCCTTGTTGTTGGGGTCGTACTCGATGGCCCGCCGCCACATCGCCTCGGCCGCCGCCAGGTTGCCCTTCTGCTGCTGCGCCTTGCCCATCAGGATGTAGGGGCCGCTGAAGAACGGGTTGATCCAGACGGAGCGCTGGAGCGCGCCGATCGCGTCGTCCCATTTCTGCTGGCGGCTGTACGCGTCGCCCAGGCGGTAGAGGGCCTGCGAGTGGCCGGGGTTCACCTCGAGCTCGCGGTGGAGGAGCGACACGCTCTCGTCGAGCCGTCCGCGGAACAGCGCGCTCTGGCCGAGCAGGAAGTGGGCGTGGGGGAGCCGCGGGTCCTTCGCGAGCGCCTGCTTGAGCTCCGCCTCGGCGGCGTCGTCCAGCTCGGCCCGCACCATCATCTGGCCGGTGAGCAGGTGGGCGGCCGCTGACGTCGCACCCACCCCGAACGCCTCCGCCCACACCGCGCGGGCCTTCGCCGCCTGGCCGGTCTTGATGAGGGCCATGCCCAGGACGTACGCGAGGTCGGCGTTGCCGGGCGCCGCGGCGCGCGTCCGCTCGAGGTAGGGGATCGACGGCTCGATGCGCCCCGCCAGGTACAGGCACAGGCCCAGCACCTGCGTGGCCTCCAGCAACTCCGGCGACCCGGCGGGCAGCTTGTCCACGATCGGCGTGAGCACGTCGATCGCCGCGGCCGGGTCGCCCGAGTGGTAACGGGCGACTCCGAGCAGGAGGGCGACACGCGGGTCGGTCACGTCGATCGCCTGCAGACGGGCGACCGCCTCGGCGGGCCGGCCCGCGTTGATCAGCTCGCGCGCGGCGGCGAGCTCCGCGGCGGGAGGCTCCGCGGCCACCAGGAGCGCCGCGAGCAGCATCGCGCCCGTCACCGCGTCACCGCCGCGACAGCGGTGCCCGTGCCTTCCAGCAGCACGTGGATGCGGTCGGCTGGCAGGTCGCGCCACTCCTCGACCTGGCCGTTGGGCCAGCGCACCTCCAGCCGGTCGACCCGCGTCGAAGCACCCAGCCCGAAGTGCGCGCGCAGGTCGTTCTGCGAGAGGTAGCTGCCGCCGCCGCGCACCTCCTGCCACTGCGTCGCGCCGCCCGCCTCCAGGCGGAGCCGCGCGCCGATGGCGCTACGGTTCGACTTCGTCCCCGTGAGCTTCACCAGCGCCCAGTGGTTCGCCGGGTCGGCGCGCGCGCGGAAGAGATCGGGTGCGTCGTGCACGTTGTTGATCACGACGTCCACGTCCCCGTCGTTGTCGACGTCGCCGAACGCGGCGCCGCGGCCCGCCCTGGGCTCGGTCACGGGCGCGCCCAGCGCCTCGCTCACGTCGGCGAAGCGTCCGTTGGCGAGGTTCCGGTAGACCACCTTGCGCTGCCGGTAGGCCGCTTCGGTCGGCAGCTGCCACACCTCGGGGTAGACGTGGCCGTTCACCAGGAACAGGTCCAGCCAGCCGTCGTTGTCGAGGTCCACGAACGACGTGCCCCAGCCCAGCCACCGCGTGTTGACGCCGATGCCCGCCGCGAACGTGCGGTCCTCGCAGAAGCCCTGCCCGGTGTTGGCGTAGAGCGTCGAGGTGTCGCCGGCGAAGTTCGTCTTGAAGATGTCCATCGTCCCGTTGCGGTCGTAGTCCCCGATGCCCACGCCCATGCCGGCCTGCGGCTTGCCGTCCTGGCTGAACGCGCAGCCGGCCGTGCTGGCGACGTCCGCGAACGTGCCGTCCTTCTGGTTGCGGTAGAGGGTCGCGGGGTTCGAGTCGTTCGCGACGTAGAGGTCGGTCCAGCCGTCGTCGTCGAAGTCGAGCGTGCTCACGCCGAGGCCGTAGGTGCCGGCCGCGCGCGTGATGCCCGCCCGCTCGGACACGTCCTCGAACCGGCCGTCGCCCTGGTTGCGATACAGCGCGTTCCTGCCGCCCGGCAGCCCCGGCGGGCCGCACGCGACCTTGATGCCCTTGTAGCGGCACAGGCCCGAGTCCGGCCGGGGCGCGGTCGCGAGGTCGAGGTCGATGTAGTTCGCGACGAAGACGTCGAGCCGGCCGTCCCGGTCGTAGTCGAGGAACGCGCAGCCCACGCCCCAGCGGGTCCTGGCGCGAGCGAAGCCCGCGCGCGCGGTGACGTCCGCGAACGTGCCGTCCCCCTGGTTCCGGAAGAGCCGGTCCTGGCCGTAGGAGCTCACGAACAGGTCCTCGTGGCCGTCGTTGTCGTAGTCGCCCGTGCACGCGCCCTGGCCCCAGCCGACGATGGCCAGGCCCGCGCGCGCGGTCACGTCCTCGAACGTCCCGTCCCTGCGGTTGCGGTAGAGGTGGCTCGTCGGCTCCTGGCCCTTGGGCGCGCCCTCCAGGGTCGTGCCGTTCACCAGGAACACGTCGGGCCAGCCGTCGTTGTCGTAGTCGAACAGCGCGGCGCCGCAGCCGGTCGTCTCCAGCAGGTACGTGTTCGTCTTCTGCCCGCCGAACACAGTGGTCGCGGTGAGCCCGGCCTCGCGCGCGACGCTCTCGAAGCCGAACCGGGGGCCTTCGGCCGGCGACGCGGCCACGGCGACGAGGCAGGTCAGGAATGCCGGAAGGGAGCGGGTCACCTAGTCTCCGGGGCCCG
>JAICEW010000053.1 GCA_025923995.1 Vicinamibacteria bacterium | reverse complement strand
TACCCGGCCGTGACGGTCAGGCCGGACGCCACCCGGACTGCCGCGTCCACCTCGACGCCGCGGGACCGGCTGCGTCCCAGGTTGCGCCGCTGCTGCGTCGTGAGCGCGGGCGTCACGGCCAGCGTGACGTTGGCGATGGGGTCCTCGACTGTCATCCAGAAAAGCGTGCCGCGCAGGGAAGCGGGCCCGCCGGTCCAGCGGGCGCCGGCCTCGAAGCCCTGGAGCCGCTCGGCCTCGAGCGCCTCGTTCGCCTGGGTGAGGACGTTGCCCACGCGGAAGGGGCGGTACAGCTCGTTGAGCGTGGGCGCGCGGAACGAGCGATAGGCCGAGCCGGTGAGAGCGAGGGCCGACGTCGCCTGCCAGACGACGCCGAGCCGCGGGCTCCACGCCGTCTCGTCCCGGTCCGCGAGCGGCGTGGCCGCGCCCCCGCTCGTGCGCGAAGCGTCGTCGTTGCGCCAGGCGTCGAGGCGGGCGCCTGCCGTCAGCGAGACCGGGGGAGCCGGATGCCACACGGCCTGCGCGAAGGCCGCGATCATGCGCTGACGGCCCCCGGCCGCCGTGGGGATCGTGCCGGCCGGAGTGAACACGCTCTCGTCGCTGCGCCCGCGCACCCGCGAGGCCGTGAGACCGCCCAGCAGCGCGACGGCGCCCACCGCGCGCGTGCCCTGCAGGCTGGCCCCGACCGCCGTCGACGGGACGTGCTGCTCGCGGCTGGGCGTCTCGCGCGTGCGGTCCTCCGAGACCGCGGAGAAGGTCTGGTGGTACTCCTGGTCGGTGCCGTAGGCGCGGAGCGCGAGGCTGCCGCGCTCGCCTCGGCGATCGACGCCCACCACGCCCTGTCGCAGCGCCGTGTCGTTCACCTGGTAGGGCGTGCCGTTCTCGCGCGACTCGTCGAACCAGGCGCCACGGACGAAGACGCGCCAGTCCGACCCGTCTCCCAGCGCGCGCTGCAGCCGCAGGTCGGCCGCGGTGTGCGTCGAGCCGGCGGGCTGGTCGATCGGGCCTCGCGCGGAAGGGTCCACGATCACGTAGCCGTCGGTCGTCGAGTGGTCCGCGGAGAGCGCGGCGCCCCAGGGCCCCAGGCGCCCCGCGCCCACGATCGTTCCCGCGCCGCTGCGCTGCTGCCCGACCGAGCCCTCGGCCCGCAGCACGGGGCGCTCGGGGGCGCGGCGGACGAGGTCGATGGCGCCGGCCATGGCCGCGTTGCCGTGGAGATCGGACGCGCCGCCGCGCAGGACCTCGACGCGCTCCAGCGCGAGCAGCGGCACGCGTCCCCAGGGCACCCAGCCGCCGAACGGATCGTTGAGCGGGACGCCGTCGTCCATCACCACGGCCCGGCTGGCTCCGCTGGCGCCGATCCCGCGCAGCGACGCG
Source organism: Vicinamibacteria bacterium (assembly GCA_025923995.1). Taxonomy (GTDB): domain Bacteria; phylum Acidobacteriota; class Vicinamibacteria; order Fen-336; family Fen-336; genus JAICEW01. The sequence goes on along the minus strand of JAICEW010000053.1, from coordinate 24,477 downwards.
CCCTGGCTCGTCGGGTTGGCCGTGCGGCTGCCGGAGCGTCGGAACAGGGTGAAGCCCGGCGCCTGGCGCAGCGCATCGTCCAGCGTCGGCGCCGCGGACGCGTCGAGGTCGCCGCTCGAGAGGACGAGCACGCTCAGCGGGGTGTCGCCGAGCCTCGTCTCCGTCCGCGTGGCGTGCACGGTCACCTCCTCGGTGAACGCGCGCGGCTCGAGCCGCAGGTCCAGCTCGACGACGCCCTCGAGGGCGATGGTCCGGTGGAGCGGCTCGAATCCGGCGGCCTCGACCCGGACCTGCGCTTCGTGCGCGGCCGCGAGGACCAGGTGGAAGCGCCCCTGCGCGTCCGTCCGCGTGGGCTCCGCAGCGGCGGCCACGGAGACCCTTGCGCCGGCGACCGGGCCGCCCCGCTGGTCCCGCACGGTGCCGACGATCGCGCGGGTCGGCCCGCCGTCCTCGGCCTCGAGTCCGACTGCAGGCCCGACCCAGGGGCCCAGGACCAGCGCACACACCGCGAGGACGGACAGGCGAAGGGGCTCGTTCATACGGATCCACGGGATCCGCAAGCAAGATCCGTCCCAGCCGCCCGCTGTCAGCGCGCCGGAGGCGGGGCGGCCGCGCGGGAGGACGACAGGTTCACGTCCGCGCCGTACCAGATGCGCTCGCGCGCGAGGAGGATCCCCGTCGTCTTCACCTGGAGGGCGAGCTTGATGCCCTGGACCTCCAGCGACTGGCTGACGCCGGCGGGCAGCTTGATCGGCTTGAAGATCTTCTGCGGGATCTTCACGTTGAAGCCGCGGCCGAGGATGTCGCCCAGCCGCTGCTTGATGTCCACCTTGTCGAGCGCGATCTCGCAGCCCTTGCGCTGTTCCTTCACGACTTCGTCGACCACCGCCCACGCCTGCTCGGAGGGGTCCACGAAGATGCGTACGGCCAGGTCGGGGAAGGCGGGGCTGAGCTGGATCGCGTTGCCCTTGGCCGCGATCCCGAAGCTGCCCTGCACGGTGTAGTCCTCGGGGATCACCCCGCCATGGACCTTCTTGGTGACGTCGATGTCGCCGCACACGATCTTCGCCGTGTTCGCCTTGCTGTCCCACTTGAAGCGCAGGTCCGCGTTGCCCTGGCCCTCGGCGAGCTGGACCGGGAGCGTCAGCTGGACGCGGTCCTTCCCGAAGCGGAGCGTCGGCTTGCCCGGGCGCAGGATGCCCTGGACCTCGTGGATGTTGACGTCCAGCACGTACGCGCCCAGGCGCTTCTTGCGGATGAGCATCTTGGCCTTGACGTCGCCTTCCTTGTGCACCTTGAGGTTCCGCAGCGTGAGCGTCGTCTCGCCGAAGAGGCCCGTCACCACCTGCTCGACGATCGAGGAGGTGAACGACGTGGGGATGCCGATCATGAGCCCCGCCCGGGGCGCGTCCATCACGCTCCTCTCGCCGTGCTGGACCACGGCGTCCCGGACCTTCACCTGGAGGGCGTCGCGCTCCCGCTGCAGCTCCGCGATGCGGCCGGCTGTCGGCGCGGGAGCGAGCTGGGGGCGCCGCATCGCGAACCAGCCCACGACGCCCGCTCCGGCCAGGACGAGGAGCAGGACGAGCAGGAAGGTCCACTTCACGACGCGCTTCAGGAACCGCTTCATCCCTTGGCCGCCTTGCCCTCGGTCTGCCACGGGCCGGCCTTCACCTCGAGGAACAGCCACAGCCGCTTGTTGACGGGCACGACCTCCGCCACGCTCATCGCGAGCGGGAGCACGCCGCCCCTGGCCTGCACCACGCCCGCGTCGAGGCCGCCGATGCGGATGGCGTGGTCGAGCTGGACCGGGATCTCCAGGTCCGGCGTCACGCGGGCCAGCGCGGGGAGGTTCTCCCGGACGAGGCCCTCGAGAACCCCGCCGCCGAGGTCGGCCAGCGACGACTCGAGCACCTTGAAGTGGACGAGCTCGACGTCCGCCTTGAGGCGCCCTTCCACGACCGTGAAGTTCTGGAGACGACCGCCCAGCTCCAGCCGCGCCGAGGCACCCGTCTTGAGGCCGATCGCGGTGGCCTCGAAGAGCAGCAGCGCGTTGTTGCCCTGGTAGATGGGCACCGCCTTTTCGATCCTCACGCGGACGCGGTCGCCCAGCACCTGCTCCTGGGGCAGCGAGGCGTTGAGGATCGCCTTCGACGTGTCCTCGGAGATGCCGATCGCGATGCGGTCGAGCGTCTCGAGCTTGCCTTCCTCCGCCTTGGCGAGGAGCGCCTTCAGGTCCTCGATCTGCTTGAGCAGGACCGTCTCGGCCGTGCGCTGGCGCGTGACCTCGGGGGACTCCCGGGGCTGGCACCCGCAGAGCGACGACGCGACCAGGAGCGCTGTGGCGAGGCGCGGTGCCGGCGTCACTAGTCCGCCGGAGCGATGGTCAGCCCGGCGACCACCTTCTCCTTGACGGTCCAGCCCTGGGCGGCCAGGCCGTCGCGCGCCGCCTTGGTGCTGGTGCCGGAAAGGCGGACCTCCAGCGCGGTCGCGCCCAGCTCCTGCTTCGCGCGGCCCGCGATGTCGTGCCCGCCCTTCTCCAGGGCCTCCGTCCAGCGCAGCCAGTCGACCGGGAGCAGGACCACGGCCTTCGCGCCCGACCGGGCGACCATCGCCCGCGAATCGGTGAGGACCTGGGTGACGGGCTCGCTCTTGTGCATGCCGGCCAGCATCTCCGCGCTCTCCACGAAGAACAGCGCGTCGCGCTCGTCCTCCGCCTCGGACGCGGCATCCACGTAGTCCGCGCAGCCCTTCGCCTTCACGGCGTGGAGCGCCGCGATGAAGCGCGTCTGGCTGGTGAGCGTGAAGTTGCCGTTGATGAGGAAGGCCGAGGCCACCTGCTTCGAGACCCCCAGCTCGGTGAGGCGCGCCTCGTTCGTCTTCCGCACCTCTTCGGGGTCCTTGGCCCAGACGAGGTTGCCCACCGTCGCGGTGGTGGAGACCACCATCGGCACGGGCACCACCACCTTGGTGATGATGGACCCGGCGGAGTCGATCTTGCCCACGTCCACGAGCGCCTTGTGCAGCACCGGGTTCGAGGTGTAGGGGTCGACCTGCAGCTTCTGCGCCCACTTGCGGGCCGCGCCGTTCACGCCGAACACGCTGTTGGCGGCGCCGCCCGCGGCGTCGAGCGCCTTGTCCTCGGTCTTCTTCTCCGGCCCCTCCGGCTTCTTGTCGTCCTTCGTCGCCGAGTCGGCCGCCCGCTTGGTCTTGCGCCCCAGGTTGGTACCGAAGCGCTTCACGCCGGCGCCGATGCCCTTGGCCGTCGCCTCCGGGTCGTGGACGGCGGAGGCGACGCCCTTGCCCACGTTCAGGACGGCGGTGCCGGCCGCCTTGGCGAAGATCTCGCCTTTCGAGACCTCGCTCAGGCGCGCGAGCGCGTCCACCTCGGCCACGCGCGTGTGCAGGACCGTGCGTCCCTCGGCGGCCACGTCGCCGTAGGGGGACTTGACCTGGAACTCCTGGTAGTACCCCTCGCCCTTGACCTGCTCCTCGACGGTGTGGTGCGGGCCCTTCAAGACCTTGGCCGGAAGGATCTGCGAGGCCTTGAAGGTCGTGCCGGGCTCGTAGGCGGGTCCGGCCGCCAGGCAGAGCACCGGCAGGAGCAGGAGCATCTTCTTGTTGTATCTGGTCACTGGCACCCCGGGGTTCACTGGAGGGACGCGTCCGTCCGGACGGACGTTACCTCCCCGGCGCGAAGAGCGTCAAGGCGAAACGGACGCGTGGGACCAAGGTCGTATCGGGCCCGCGCGGGGTCAGGCGCGGCCGCGGTCGGAAGCGGACGCCGCCGCTTCCGCGGTCCCGGGAGCGGCGAGCGCATCCGACATGCGCACCAGCTCCGCCAGCGACCGGGCCTCCATCTTCTCCATCACCCGCGCGCGGTGGACCTTGATGGTCTTCTCGGTCGCGCCCAGCTGCCAGCCCACCTGCTTGTTGCCGAGCCCGGTCACGACCAGGGCGAACACCTCCCGCTCGCGCGGGGTCAGGCGGGCGCAGCGGGCCTCGAGGAGCTTGCGCTCGTCCCGCAGCTCGCGGTTGCGGTTGTCGCGCTCGAGGGCCTGGGCGACCACGCCCAGGAACTGGTCGTCCGAGAACGGCTTCTCGATGAAGTCGATGGCGCCGCCCTTCATCGCGCGCACGCTGCTCGAGACGTCCGCCTTGCCGCTGATGAAGACGACGGGCATGTCCAGCCCGCGGCGGTGCATCTCGTCCTGCAGCTGGAGCCCGGTGAGCCCCGGCATGTTGAGGTCCACCACCAGGCACGCGGGCCCGGGGTCGTCCGCCAGCCCGGCCAGGAAGCCCTCGGCCGAAGCGAACGCCTCCACCTCGAGGGTGGCCGCTCGCAGCAGGCGCGTGAGCGCGCGGCGCACGGGCGCGTCGTCGTCGACGACGTACACGTGGCCCGGCCCCGTCGCGGGTAGGGCCGCGCTGCGCGTGCCTGGCATAGAGACCGAGTATACCTGAGCCACGCGGACGGCTTTGAAATCGCTACGCGATTCGTGTAGCGTCCCCTGAACCGCCTTCCGGGCATCGTTCGCGGCGCTCGTTGACAGGACCGTCGATGGGAACGTCCACCGACAGCCGCCCGGCCGCCCGCTGGCTGGCCGGCACGGACCGAATCCGAAGGGGCGTCTCTGAGCTGCCCGCGCTGGCGGTCGTGGCCACGGCGATCGCGGTGGGCTTCGCCTACTACGCGGGCAGCCTCGTCGGGCTCGCGCTTCGGCCGCCGCCCAGCTTCTCGTCGCTCCTCTGGCTCCCCAACGCCATCCTGACCGCGACGCTCCTGCTCACGCGCTCGACGCGCCGCTGGTGGATCTACCTGGCCGCCGCGCTGCCGGCGCACCTGCTCATGCTGGCCCCCACGGGCCTTCCCTTGTCGTTCATGGTGGCCATCTTCCTGACCAACTGCATCGAGGCGCTCCTGGCCGCCGCCGCCGTGCGGTGGCTCGGCGCGGCTCCCATCCGCTTCGACACGCTGCGCCACCTGGGGCTCTTCATCGCGGTCGTCGTCCTGATGGCGCCTTTCGTCTCCTCTTTCCCGGCCGCGGCGGTGGTGACGTGGTGGCGGGGCGACGAGTACTGGCCGCTGTGGCGCAACCGCTTCGTCTCCAACGCCCTCTCCCAGCTGATGCTCGTCCCGGCCTGCGTGGTCGCCCTGCGGGACGCCCTGCCCATGGCCCGGCGCGCATCGTCCCGCCGGCTGCTGGAAGGGGTGCTGCTGACCGGCCTCACGCTGCTGCTGGGCGTGACCGTGCTCGGCAGCGCCGAGGGGGGCCCACTGGGCGAGGGGCCGGGCCTCTCGGCACGCTTCCTGGCGCTGCTGCTGCCCCCGCTGCTGTGGACCGCCGTGCGCTTCGGGCCCGCGTCCACGAGCTTCTCGCTCCTGTCGATGACGGTCCTGCTGCTATGGGGGGAGACGCACGGCCGCGCTTTCCTGGCCGTGCTGCCTCGACAAGAGGCGGCGCTCGCGTTCCAGACCGTGCTGGGCGTCGTCGCAGTGCCGCTCATGTGCCTGGCCGCACTGATGCAGGAGCACCGCAGGGCGGAAGAGCTGGTGCGGGGGCGGCTCGAGTTCGAGAAGCTCCTCTCCCGCCTCTCCACGGCTTTCGTGCCCCTCGGCAGCCACGAGATGGACGCGACGTTCGAGCGCTGGGTCGCCCGCATCGGGGAGAGCTTCGAGGTCGACCGCTTCATGGTCCTCCTGCACCGCGGTCAGGAGGTCGAGATCGCCTACTCCTGGGCGGCTCCGGGGAACGCACCGCTGCACCCCGCACGCGTGCGCTCCGACTACCCGGGCGAGGTCCAGCAGATCCTCCAGGACCAGCTGTTCGTGATCGCCCAGCTCGAGGCGCAGCGCGCCGAGGGCGTCGAGCCGGCCTGGATCGACTGGGCCGGGCGCAGCCTGACGGTGCCCCTGTCGGCTCGCGGCCGGACCACCGGCGTCGTATCGCTGGTCCGCCGCTGCGACGACCTGGAGTGGCCCGAGGAGCTCGTCCAGCGGCTGCGCCTGGTGGCGGACGTGCTGGCGGGCGCCCTGGACCGCAAGCGAGCGGAGATCGAGGCCGACCAGAGCCGCCAGGAGCTCGCGCACCTCCTCCGCATCTCCACGCTCGGCGTCATGACCACGTCGCTGGCGCACGAGCTCAACCAGCCGCTGACCGCGATCCTCGCCAACGCCCAGGCGGCGCAGCGCATGCTGGCCCGGACTCCGCTCGACCTCTCGGAGATCCGCGACGCCCTGGCCGACACGATCGAGGAGGACCGGCGGGCGGGAGAGATCATCAGCCACCTGCGCGACATGCTGCGCAAGGGCACGGGCGAGCACGCGGTCATCGACGTGAGGGCGATCGTCGGCGGTGTCGCGCGGCTCGCCAGCAGCGACGCGCTCATACGCAAGGTCCACCTCCAGGTGTCGCTCGACCCGGCCACGCCCGCCATGAAGGGGGACGGGACGCAGATCCAGCAGGTGGTGCTGAACCTCCTGCTGAACGCGCTGGAGGCGGCCGCCGAGTCGCCCAACGGGGAGCGCGTGGTGGTGTTGAGGTCGGCGCGAGCGGCGGACGGTCAGGTCGAGATCTCGGTCCAGGACACCGGCCCGGGCGTTCCGGACGAGCTGGCCGAGCGCGTCTTCGAGCCTTTCTTCACGACGCGGTCCCGCGGGATCGGGATGGGCCTGTCCATCGCGCGATCCATCGTGACGGCACACGGCGGCACCATCTGGGTCGAGAACCGTACGGGCGGCGGCGCGTTCTTCCGGCTGCACCTGCCGTCCCACGCGTGACGCCGGCCCGGCCCGCGGGATGGGACCAAGGTCCAATTCCAGAGCGAGCCGCCGGGGCCCAGAATCACGACGATCCCATGAACGCCGGCAAGGTCCTCGTGGTGGACGACGACGCGTCGGTGCGCAAGAGCCTGAACCGGCTCATCCGCGCGGCGGGCTACGACGTGGAGACGCTCGACGGCGCGGTCGCCTACCTGGAGCGGGCCGTCCAGCCGCCGCCGGCGTGCCTCGTGCTCGACGTCCGCATGCCCGGCATGAGCGGCCTGGACCTGCTGAAGTGCGTCGCCGGCACGCCGCGCGGGCTGCCGATCGTGTTCATCTCGGGCCACGGCGACGAGGACCTGCGCGCGCAGGCGATCGACGCGGGAGCGGTGGAGGTGCTCTACAAGCCGCTCGACGAGACGACGCTGCTGGCCGCGATCGATCAGGCGCTCACGCTCTCGAAGGCGAACCTCTAGCCCGCGCGAGGACGGAGCGCTCTACTTCTCGACGGTCACCTGCGTCAGCCGCACCGGCTCCTGGCCGTAGTTCTCGAGCTCGATCTGGTTCTTTCCGCGGTCGTAGGTGACCTTCGTCCCGACCGCCAGCTTGCCTTCGCCCTTGCCGTCGGGGCCCAGGCGGATCTCGCAAACGATGAAGTCGTAGTCCGTCGACCGCGTGTTCTCGCGCATCTCCCGGAAGCTCATGGGCCGGTCCGTCGCGAAGAGGATGCGCCGCCCTCCACTGGGCGTCGGCGTCTCGCGCGCGTACTGGATGTCCCAGCCCAGGCTGGTGGTGGTGCGGATGAAGCCCGCGCGCGGCTTGATGTCCTGCACGACGTCGTAGAGCTTGTCGCCCCCCTTCTCCACCAGCGTGTCGAGCAGCTTCTTGCGCTCCTCGTCGGTGGACCAGCGCTCGATCACGATCTGCAGCGTCTGGGGGCGTGCGCGGCCGATGCCGGAGAGGTTCACTGCGAACGCGTTCATGCGGAAGGGAAGCGGGGCCGTTGTGGGCGTGTCCTGCGCGGTGAGCCCCGCTCCGGAGCCCACGACGGCGGCCAGGCAGGCGATCGACGCGGCGCGACGGGGCGATGGGTTCATGGCATCTCCGGGCCTGACGCTATCGGCGCCCCCGCGCGACGTCCATTGGACCTTGGTCCCACGACCTCGTGCGTGGCGACCTTCATTGGACCAAAGCCCTATGGACCGGCAACGGCGATCTGCTACCGTCGTCGCGCCCGCTCCGGTGGCCTGGAACCCGACCCCCGATCGGACGCGAGAGAGAGGGGTCCCCATGGATGGCTTGGCCAGGATCGCAGGCCCGCTCCAGGCCGCGCTGGGGCTCCTGACCGCGGCGAGTGCCGGCACCGCGGCCACCCTCGGCGCCGGCTCCGGCGCTTCCGCCTTCAATGTCGTCTCGGGCGTCGTCCTGTCCCTGCTCGGGTTCAGGGCCACCGACAGCGCGCGCCGCACCGGCTGCCAGGCGGTGGGCGGGATCAACCTCCTGGTCGGCGTGCTCGGTCTCCTGGGCATCGACCGGGTGGCGGGCGTGCCGATGAACGCCACCATCGTCGGCAACGTGATCAACGTCGGGATCGGCATCTGGGGCCTGGTGGCGGGATTCATGGACCGCACGTAGCCCGGCCGGACGGGCTCAGTCCATCGCGCCGGCCGCGAGCGGCAGCGTGAAGCGCACGGTGGCGCCGCCCGCGTCGCCCCGGGCCGCGGTGATCGTGCCCCCGTGCGCCTCGACGATCGACCGTGCGATGGACAGGCCCATCCCCAGCCCGGTGGTCTTGGTGGTGTAGAACGGCTCGAACACGGCCGACTCGGTGCCGCTCTCGAATCCGTGGCCCGTGTCGGCAACGGACACGGTCGCCATCCCGGCGGGGCCGTTCTCCGTCGTGATGCGCACGGTGCGCTCGCTCCAACCCTCGGGCATGGCCTCGAGGGCGTTCAGGAGCAGGTTCAGCAGGACCTGCTGGAGCTGCACGCGGTCGCCCCGGACGAGCACGCCGGCCAGCGCCAGGGTCCTCTCGATGGTCACCTCGCGGAGGAGCGCGTCGTTCGCGACGAGCTTGAGCACGTCGTGGACGAGCGCGTTCACGTCCACCTCGATCGGCTCGCGCTCGCCCTTGCGCAGCAGCGAGCGGACGCTGCGGATGACGTCTCCGGCGCGGCGGTCCTCCGAGATGATGTCGTCGAGGATGTCCTCGATCTCCTGGTGCCGCCCCTGCCGGGGGACGGCGGCCAGCAGGCGGCGCGCGGCCTGCGCGTTGGCGAGGATGGCGGCCAGCGGCTGGTTCAGCTCGTGCGCGAGGGAGGCCGCCAGCTCGCCGACGGTCGACAGGCGCAGGCAGTGGGCCAGCTCGTCGCGCAGCAGGTGGGCCTGCGTCTCGGCCAGGCGGCGCTCGTGGACGTCCACGTAGGAGAGGACGGCGCCGCCTTCGGGGCGGCACAGGGGCACCACGCAGAGCTGGACCCAGCGGTCGCCGACCGGCGTCAGGTACTCCCCGCCGAACGTCGCCGCCCGCCCGTCGAGCACGCGCTCGAGCCCGGCGCCGATGTCGGCCAGGTCGCCGGGCCGCGGCCCCCCTGCGGTCCGGAGGTGCACCAGGTAGTTGTCGCCCACGTCGCCTCCGCCGAGCGGGCAGGCCTGCCGCATGAACTCGCTCCACGCGTCGTTGACGGCGAGGATGCCTCCCATCCGGTCCAGCACGGCGACGTAGTAGGGGAGCGACGTCAGCACCGCCGAGTTCATGACCTGGCTGGCGCGCAGGGCGTCCTCGGCCCGCTGGCGCGCGAGCGCGCCGGCGAAGACGTCGGCCACGACGCGCGCGCGCTCCGCGTCCTGGTCCGAGAGGCCGCCGCCCCCCGAGGCGGGCACGAGCACGAGGCTGCCGACGGCCTGTCCCGACGCCTCCAGCGGCAGCGTCACCACCGAGGCCGGATCGATCCGCTTCATCCACTCCGAGTGCCCACCGCCGGCCTCCGCCGGCAGGGGGCGGCTCGTCCACACGACGGGCTCCTGGCCGCGCGCTGGCAGGGCCGCGTCGGCGAGGGCCGCCAGCGGGCCCTCTCCGCTCGACAACACCGCCGCCTCGAGCCCCAGGAACCGGCCGAGATGGCCCAGCGCGTCCGCGGACCCCTCGCGCGTCCGGTCGCTGGGGACGTGCACGAACGCGAAGGAGATCTGGGCCACCAGCTCCTCGAAGCGGAGCCGCTCGCGCAGGCGACCCGTCGCCCGCCCCCGCTCCTCGACCAAGGCGCTCAGGCAGAGCAGCGGCGCTCCCACGACGATGAGGAAGGTCTGCAGCGCGAGCACGCGCTCCTCCGCCAGGGCCACGCCCGTCGTCCCGGAGAGCGACACGGCGATGCAGGTCGCGAGCAGCGCGATCGAGAGAAGCGACAGGGTCGCGCCCGCGGCCCCGAAGCGGACGGCCGCCATCACCAGCAACGGCATCAGCAGCGGCAGCGCCGTGAACGGTCCGCCCGGCAGGACGAACGCGCCGTGGTAGGCGACCAGCACCAGCCCGCCGATGACGAGGTGAGCCGCCGCCAGCAGCCCGACCTCGATCGAACGGGAGGCACCCACGTCGCTCGGGGCGGGACGACGCAGGCGGCGGACGAGCAGGATGGCCGAGGGCACCACCACCAGCTGCCCCAGCAGGTTCGAGAAGAGCCGCCGCACGAACACGATGCCGAACGGCTCGCCCCGGACCAGGTGGACGGCCGCCGCGTCGGCGGCGCTCACCGCCAGCGGCGCGATCAGCACCGCGCCGCCGATGAACACGAGGACGCGCTTCAAGGTGTCGAAGCGGGCCGGCGCGTCGCTCCACAGGTGGACCAGCCATGCGGCCAGCAGCGCCTGGCTGGAGTTGGTGACGAAAAACGCGGCCGAGAGGGAGAGTGGAATGCCGCCGGGCAGCTGCGCGGCGAAGTGCGCCGGCAGGGCCGCCAGCACGACCGGCAGGAAGTCCCGCGGCGCGACGAGCAGCAGCGCCGCCGTGAGGATGGCGTTGGGCGGCCAGAGCACCGACGTGGTCGCGGGAGGGAAGCGGAGCTCGGCGCCCAGGAGGGCGCCGAGGTAGTAGGCGCCGGCGACGCCCGCGAGCGCAGCGACACCCGGACCTCCCGCCGTCCGGACAACGGCGTCAGCCCCCCGCGTCACGTGGTCCCGTGACGCGCTTCCTGCCGCGTCGCTCAGTACGGGCGATGCTAGCGCAATCCGGGAGCCGTTGGTCCTCCATGGGACCAAGGTCCAATGGATGTCCGCCGCGCCCGCTCGCTAACCTCTGGCCCTCGCGGACGACTCGAGGTCCGCGTCCACGGGAGCCTCGGCCGAGGAGGGCAGCGTGAAGCGACGAGTCTCGATCCCCGCGGTTGTGCGCGGTGCCATCGCGCTGGTGGCGGCGGCGGGCCTTCCGTCGCTCGCCTGCTCCCCGGCGAAGCCGAAGAGCGCCGAGGACGTCGTGAAGCGCATGAGCGACCGCCTGGCCGCGGCGCAGTCGTTCTCGTTCGCCACGCAGGAGAAGCACCAGCGCCGGCGGGGCGGGGCGGTCGTCGACGTGGCGCGCTCGCGCTCGTACACGGTGAAGCGGCCGGACGCGATCGCGTTCAAGACCGCCGGCGGCGAGATGGGTGGAGGCAGCGGCTCCTACGACGGCAAGAGCCTGACCCTGGTGTTCACCGACCACAAGGCGTACGCGCGGGTGAAGATGCCGGCGAGCATCGACGACGCGCTGGACCGCCTCGAGGAGCACTTCCAAGCCGCGCTGCCGGTCGGGGACGTGATGCGCTCCAGCCCGTACGACGCTCTCGTCGGGTCCGACATGGCCGGCCGCTACGTCGGCCGGGAGAAGGTGGGCGCCTCGGAGTGCGACCACGTCGCGTTCACGCACGCGCGCGTGGACTTCGACCTGTGGGTGGCCGCGTCCGGCGAGCCCACGCCGTGCCGCCTCAGCATCACCACCAAGGGCGCGAGGGGTCCGCTGTCCTCCGACGTGACGTTCGCGGACTGGAACCTGGCGGCCGCGGCGCCGGCGAGCGCGTTCCATCTGCAGGTGCCGCCGGACTACGAGCGGCTTCCGGTGGCCGCGTACGAAGCGACGCCGCCGGCGCCGGCGGCGGCGCCGTCCGGGACACCCCAGGCGCGCGAGGGGGAGTGATGGAAACGAGCCTGTCGAAGCGGATCGTGGTCGGCATCGCGGGGGCCGCGCTGGTCGGGCTGGTGGCGGCGCCCCCGCTCTCCGCGGACCGCACCGTCCGGGCCGGTCGGCGGGGTGCCGTGGCCCACGGCGAGGAAGGCTCGGTCGCGGTCGGTCGCCGCGGTGCGGTCGCGGTGGGCGAGGAAGGCGCCGCCGCCGTGGGGCGTCATGGCCGCGGCGCCGCCGTCAGCGACGAGGGGTACGCGCGCTACGGTCCGCGGGGCGCGGTCGCGGTCGGCGAGGAGGGCGCGGTCGCGATGGGCCGCTACGGCGGCGTGGCCGTCTACGAGGACAACGACGCGTGGAAGGTGGCCGCGGGCGTGGCCGCCGGCATGGCCATCGGGACCATGCTGCGCCGGCCTCCGGCGCAGTCGACCACGGTGGTGGTGGGCTCGACGTCGTACTACTACTCGAGCGGCACCTACTACACGCGCGTCGTGAACGGCGGCGAGGTCGTCTACCAGGTCGTCGCTCCGCCGGCGGGCGTGGTCATCACGACGCTGCCCGGAGGCTGCGTGGCCCGCATGGTGGGCGCCGTCTCGTACCAGTACTGCGGCGGCACGTACTACCAGCGCGTCTCGACTGGGTACCAGGTCGTCGTCCTCCACTGACGTGACGGCGGGCCCGGCGTCGCGGTGGCGGCAGTGCGGGCCGATCCTGCCCGCCGCCGCGCTCGTCGTCGTCGCCCTGCTCCAGATGACCGTCGGCCGCGCGTGGGGGTTGAGCCCCTGGAAGGGCGGCGGCTTCGGGATGTTCTCCACGCTCGACGCGCGGCCCTTCCGCTACCTCCGCGTCTACGTGACGGCGCCCGAGCGCTCCGAGGAGCTGGCCATCCCCGAGTCGCTCGCCGACGCGGCCGCCGCGGCCGAGGTCCTGCCCACGGACGCGCAACTCGAGCGCTTCGCGCGGGCGATCGTGAAGCGCGAGCGTTCCCGCGGCCGGCCCGTGGGGCAGGTCCGCGTCGAGGTGTGGCGCGAGGAGTTCGCCCGCGGCTCGCTGACACCCGAGGCGCTTCGGCTGCGCGACTACGTCCTTGTGGCTGACTAGTCCCGCCGGCGCGGCCGGAGCGCTCGAGCTCCCGCTCCGCCTCTCGCTCGTCCACCTGCTGCTGCGCCCGATGGGCCCGTGGCCGGTGCGCGCGGCCATGCTGGGCCTCGCGGCCGCCGGCCTCGTCTCGCGCCGCGTGCTGGTCGCGCCGCTCACGTGGATCGTGCTCGCGCTGCTCGTCACCGCGCGCCTGGTCGTGGAGTGGCCGCTGCCGGACAACCACATCTACCTGCTCGCGTACTGGTGCGCCGCGGCGTCGATCGGGCTGGCGATCCCCGACGCCGGCGCGTCGCTCGCGCGCTCGAGCCGCCTGCTGATCGGCCTGGCGTTCCTCTGCGCGGTCGTCTGGAAGGCGGGGCTCTCGGAGGACTACCGCGACGGGCGGTTCTTCCGCGTGACGCTGCTGACCGACGAGCGCTTCGCTGACGCCGCCCGTCTGGTCGGCGGCCTGAGCCCCGCGCAGCTCGACGAGAACCGCCGCTTCCTGACGCCGCCGCCGGCGGGCGCGGAGCTGCTGCAGCCACCCCGGCTCGTCGAGCCGCCGCGATTGCGCGCATTCGCCTGGGCCGCGACGTGGTGCGGGCTCGCGCTCGAGGCCGTCGTCGCGGCCGCGTTCCTGCTGCCGGGCGGGAGTGGACTCGGCCGGCTCCGGCACGTGGTCCTGCTCGCGTTCTGCGCGGTGACGTACGCGGTCGCTCCGGTGGCCGGGTTCGGGTGGCTGCTGCTGGTGATGGGCCTCGCGACCGTGGACGCGGGCGAGCGCCTGCTCGTCCGCGCCTACGTCGCGGCGTTCCTGCTGGTGCTGATCTATTCCGAGGTCCCCTGGGCCGGCGCCGCGCTGCAGTGGCTGGGCGGGAGCTGACCGTCGTTCACGCGGAACGGAAGAAGTGCGCCCCGCGAAGGGCCGTCGATGGGACCAAAGTCCAATGGATCCAGCGCCTCGCCCGGCGCGACACTCGGCGCGCTTCTCTGCAATCAAGGCCTCGCCGCGCGAGCGGGCGGAGTCCAAAGGAGGGCGGCATGCAGCTCACTGTCCGCGCCATGGTCACGGGTGCACTGGCCCTGGCGTCGCTCGCGTGGTCGGCCGCCCCCGCGGCCGCGCAGGCTCCGGCAACCGGCAAGAAGCCCAACATCCTGGTGATCTTCGGCGACGACATCGGGCAGACGAACGTGAGCGCCTACTCGTTCGGCGTCATGGGCTACCGCACCCCCAACATCGACCGGATCGCCAGGGAAGGCATGATGTTCACGGACTACTATGCGGAACAGTCCTGCACCGCAGGCCGGTCGTCGTTCATCACGGGGCAGGCGACGCTGCGCACGGGCCTCTCGAAAGTCGGCATCCCCGGGGCGACGGTGGGCCTGCAGCCGCGCGACGTCACGCTCGCCCAGCTCCTGAAGCCCCTCGGATATGCGACAGGACAGTTCGGCAAGAACCATCTCGGCGACCGCAACGAGTACCTGCCGACGGTTCACGGCTTCGACGAGTTCTACGGGAACCTCTACCACCTCAACGCGGAGGAGGATCCCGAGAACTGGTTCTATCCCCGTGCCATGAGGGAGGCGATCGGGCCGCGAGGTGTGCTGCGTACGCGCGCCGCCGACAAGGACGATGCCACCGATCATCCACGGTGGGGCAAGGTCGGGCGCCAGACCATCGAGGACACGGGAGCGCTGACGAAGAAGCGCATGGAGGCAATCGACGACGAGACCTCGGCGGCCGCCATCGACTTCATCAAGCGCCAGCACGCGGCGGGCAAGCCCTTCTTCTGCTGGATGAACTCGACGCGGATGCACTTCCGCACGCACGTGCGCGCGGAGCATCGCGACCAGCCGGGCCTCAACTCGCGGACCGAGTATCACGACGGCATGCTCGAGCACGACGCCATGGTGGGGGCGATCCTCAAGGCGGTGGACGACCTGGGGATCGCGAACGACACCATCGTGCTCTACACGACGGACAACGGGCCGCACCAGAACTCCTGGCCGGACGCGGGCACGACGCCGTTCCGCAGCGAGAAGAACACCAACTGGGAGGGCGCCTTCCGCGTGCCCGCCATGATCCGCTGGCCTGGGCGCATCAAGGCCGGCTCGGTCGCCAACGACATCGTGAGCGCCCTGGACTGGGTTCCCACGCTGATGGCCGCCGCCGGAGACGCGGACGTGAAGGAGAAGCTGTTGAAGGGAATGACCGTCGGCGGGACGACGTTCAAGGTGCACCTCGACGGGTACAACCAGCTGCCCTACCTCACCGGGCAGCAGGACCGCAGCGCGCGCAAGGAGTTCATCTACTTCAACGACGACGGTGACCTGGTGGCCATGCGCTACGAGAACTGGAAGGTGGTCTTCGAGGAGCAGCGCGCCACGGGCACGTTGCGCATCTGGGCCGAGCCGTTCACCAGGCTGCGGGTCCCGAAGCTGTTCAACCTGCGTGCCGACCCCTACGAGCGCGCGGACGTCACGTCGAACACGTACTACGACTGGTTCATGTCCGACGGGGCCGGAGCCTTCATCGCCGCACCCTCGGTGGTGGGGAAGTTCCTGGCGACCTTCAAGGAGTACCCGCCGAGCCAGCGACCCTCGAGCTTCAGCATCGACCAGTTGGTGGAGAAGATGCAAAGGAGCTTCGAGACGCAGTAGGCGCGCCATGACCTAGACTGCCGGGCAAGAAGCCGGGGAGTGAGCCATGCGCCAGAAGTGTTCCGCGTTCCTTGCCAGCCTCGTCGCGGCGGGTGGGCTCGTGTCGGCCGAGACGGTCGTCTCCAGGGAAACGGCCCTTCCCGTGACGCCGGACAACTTCGCGCGCGCGGAGACGGACCTGTACTTCGGCAACCTGTCGAAGGAGGGCGCGATCGGCGCGTTCCACCACCGGCGGCAGGTGGCGCCGATCGACGAGCAGACCGTGGTCCGGCTGAACCGGGACACGCTCTACTCGTCGGCCCTGTTCGACCTCGACGCCGGGCCCGTCACGATCCACCTGCCCCCCGCGGGGACGCGTTTCCGCTCCCTGGTCGTCATCAACCAGGACCACTACGTGCCCGCCGTCCGCTACAAGGCGGGCGCGCACACGTTCAGCCGCGCCGACGTCGGGACGCGCTACATGGTGGCGGCGGTGCGCACGCTCGTGGATCCCAACGACCCCGAGGACCTGAGGCAGGCGCACGCCCTCCAGGACGCCATCCAGGTGATGCAGAGGGCGCGCGGCCGCTTCGAGCCGTCCAGCTGGGATCCGGAGAGCCAGGGAAAGGTGCGCGAGGGACTCCTGCTGCTGGCGTCGACGATGCCCGACTTCAAGGGAGCCTTCGGCAGGAAGGCGGACGTCGACCCGGTTCGCCACCTCATCGGGACCGCGGCCGGATGGGGCGGGAACCCCGACCAGGATGCGACGTACCTGAACGTCGTGCCGGCGAGGAACGACGGCACCACCGTTCACCGGCTCCGCGTCGGTGCGGTGCCCGTGGACGGCTTCTGGTCGGTGAGCGTGTACAACGCCGAGGGCTACTTCGAGAAGAACGGCTTCGACGCGTACTCGCTCAACAACCTCACGGCCCGCAAGGGGCCGGACGGCACCATCGCGGTGCAGTTCGGCGGCTGCGACGGCCAGGTGCCCAACTGCCTGCCCATCGTCAAGGGCTGGAACTACACCGTGCGCCTCTACCGCCCGCGCCCCGAGATCGTCAGCGGGCGATGGACGTTCCCCGATCCGCAGCCGGTCCCGTAAGGAGGTGCTCTTGAACACGCTCGCACGGGCGGTGGTGGTGGTGGGTGCTGGTGCCTGGCTGGCGGCCTCGCCGGCCCGGGCCCAGGATCCGCTGCCGTCCTGGAACCCGGGCGCCGCGCGCGACGCCATCCTGAAGTTCGTCGCCGACACGACCCAGTCGGGCGCGCCGGGGTTCGTCCCGCCCGCCGAGCGCATCGCCGTCTTCGACAACGACGGCTGCCTGTGGTCCGAGCAGCCGATGTACTTCCAGCTCGCCTTCGCGCTCGACCGCGTGAAGGCGCTCGCGCCGAGCCGTCCCGAGTGGAAGGACCAGGAGCCGTTCAAGAGCCTGCTCGCGGGCGACCTCAAGGGGGTGCTGGCACAGGGTGAGAAGGGGCTGGCGCCGATCCTCATGGCCGCGCACTCCGGCGTGACCACCGACGAGTTCGAGGCCACGGTCACGCAGTGGATCACGACCGCGAAGCACCCCAAGACGGGCCGGCTCTACACCGAGATGATCTACCAGCCGATGCTGGAGGTGCTGGCGCACCTGCGCGCGAACGGGTTCAAGACGTTCATCGTGTCGGGGGGCGGCGTCGAGTTCATGCGGCCGTGGGCCGAGAAGGCGTACGGCATCCCTCCGGAGCAGGTGGTCGGCAGCAGCGGCGTCGTGACGTTCGAGATGCGGCCGAGCGGTCCGGTGCTGATCAAGGAGCCGAAGGTCGAGTTCGTCGACGACGGGCCGGGCAAGCCCGTCGGCATCAACCGCTTCATCGGGCGGCGGCCGGTGCTCGCGTTCGGCAACTCGGACGGCGACCACCAGATGCTCCAGTGGACGGCCGCGGGCGCCGGCCGGCGGTTCATGGGCCTCGTGCATCACACCGACGCCGACCGCGAGTGGGCCTACGATCGGCAGTCGCACATCGGGAAGCTCGACAAGGCGCTCGACGAGGCGACCGCGAAGGGCTGGACCGTGGTCGACATGAAGAAGGACTGGAAGCGCATCCATCCGTTCGACAAGTGAGGAGGTTCTCATGCGATTGCTCACGTTGATGCTGGTCGTCCTGCCGGTCGCCGTCGGCGGGGCCCAGGACACGGCCCCCGCGTCCACGGCGCCGGCTGCTCCCGCCGAGAAGACGGTCGAGCAGACGGCGAGCCCGGAGCTGGTGGGCGAGCTGGTGAAGGAGCTGGCCATCACGCCCAGCCAGGCCCAGGCCGGCGCCGGCACGCTGTTCGGCCTCGCGAAGGGCCGGCTCAGCCCGGCGGACTTCGGCAAGGTCGCCGGCGCGGTGCCCGGAATGGACGGGCTGCTGGCCGCGGCCCCGGCGGCGGCCAGCAAGTCGGGGCTCGAAGCCCTGGCCGGGCAGGCCGGGGGCATGGTCGCCGCCGCCAGCACGCTCTCGAAGCTGGGCCTCAAGCCCGAGACCGTCGCGAAGTTCGCGCCCACGCTGATCAAGGCGGTCCAATCGAAGGGGGGCGCGGAGGTGGCGAAGCTGCTGGCGGGGGTCCTGAAGTAGCCCCTGCGTCCTAGGACCAAAGTCCAATGGACGCGGCGGGACCGGGGCGGCTACGCTCCACCCGCCTCGCTAGACGCAAACGGCCCGGGCGCTCGGGCTCGAGAACGGCACCTTACACGGGCTGCGGTGCTGTTCACGATCTCGGTCGTCCGGGCCGATCTGTCTCGGGACCTCGAGGGCTTGACCGCCTCCCGCGCCTTCTTCCGCTCCTCCTGCTGCCCCCGTCAGCATCGTGTACGCGACGAGCCCGCGTGTGCCACGCTATGGTGGATCCTGGAACGAATGCTCCTGCGCCCCGGCGTGACGTGCGCTCTCGTGCTGCTGGCCGCCGCGCCCGCCTGGGCGGGCCTGATCCGCCGCGGCCGTCCGGCGTTCGACGTGGCCACCCTTGCCGCGTGGGAGGGCCGGACGGTGGGCGCGATCGAGCTCCAGGGGCACAAGGTGACGCGCGAGGAGCTGATCCGGAGGCAGATCCACATCGCGGTGGGGCAGCCGCTCGTGGTCGCGGAGCTGGGCCAGGACGTTGCGCGGGTGGTCAACCTGGGCGGGTTCGCGGACGCGCGCGCGGAGGTGGCCGAGATGGACCCGGGCGGCCCCGTGCGCGTCACGTTCGTCCTCAGCGAGACCTACAGCATCCTGCCCGTGCCGGCGCTGCTGTACACGGAGGAGAACGGCTTCTCGCTCGGCGCGGGGGTCTCCGCCCCGAACCTGTCGGGGAAGGCGCGCAAGCTCGGCGGCAAGGCGTTCTTCGGGGGCACGCGGCAGTACTGGATCACCTTCGACGCGCCCTGGCTCTACACGAGCAAGGGTCGGCATCAATCGTTCAACGCCTTCCTCGCCAAGCGCGACCGCCAGGACGAGGTGCGCGGGTTCCACGAGGACTCCTACGAAGCGCGGCCGACGTTCGGCCGGTACTTCCGCGGCGACCGCGCGCAGGCGACGGTCGGCCTCACCTACTTCGGGATGCGGAGCGACACGCCCGGGATCACCCTCGACCCGGACGACCGGGACGACCTGCTGGGCGCGACGGCCGCGCTGGTCTGGGACTCGCGCGACGACTGGGGCGCGCCGCGGCGGGGATGGCGCAACGAGCTGGAGCTGACGCGCTACAGCCAGATCGAGGGGCCGGCCTCGTTCTGGCGCCTCAACCTGGACGCGCGGCGCTGGGTGTCGACCGCGCCGCGGCAGAAGCTCTTGCTGAGCGGGCTGCTCACGCTGCAGAGCGGGACGCTGGGCACGGACCTGCCGGTCTACCTCGACTACTCGATCGGCGGCGCGAACACGGTCCGCGGATACGAGCCCACCGACCGTCCCCTCCGGGGCAAGAACCAGCTGATCGGCACCGCGGAGTACTCGCTCGTGCTCATGCAGCCGCGCCAGTGGGACATCTGGTTCCTGTCCATGCGCATCGGCCTGGAGGCGGCGGCCTTCGGCGACCTGGGGGTCGCCTGGAGCGACTCGTCCGAGCTGACGGTGGCGCGCACGCGGGGCGGCGCCGGCGTCGGCCTGCGGCTGCTCGTGCCCGGCACCGAGATGGTGCGCTTCGACGTGGCCTGGAGCGAGCAGCAGGGCTTCCAGTTCCATCTCGCCACCGGCTCCAAGCCGTCGACGCAGCGGCAGCGCTTGAGATAGCCCGCCGTCCTCATTTCATTCGGGCACGTCCTCCACGACCATGTCGACCCACACCGGCCGATGGTCGCTGGCGTCGGTCACCTCGCGCGCGACTCCCGATCGCGACTCCGTGACCCGCAGGCCCTTCACGAACACGTGGTCGTAGGAGAGGCCGCGCGTGCTGGGACCCACGTCGCGCGTGAGCCACGTGTAGCCCTTCGCCACCAGCCGCTCGCCCAGGCCGTGGGAGTTGAAGTCGCCGGCGATCAGCACCGGGCCCGGACTGTCCTCGGCGTCGCGCAGGACCACGTCGACCTGGTCGCGGCGCTGGCCGGGCCAGGTCCCGAAGGGCGAGCCCAGGTGGAGCGAGTAGACGCGGAGCCGTTGCCCCGCGACGGTGACGATCGCGCGCACGGCCACGCGCTCCTGTCCCAGGAAGCGGCTGGGATGCGGCAAGGCGATCTTGGCGCTCTCGCCGATCGGCCAGCGGCTCAGGATCGCGTTGCCGACGTCGCGGCGGTACTTCGGGTGGATCGAGCCAGGGACATAGGCGTAGCCGGCGCCCAGGCCCTTGGCGATGGCCGCGGTTCCCGGCGCGTCCATCTCCTGCAGCGCGAGGATGTCGGCGTCGCGCAGGCGGGCGTCGTCGCGGAGCGCGGCCAGCGCCCGCTCGACGCGCAGCGCGTACTCGATGTTGAACGTGACCACGCGCAGCCGTGCCGGCTGGCCGCGATCGACCGCCGCCCCATCCGCGACCGGTCCGGTGTAGACGGGACCGTGCGGCGACGGATAGGGAGTCGCGTGGCCGCACGCGCACACCCCGAGCGCCAGGAGGGACGCTCCCAGCGCGCGGAGCGCGCGGCTCAGCGGCTGTCGCCCGCGGAGGTCGCCGCTGCGGTGCGCGCCAGGTCGCCCGGCTGGATCTGCCTGGCGCCGGCCGGCGCCCTGAAGGTGAACTGTCCTTCGACCTTCGGCGGATCGGCCACCCAGCGCCTCACGGTGGCCTCGTACCGCGGCACGCCCGAGTCCTCCCAGGAGGCGACGGCGAGCTTGCGCGGCCAGGGCTTCTCGCCGGCATCGATCCAGATCTGCCAGTACAGGCCGTCCTGTCCGAAGGTGAGGTGATGGCAGGGCACGCCCGCGGCCTGGTGGATGCCGAGGTACTTGCCGTACAGGACGCCTTCCATGAGGGTGGAGTACGGATCCGCGTACAGCAGGTCCGAGAGCGGCACGAGGACCTGGTACTCCTCGGCGACCTTGTCGAGCACCGAGTCGATCGTCCCGGGGGCCTCGATGGCGGCGTACACGTTCTGCTGCTTGTTGAGGACCGTCAGCGTCTTTCCGTCGAACCAGGCCGCGCGGTGCAGCGTGTCGCCGGTCGCGTCCGCGGCGAAACGCCCTGGCCGCTCGACCGTCAGCGTGCGCACGTTGGTGAGCGCGACGCGGTAGGCGCGCGCGACCTCGAGGTCGAACGTCTCCTCGGCCTCGAGGCGGAAGCTCTTCAACCCGGCCAGGAAGGTCGCCATCTCGCGCATGACCTTGTCGGCCTTGGGGTCGACGGTGGGCGCTTCCGGCAAGGGGCGGGCCGCGGGCGACTGCGCGCGCGCGGGGAGGGACGCGAGACAGAGGACGGCCAGCGCGAGCGCGCGAGAGATCGGTGTCATGGGAGTGCTCCTCACTTGACCGAGTAGCCCTTGCCCTCGAGGCAGGCGCCGTAGGCCTTCTTGAAGGTCTCCTGCACGTAGGCGTGCTCGGCCTGGGACTGCTGCTGGGACGCTTGCGCTTCCGCCTTCTTCTGCTTCTTCGCCATCCGGCGGCCGCGCACCGCGCCCGCCACCGCGCCGATCGCCGCCCCCTCGCCCGTGTCGCCGGCGATGGCCCCGATGGCGGTGCCGACGGCCGCACCGCCCGCCGCCCCCTTGAGCGCCGACCCGTCGGCTCCCTGCTTCTCGGCGGGCTTGGGGGCGGGCGGCGGCGCGGTGGGATCGATCCCGGTCTGCTTCTGCGCCCACCCGTAGCACTCGGTGGTGTCGGCCTGCTGCTTCTCGGGCGGCTGCCCCTTCGCGGGGTAGACGAATACCCCCAGGTCCTGGGCGCTCGGCACCTGGAACGCGACCGCGGGTGCGGCGAGCGAGACGACGACGACGATCGATGCGGACGTTCGAGGTCGCATGGGCACCTCCTCCCGGGCGGAGCGATCCTCTCCGATTCTGGGGACGAATGCCACGGGGGGGAATGGGACCTTGGTCCCATCGGCGAAGGCGGGCGGTTGGACTTTGGTCCGATGGCGGGCAATGATCGAGCCGACGAGCCTTCACAAGGACGCACCCCAAGAACCGCCAGGCGGAGGGAAGCATGCGCGCTCGCTGGGCCGTACTCGTCCTCCTCACGGCCGCGGGCACCGCGGCCGCCCAGGAGGCTTCGTTCGGGGGCACCTGGAGGCTGAACCGCCAGCTGAGCCAGGATCTCGCGGAGCACATCAAGGCGGTCGCGGGATCGGCCCAGATGGCCGGCGGGCCTCGGACGTGGGCCACCGAGACCTGGCTGCCCTGGAAGGCCGGGTTCGGGGAGAACGAGCGGCTGAGCGTGCGCGACTTCCTGCTGGCCGCCGTGCCCGCGTTCGAGACGATCGAGATCGAGCAGGACGCCGAAGAGGTGCGCACCATCCACGGCGAGGCCGGCTCGCGCCGCTTCTACCTCAAGCGGACGAGCGCCGGCACCAGCGCCATCAGCGGCGAGACGGTGAAGCGGCAGGCCCGCGTCGAGCACGGGCAGCTCCTGCTGGAGTCGAAGGGCAAGGAGGGCGACTTCCGCGAGGCCTTCTCGCTCGAGGGAGGGCGGCTCGTCTACGTCCTGCACCTCGACCAGAAGAAGCTCGAGAAGCCGCTGGACGCCCGGCTGGTCTACGACCGCACCGAGTGAGCCGAGCGTGCCTGGCCACCCGCGGATGGAGCTCAGGCACCTTCGCTACTTCGTGACGCTGGCCGAGGAGCTGCACTTCGGCCGCGCAGCGCAGCGCCTCCACATCAGCCAGCCGCCCCTGAGCCAGCAGATCGCGGCGCTCGAGAAGGAGATCGGCGTCCCGCTCCTGCGGCGGACGTCGCGATCGGTGGAGTTGACCGAGGCGGGCCGCGTGTTCCTGGTCGAGGCCCGCCAGACGCTCGACCAGGCGCGCAACGCGGTCGAGCTGGCCCGGCGTGGCGCTCGCGGCGAGGTGGGGCGCCTGCAGATCGGCTTCGTGCCGGCGTGCGGCGTGATGCCCGCGGCCATCCGCCGCTTCATGCGCCGCTTCCCGAGGGTGGAGGTGACCCTCCGCCACATGCCGACCGCGGAGCAGATGGACGCGGTCCTGCACGGCCGGCTGGACGTGGGGTTCGTGCACCTGCCGACCGGCGTCGCGGCCCTCGCGTCCGAGCCCGTCGAGAGCCACGCGATGGTGGCGGCCCTCCCCACGCGCCACCCGTTGGCGCGGCGGCGGACCGTCCCCTGGAGCGCGCTCGAGGGCGAAGCGTTCATCGGCTTCCCGCGCGTGGCCGCTCCGGGCGCCTACGACGCGGTCATGGGCCGGCTGCGGGAGGCCGGCCTGGTGCCGCGCGTCGTGCACGAGACGGACTCGCTCCTGGCCCGGCTCCGCCTGGTGGGGGCTGGCCTCGGCGTCTCGCTGCTTCCGGACTACGCTCGCAACTTCAACCATCCGGGCGTGGCGCTGAGGCCGCTGGGCTCGCCGCCGGCCCGCACGCAGATCGGCATGGTGCACTGCCCGCCGCGCCACACGCCCGCGCTGGGGCGCTTCATGGACGTGGTGCGGGAGCTGGCGAAGCCCTAGTCCCCCTCGGGGCCCTTCGTCCCGGCCAGCACGCGCTCGCACGCCGCCAGCAGCGCGCTCAAGCCCTCGCCCTTGTCGTGGGCCGCGCGCACCAGCCGCGACTGCGGCCACTCGCGCCGGCTCTCCGCGCTCATCACGATCACCGGGATGTCGAGTCCGTCCGCCTCCAGGTGCTGGAGGACCTGCCAGCCGTCGAGAACCGGCATCCTGAGGTCGAGGAGGATCAGGTCGGGATGGTGCCGCCGGATCTCCTCCAGCGCGACGTCGCCGTCGCTGGCCAGGACCACCACCTCGAACATCGAGGAGAGGGCCCGGCCGAGCATGCGCCGGATCGAGGGGTCGTCGTCGACGGCCAGGACGCGCCTGGGCGCCTTGCGTGCGTTCGCTATCGCGTTTCTCCGAGGCAATGCCGGCTCGCGTCCCGCCGGCCACGGCGCCCCGCGCGACAGACGGCGGAGCCTCCAACCGTTCCACTTCACCATGCCCCGGCGCGAGAGTCCAATATCGATGAGGGCTCGATCGATTCGCGCGACGAATCGACGCGATGCGGCCATCCGCTGCGGGGACGGTCCCAGGGACGTTTGCGACCGCCTAGGCCGCCCGGATGGTGTCGTGCGATCATCCGGCATCCCTTGGAGAGGACCATGAGAACCGCAGCTTCTATCGCCTTCCTCGCCTGCCTGAACGTCGGGCCGGCTCTCGCGCAGTCGTCGGACGAGACCTGGAACGGCCTGCCCGACCGCTTCCAGATCGACAGCGGCTACTTCCGCCTGAACGCGGACACCGTCCTCCGCTTCGAAGGGGGCCCCG
>JAICEW010000052.1 GCA_025923995.1 Vicinamibacteria bacterium | reverse complement strand
TGGCAAGGACGTGACGCACCGGGCCCGGGGAGGGCGAGGAGGTCCGTTGAGGACTTGGGTCGTC
Source organism: Vicinamibacteria bacterium (assembly GCA_025923995.1). Classification (GTDB taxonomy): domain Bacteria; phylum Acidobacteriota; class Vicinamibacteria; order Fen-336; family Fen-336; genus JAICEW01. The sequence goes on along the minus strand of JAICEW010000052.1, from coordinate 25,831 downwards.
GTGCTCGCCACCTCCCTGCTGCCCCTCTCGGCCGCCGCCGACGAGGTGTTCCTGAAGAGCGGCGGGCAGCTGTCGGGACGGATCGTCCGTCGCGACGCCAGCATGATCGAGGTCGACATCGGGGCCGGACAGATCACGGTGCCCGTCTCCAGCGTGGTGCGCATCGAGGAGGGACGGTCGGCCCTCCACGAGTTCCAGGACCGCGCGGGCAAGCTGGCGCCCGGGGACGTGGAGGGCTGGGTGGCCCTCGGCGACTGGGCCAGCAGCCGCGGCCTGGGCACGCAGGCGCGCGAGGCGTACACGCGCGCGCTGAGCGCCTCGCCCAACGACTCGCGTGCCAACACGGCGCTCGGGAACGTGCAGGTGAACGGGCGCTGGGTCGGCGAGGAAGAGGGCTACCGGGCGCGCGGCTACGTGCGGTTCGAGGGGGAGTGGATCACGCCCGCCGAGCACGAAGCGATCCTCCGCGAGCGGTCGGTCGAGGCCGACCAGGAGCGCGTGCGCCAGGCCGAGGCGCGCGCCCAGGAGGCCGAGGTCAGGGCCCAGGAAGCGGAGTCGCGCGCGCAGGAGGCGGAGGCCAAGGCCGCGGAGTCACAGCCGTCGAGCGAGGGCCTGCCGCTGTGGTACGGATGGGGCGTGGGGCCGGTCTCGTGGACGACGAACTCGATCGCCATGCAGCCGATCGTGACTCCACGCATGGGGGTGCCGCGATGAGGACGATGACCGGGCGGTGGCTGCTGGCGGCGGGCGCGCTCGGCGCCCTGGCCGCGGCCCCGGCGCCGACCGTGGACGAGATCGTGGCCCAGCACGTGAAGGCGCGCGGAGGCCGCGAGGCCCTGGCCGCCGTCCGCACGCTGCGCATGACGGGCCGCGCCATCGCCGGCCCCGGCCGCGAGGCGATCGTTCGGCGCGAGATCGCGCGCCCGGGCCGCATCCGCACCGAGTTCGTGTTCCAGGGGACGACCGGCGTCTACGTCTGGAACGGGACCTCGGGCTGGCAGGTCTCGCCCCTGGACGGGACCCTGGACGCGCAGCCGATGCCGGCAGAGGCGGCGGCCCTCTCCGCCGAGCAGGCGGACTTCGAGGGCCCGCTGGTGGACTGGAAGGCCAAGGGCCACACGATCGAGCGGGTCGGCAGCGCGACCCTGCCGGACGGCGAGGCGCACGAGCTCAAGGTCACGCTGAAGTCCGGCGTCGTCCGCCGCGTGTGGGTCGACGCCGCCACGGGGAACATCGTGAAGACGGCGTCGACCCGCCAGTTCCGCGGGCGCGAGACGCAGTTCGAGGTGGTCTACGGCGACTACCGCGAGACGGGCGGGATCCGCTTCGCCCGCTCGCTGGAGATCGGGGCCGCGGGGCGCCCGCAGAAGCTCAAGATCACCGTCGAGAACGTGGAGATCAACCCGGCTCTCGACGACGCCCGCTTCGCGATGCCCCGCTAGGCGTGCCGGCGCGTCCTACTGCTTCTGGTAGGTCGCGTCGTGCGCCTTCTTGATGTCCTCCCAGCTGTCCTTGAACTGCTTCTCCTCCTCCTTCGTGAGGATGCGGAAGGGCACCTCGACCATGCCGCCCTCGCCGAAGTTCACGTGCAGCCAGTGCTGGCCCACCTTGATGCCGCCGGGCACGTTGAAGAACAGCCGCCCCACGCAGGCGCGGGTCGAGCTCACCTCCACCTCGTCGAACGCGAGCATGCGCCGGCCGCTGCTCACGTCGGCGAAGAAGCTCATCGAGCAGCCCCGCGTCACGTCCACCGGGAAGTAGTTGATCGAGTCGCGGATCACCTTGGCCCGGTTGTTGAGGGCCGGGAGGTAGCCCGCCTTCGCGTAGTCGCTCTGCGACGCGAGGGGGATCTTCTTCCCGTCGGGCGTCTGGAGCGTGAAGCTCTCGCGCGTGATCTTGCGGTCCTTGGCGGGGGAGCGGACGGTCAGGCCCACCTCCAGCATGAGCCACTCCTCGCCGATCGCCCGCTGGGCCATCTCGTAGCCCATCGTGACGAAGCCCTCCTTGTTGTAGGCCACGCGCACGAACTGGCCCATGATCGTGAACACCTCGGGCACCGTCGGCTGGGGCGCGGTGACCTGGGGCGTCTGCGCGAGCGCCGGCGTCCACGCGCCCGCCATCATCACGCAGGCCACGACGACGGCCGCGACCCGCCCTCCGCTGGCACGGCGGTCTACCTTCATTGGATCTCCTCCTTGAATGCGCTCGCCCCGTGCGCGGGAGGATAGCAGACAACCGCGTGCCGGGGCGCGGGAGGGGCAAGCCCGAGGCCGCGACGGTCGGATGCCCGCGAGCAGAAGGATGAGAGCGAACGGGCGATCGGCGCGTCCAACCAGGCGCGGAGGTCCAGATGCGACGTGGGTTCCTCTCCCGCCTCTTCGTGCTGCCGGCGATCGGTCCGCCGGCCCCCGTCTCGCCGGCCAAGGACAAGATCCTCATCAAGAGCGCGTGGGGCTCGGCGGACCCGACGCAGGCGTCGTTCGCGTTCCACCACGCCAAGGCCTTCGCCGAGGCGGGCCACCCGGTCCAGATCTTCCTGCTGGGCGAAGCGGTCTCCCTGATGCGGACGGCGGTCGCGAGCGCGATCGTGCCGGTCGGCTGGCCGCCGCTGGCCGAGGCGCTCGCGCAGGTGCTCGAGCACAGGATCCCGATCCACGTCTGAGGGGCCTGCGCGAGGGCCCGTGGGGTCCTCGACACCGACCTCCTCGGCAAGGGAGCCACGTTCGCGAACCCGAGCGTCTTCGTCGGCCTGGTGGAGTGGGCCGACAAGCTGCTGACGGAGTAGCGCGGCCGCCCGCGCGGAGTTCCCGCCCCGACGGCGGGGACGTATGATGTCGCGGGCGGAGAGAGCGTGATCAAGGTCCTCGTGAGCTCGTGCCTGCTGGGCGAGAGCGTGCGCTACCACGGCGGCGACGCGCGGATCGACAGCGGCATCCTCGACCGCTGGCGCGCGGAAGGCCGGCTGGTCCCCACCTGTCCCGAGACGGCCGCGGGCCTGCCGGTGCCGCGCTCGCCGGCCGAGATCGTCGGGGGCGACGGCGTGCAGGTGCTGAAGGGCGACGCGTACGTGGGGGACCGCACGGGCCAGGACGTCACGAAGGCGTTCGTCGCCGGCGCCGGCGACGCGCTGGACCGGGCGGTCGCGGCGGGCGCGCGCCTCGCGGTCCTGAAGGACGGCAGCCCGTCCTGCGGGACGACGTACGTGTACGACGGGACCTTCCGCGGCCAGCGCAACCCGGGCATGGGAGTGACGGCGGCCCGGCTCTCGGAGCGCGGCATCCGCGTGTTCAACGAGCGGCAGCTGGAGGACGCGGCCGCGTACCTCGCGACGCTCGAGTCGCCGGGGCGTTGAGCGCCAGGCGGGGGGCGAGCTCCAAGGGACCTCGACTCTACGAGCACCGCAGCGAGCCGCTGCTCCCGCGTGACCGCTTCCTGTGGCGGCTGGCTGCCCACGTCGCCGTGGCCCTCGCGTTCGTGGCGGGCTCCCTCGCCATCGGGATGGCCGGCTACGCGACCTTCGAGAAGCTGGGCTGGCTCGATGCCTTCCTGAACGCGGCCATGCTGCTGGGCGGGATGGGGCCGGTGGAGCAGCCCGCGACGCGGGCCGGCAAGCTGTTCGCGGGCCTGTACGCCCTCTACGCGGGGCTCGTGTTCCTGATCGTGGCCGGCATCGTGTTCACCCCGGTGCTCCACCGCGTGATGCATCGCTTCCACCTCGGGGACGAGGAGTGACGGCGGACGCGCTGCGGCGCGACTGCGCGGCGCCGAGCGCCTGCAGATCGCAGAAACGAAGTCCTTCTGGCGCGCCGGGTACACGCTCGCGGGCTAAGCTAGGCCGCGATGCCCCACGACACCCCGCTTCTCACCCTGCTCGCGGCCGCGTTCGCCGCCGCCTGGCTGCTGGGCCTGCTCGCACGGAAGCTCCACCTGTCCCCGATCGTGGGCTACCTGCTCGCGGGCGTCGTCATCGGCCCGTACACGCCCGGATTCGTGGGCGACGTGGCGCTCGCGAGCCAGCTGGCGGAGGTGGGCGTCGTCCTGCTCATGTTCGGAGTGGGCCTGCACTTCCACCTGCGCGACCTGCTGCAGGTGAAGGGCATCGCGCTGCCCGGCGCGCTGATCCAGAGCGGCGTCGCCACGCTGCTGGGAGTGGTCCTGGGATGGGCGGAGGGCTGGCCCATGGCACAGGGCCTGGTGCTGGGCATGGCCCTGTCGGTCGCGAGCACGGTCGTCCTGCTGAGGGGGCTCGAGGAGCACGACCTGCTGGCGACCCCTGCGGGCCACGCGGCGATCGGATGGCTGATCGTCGAGGACATCCTGACGATCGTGGTGCTGGTCGTGATCCCCGCGCTGGGGGACGGCGGCGCGGCGTCGGGCGGGCTGCCGTGGTCGCTCGCGGTCTCGCTGGCGAAGCTGGCCGCGCTGGTGGCGCTCGTCTTCCTGGCCGGCTCGCGCGTGCTGCCGCGGGTGCTGACGCATGTCGCGCGGCTCCGCTCGCGCGAGCTGTTCACGCTCACGGTCCTGGCCCTGGCCCTGGCCATCGCGGTGGGCGCCGCGTACGTCTTCGGCGCCTCGATGGCGCTGGGCGCGTTCCTGGCCGGCATGGTCGTGGGCCAGTCCGCGGTGAGCCACCAGGCGGCCGCCGACGCGCTCCCGATGCGGGACGCGTTCGCGGTGCTCTTCTTCGTCTCGGTCGGGATGCTGCTCGATCCGTCGTTCCTGCTGCGCGAGCCGCTGCTGCTCGTCGCCGGCCTGGCGATCGTCCTGGTCGGCAAGCCGCTGGCCGCGCTGCTGGTGACGGTGCTGCTCGGGTACTCGACGCGGACCGGCCTGGTGGTCGCGCTGGGCCTCGCGCAGATCGGCGAGTTCTCGTTCATCCTGGGCGACCTCGCGCGTCACCACGGGCTGCTGGGCGAGGCGGGGGCCAGCCTGCTCGTCGCGTGCGCGCTCGTCTCGATCTCGCTCAACCCGTTCCTGTTCCGCTGGCTCGACCCGATCGAGGCCCGGCTGCGGCGGTTCCCGCGCCTGTGGCGGCTGCTCGACGCCCGCTCGGCGCGCAAGCGCGCCGCCATCAACGCGCGGACCGCCGACGCCATCGCCGCGGACGCGCTGCCGCTGGCGGTGATCGTGGGCTACGGGCCGGTCGGGCAGGCGGTGGATCGCGCCCTGCGGAGGGCCGGCACCGACACGGTCGTGGTCGACCTCAACATGGACACGGTCGCGTCGCTCGAGGCGAAGGGCCAGCGCGCGCTTTTCGGCGATGCCAGCCAGCCGGGCATCCTGCAGCAGGCGGGGCTCGCGCGGGCGAAGCACCTGGTGGTGACGCTGCCGCACTCCGTGAACAGGGCGCCGCTCATCGCGGCCGCGCGCGAGCTGGCGCCCCAGTGCCGCATCGTGGTGCGCGCGCGCTACCTGCGGGAGTACGGCGAGCTGATCCACTTCGGCGCCGACGCCGCCTGCTTCGAGGAGGCGGAGGCCGCGGCCGCGCTCACCGAGGTCGTGCTGGCCGACCTGGGCCTCGAGCGGTCCGCCGCCTCCGCGGAGGGCGACCGCGTGCGCCAGGAGGCGCTGGGGCGCTTCGAGCTGGAGACGAACGCGTGAGCCTGGACCTGGTCCAGTGGCCGGCGATGGTCACCACCGTCGCCGCGGCCTGGCTCGTCGCGTCGCAATCCAAGAGGCGACGCGCGATCGGATTCTGGGTGTTCCTGGCCAGCAACGTGCTGTGGATCGTGTGGGGCTGGCACGCGCGTGCCTACGCGCTCGTGGTGCTCCAGGTCTGCCTGGCCGCGCTCAACGTGCGCGGCGCGCGCAAGAACGAGCCGGACTCCAGCGCTACCTAGTCAGCGAGAGAAGCTCGACCTCGAACCGGATCGGAGTGTTGGGCGGGATGGTGGGGGGGCTGCCCTGGCTCCCGTAGGCGAGCGACGAAGGGATCGTGAGCCGCCGCTTGCCGCCGACCCTCATGCCCGGGATGCCCTGGTCCCATCCGGCGATTACGGCGCCGGCGCCGAGCCGGAAGGTGTACGGCTGGCCCCCGTACGAGCTCTGGAACACGCGCCCATCCAGGAACGACCCGATGTAATGGACCGTGAGCGTGTCCCCGTTGCGGGCGGTGTCGCCCGTGCCCACCGTGATTTCCTCCGTCTGGAGCGTGGTCGGCCCGCCCGTGGGCGGCGTGGGCTCCTCCGTCCCCGACCCGCACCCGACCATGCTGAAGATGACGACCGCCGAAAGGAATCGATTCACCAGCCAACCTCCGAAAGAAACGTCCGCCGGAAGGCGGAACAGGCAGTCTACCCGAACCGCGCCGGCACGCATCTTGAAACGAGGAGCTCCCGGAGGAACACGCATGGGCGAGCCGATCCTGGAGCATGCCGTCATCCTCGTGGACCCCGAAGGCACGACGTATCGCGCGACGACGTTTGGCGAGCAGCGTGAAGACGGCACCTGGTGGGGGTGGCTGGAGTTCCAGCCGCGGGCGGGCGGCCCGCCCCTGGCCACCGGCCAGGAGACCTCGCAGCCCAACCGCGACGCGCTCGCGTACTGGGCGACGGGCCTGGAGCCCGTCTACCTGGAGGGCGCCCTCATCCGGGCCCTCGACCTCGCCGAGTAGCGATTCTCCCGTTCCGTGCAACGGGCGCCCCTTTTTGCACGGCGGCACGCGTCACGGAAAAGTGGCAGCGGCGTCGCCCGCTTGGCCGCAGGCCGTGTGTTATGCTCGACCGCATGCCGAAACACGCCGGCTTCGCGACCCTGCGGGCGCCCCTCCACCGCGAGCGTCCGTCGGCGCCCCTCGAATCCGGACCCTGCCCGTCCCGCTGCTGCCGCTGACCGCACGATGAGACGCGTGACCGTCCCCGAGCGGGGCGCGGAAGCACTTTTCGGGACCCACGACGAGAACCTGCGGTTCCTGGAGGAGCAGCTCAAGGTGCGCATCAAGTCGCACGGCGCCGAGCTGCTGGTCGAGGGCGAGCCGGAGGGCGAGGAGAAGGCCGCGCAGGTGTTCGGCCAGCTGGGCGACCTCATGAAGGACGGCTACTCGGTGGCCTCGGGCGACGTGCGCCTGGCGGCCCAGCTGCTCGCGCAGGACGGCGGCGTGCGGATCAAGGACTACCTCATGCAGTCCGCCGTGCGCGGCGGCAAGAAGACGGTCGTGCCGCGCAGCCTGAACCAGCGCGCGTACCTGGAGAAGATCGCGACCCACGACATGGTGTTCGGCATCGGACCGGCCGGCACCGGCAAGACCTACCTGGCGGTCGCGCAGGCGGTGGCGAGCCTGCTGAACAAGTCGGTCGCGCGCATCGTGCTGGCCCGCCCGGCGGTGGAGGCGGGGGAGAAGCTGGGCTTCCTGCCGGGCGACCTGCAGGACAAGGTGGACCCGTACCTGCGTCCGCTCTACGACGCGCTCTACGACCTGCTCGACTACGAGAAGGTCTCGCGCCTGCTGGAGCGGAACGCCATCGAGGTGGCCCCGCTCGCCTTCATGCGGGGCCGCACGCTCAACGACGCGTTCGTCATCATCGACGAGGCCCAGAACACCACGACCGAGCAGATGAAGATGGTGCTGACCCGCATCGGCTTCGGCTCGAAGGTGGTGGTGACGGGAGACATCACGCAGATCGACCTGCCCCAGGGCCGCGTGTCCGGCCTGGTGGAGGCCATCTCCGTGCTCTCGGGCACCCAGGGCATCTCGTTCGTCTTCTTCGACGAGAAGGACGTGGTGCGGCACAAGCTGGTGCAGGCGGTCATCCGGGCCTACGAGGCGTACGGGGCCGCGCAGGCGCCGTCGCGCTGACGAGGCCGCGCCAGCGACAACGGAAAGGGGCGGGACGCGACGTGGCCCGCGGATCATCTCAACCCGGCGGTCTCGAGGTGGTGCTCCTCGACCGGCAGCGGCGCCGGCGGGTGTCGCGCCCCCGCCTGCGGCGCGTCCTGCGCGGTGCGGCGCGCGCCCTCTCGGTCTCGGGCGAGGTGGCGCTGGTGATCACCGGCGACCGCGCGGTGCGAGCCCTGAACGCGCGCTACCGGGGGAAGGACAAGCCCACCGACGTGCTCTCGTTCCCGGGGCCGGGCGGCGAGGCCGGCCTGGGCGACATCGTGATCAGCGTGGACACGGCCGCGCGCAACGCGCGCAGCTTGGGGCGCACGCTGCCGCAGGAGCTGGACGTGCTCGCGCTGCACGGCTTCCTGCACGTGCTGGGCTACGACCACGAGACGGACGACGGGACCATGGACCGGCTGGAGCGGCGCCTGCGGCGGAGCCTGTTGTGACGGTCATCCTGCTGCAGGTGGCGGCGCTGGTCGTCCTGGCCATCGGCTCCATCGGCCTGGCCGCGGTGGAGGCCGCCTTCTACCTGGTCAAGCGGCGGCGCCTCACGCATCTGGCCCTGCACAACCCGCGGGCGGAGATGGTGAACCACTACCTGGACGATCCGCCCACGCTCCTGATGCCGGTGCACATGGGCACCTACACCGCCCACCTGGCCATGACGGTCGTGATCACCTCGCTCTTCCTGGGCATCGGCTCCGAGTGGGCGCTGCTGATCGCGTTCCTCTCGATGGTCGTCTACCTGCTGCTGTTCCGCCTGAGCGTCCCCTACACGCTGGTGCGCCGCAACCCGGAGCGCTCGCTGCTGCTGCTGATGCCGCTGTTCAACCCCTACGCGCGCGCCCTCGCACCGCTGGTGGCGGCGCTGCGCAAGCGGGCGGCCTCCGCCACCACGCAGGGCCTCGACAGCGCACGCAGCCTCAAGGAGACGCAGCCGGTCGAGGTGCCCCCGCCGCCGGTGCAGGAGGAGGACGAGGGGCGGCTGGTGGACGCGGTGGCCCGCTTCTCGGTCACGCAGGTGCGGGACGTGATGACCCCGCGGCCCGACATCGTGGCCATGTCCGCGCAGGGGCGAGTGGGCGACTTGCGGCGCCTGATGCGCGAGACCAAGTACAGCCGCATCCCGCTCTACGGGGAGAACCTGGACGACATCGTGGGCGTGGTGATGGTGCGCGACGTGATCGAGTACGAGGGCGGCGACGACGATCCCCTGCAGCCCCTGGTGCGGCCGGCGCTGGTGGTGCCGGAGACCAAGAAGATCGCGGAGCTGCTGAAGGAGATGCAGGCGGGCCGGGTGGCCTTCGCGGTGGCCATCGACGAGTACGGCGGGACGGCGGGCCTGCTGTCGGTCGAGGACATCGTCGAGGAGATCGTCGGCGAGATCAAGGACGAGTACGACACGGAGACCGAGCCCATCAGCGTCGAGCCCGACGGCTCCGTGCTGGTCGCGGGCCGCGTGAACCTGGAGCGGCTGGAGCAGGCGCTGGAGCTGCCGCTGGGCAACGGCGAGCGCGTGGCCACCGTCGGGGGCCTGGTCGCGAGCGTCTTCGGCCGCATCCCGCGCCCGGGGGAGCGCACCGACTACAAGGGCTACACGCTCGAGGTGGTGGACGCCGAGCACAAGCGCGTCAACCGGGTGCGCTTCCGCCGCAAGCCGGTCGAGGCGGCCTCGTGAGCTTCCGGTCGGGGTTCGTGGCCGTCGTCGGGCGCCCCAACGTCGGCAAGTCGACGCTGGTCAACCGCCTGGTCGGCCAGAAGGTCTCGATCGTCTCGGACAAGCCGCAGACCACGCGCAACCGCATCCTGGCGGTCGTCAACGTGCCGGCCGTCGCCGGCGCGACCGACGAGCTGGCGGAGACCCCCGGCCAGCCCGCCGCCCAGATCGTGCTGCTCGACACGCCCGGCATCCACAAGCCCATGCACCGGATGAACGAGCGGATGGTGGACGTGGCGGTCCAGAGCCTGGGCGGCGTGGACCTGGCGCTGTGGCTGGTGGACGTGACCGAGTCGTACGGGCCCGGCGACCGCTACGTGAAGACCGTGCTGCAGCGGGCGGCCAAGCCGGTGATCCTGGGCCTGAACAAGATCGACATCATCGAGAAGCCGCGCCTGCTGCCGATCATCGAGCAGTACCGTCACCTGCTCGACTTCGCCGAGGTGGTCCCGCTCTCGGCGCTCAAGGGCCAGCAGGTGGACGTGCTGGCCGAGCGCCTGGTCGCGCACCTGCCCGAGGGCTCGCCCCTCTACCCCGACGACTTCCTGACCGACCAGCCGGAGCGCTTCTTCGTCGCGGAGATGATCCGCGAGCAGATCCTGCGCTTCACGCGGGACGAGATCCCGTACGCGGCCGGCGTGATCGTGGACTCGTTCCAGGAGGGCGGGCCCGTCGTGCGGATCGAGGCCACCGTCTACGTCGAGCGGGACAGCCAGAAGCGCATCGTGATCGGCAAGGGCGGCGCGATGCTGAAGGCGATCGGCACCGAGGCGCGCCGGCAGATCGAGGACTTCCTGGCCGCGCGCGTCTACCTGGGCCTGTTCGTCAAGGTGCGCGAGGGGTGGCGCGAGGACGGCGCGCTCCTGGAGTCGATGGGGCTCGGTCGCCAGGGCGACTGAGCGATCAGGGAACGAAGATGATGCGGCCCAGTGCCGTGAGGCCGCCCAGGTCGTCCTCGCCGTAGACCTGGGACACGCCGCCCACGCCGAGCGAGTCGGGCACGGTCGAGTAGGAGAGGTCGATCCCGAAGCGCACGGGCCCGCGGCCGTACTCGACGCCCCCCGAGACCAGCCCGCTGAACTTGGTCTCGCTGATGGTGGGCTCCGGGATGTCGCCCACCGTGCTCTCCTCGCGGTACGACGTCAGGCCGATGCCCAACCCGACGTAGGGCACGAGTGACGAATCGGGACGGAACCGCCACCCGACGTGCGCGTGCACCGGGATCAGGCGGAGGCTCAGCGGGTGGCCCAGCCCGAACGACGGCTGGCCGGGGCCCGCGACGAAGGCGCGCTCGCCGTCCTTGCTGAAGTAGCGGCCGCCGAGGCCCACGTAGATCGAGGGGGTCACCGACCAGCGGACGCCGGCCCCGAACGTCGCCCCTCCCGAGGCGCCGTCGAACACGGCCTCCGCGGACTTCTTGGCGTTGCTGAGATCCGCCCAGCCGCCCTCCAGGTTGATGGCCACCTCGCCCGCGGCGGAAGGGCCCGCGCAGGCGAGCGCGACGACGGCGGCGGCGAGCGATCGCATCATGCGCACGATCCTAGCGCACATCGACGGCTTTCACCGCAGAGGACGCAGAGGACGCGGAGGTCCCCTGCGCTCTCCGCGGTGAGATGCCGTTGCCGTCAGAACGTGAACGACAGCCCGCCCGTCGCGCGCCAGAAGCTGAAGTTGCCGAAGTCGATGTCGAACTCGTTGTCGGGCTCGTCGTCGCCCACACTGCGGAAGTAGCGGATGTCGCCGCGGATGCCCACGTGGTCGCTCACCCCGACCTGGATGCCGCCGCCCGCGTCGAAGCCGAAGCTGTTGCGGTCCAGGTCGAAGAAGTCGTCCGAGTCGCCGACGCGCTGCTTGAGCAGGCCTCCGCCCACGACGCCGTAGAGGCGCGAGTTGCCTCCCAGCCGGCCGCTGAACATGAAGTTGCCCATCAGCGTGGTGACGTTGTTGTCGGGGATGATCTCGCGGTCCCCGCCGAAGAAGTTGGGTGAGTACGCGAAGTCGACCTCGAAGCCCAGGAGGCCGCCGGTGAAGGCCAGGCTGCCGCCGTAGACGCCGTGCTCCTCGTTCACGTCGCTGCCGAATACGATACCCGCGTAGGGCGTGAGGATCGTTTCCGCCGAGGCCCGGGGCGCGATGCCGAACGCGACGCCGGCCGCCAGAAGGAAGTGGAGCTTGTTCAATCGCATGTGTGTCGTCTCCTCGTGTCAGTCGGGCGCACGCGCCCCACCGTCTGGACAAGCAAGAGAGGTGCCAATCAGCGGTCGGGAGGCCGGGAGAAGACGTACAGCGTGTCCACCGCCACGAACCCCATCCGGCTGGCGAGCTGGAGCGAGGCCAGGTTGCCGATCACGGCGCCCCACACGGGCAGCCGCGCGTTCTCCCGGTGGAAGGCCGCCATCAGGTGGACCGCGGTCTGCGCGAAGCCACGCCGGCGATAGGCGGGGAGCGTGTCGATCGCCACGTCCCACAGGGTCTCGGTGACCGCCCCCGCGTAGCAGAACGAGACGGCGCACTCGTCGCACCAGGCCGCGGCCACGGGGCCCGCAGCGCGCGCGGCCGCGATCTCCTCCGCCAGCTCCCGCGGGAGGTGGCCGAGCGGCGTCTGCGGGTCGAGGAACCCGACGCCGGCTCCAGGGAGCGGCCATTCGGGGACCGGCTCGGGCAGCGCGTGGATCACCGCCTCTTCGTGCGTCCATCCCGGGAGGCCCGCCGCCACCGCGGCGAAGGCGTCGCGCATCACCAGCAGCTCGCGCACGCCGCCGGCCTCTTCGAGCACGGCGCGCAGGAGGCCGGGGTCGGGGTGTCCGACCGCCGCGGCCAGGTCGTCCTCCCACACGACGTAGTGACCGTCCTCGAGGTCACCTCGCACCTGCGAACCGTGGGACAGCAGCATGGCGCGGGTCTCGACCAGGCGCGGCATGTCCGGCAGGCGCGCCGCCAGGTCCGCGTGCGGCGCGTCGATCCCGGTCAGCGGGCCAGTCCGAGCCCGCGCAGGGCCTGGCTCGGACGGATGAGGCCGTGGCCGTACCGGTCGTCGCGCCCGGATGCGCCCAGGTCCTCGGCGGTCTGCTCGATCACGGCCCGGATGGCCGCGGGGTCCGTGATGCCCTGGCTGTACAGCAGCGCGGCCAGGGCCGCGACGTGCGGGGTGGCCATGCTCGTGCCCTGCAGGCCGAAGTAGCCGAACACGTCGTGGCGTCCGATCGCGACGAACTGCGGGTTGGGCATCTGCTGGAACACCACGTCCGCCAGGCCGTCGTTGTTGTCGTCGCGGCGTCCGTCCCCGCCCGGCCCCACCACGTCGATCTGGGCGCCGAAGTTGGAGTAGGGGGCCAGCACCTTGCGCGTGTCGATCGCGCCCACCGCGATGACGTTCGCGAGCGCGGCGGGGAAGTCCACCCGACCCTCGCCGTCGTTGCCGGACGCCGCCACCACCGTGACCCCCGCCGCCACCGCGCGGTCCACCGCCTGCTGCAGCGTGACGCTGTTGTCGGGCCCGCCCAGGCTCATGTTGATGACCTTCGCGCCGTTGCGCACCGCGAAGTCGACGCCCTCGGCCACGTTGAAGAAGCTGCCGTTGCCCTCGTCGTCCAGCACCTTGACCGGCATGATCGAGCAGCCGAACGCGAAGCCCGACATGCCCGTGGTGTTGTTGGTGGCTTCCGCGATCGTGGAGGCGACGTGCGTCCCGTGGAACTCGTCGTCGTTGGGATGGCTGTCGCGGTTCACGAAGTCGAAGCCGGGCACGAAGCGCGTGTTGCCCCAGTCGGGCGCCTTGCGGAACGGCCCGAAGTCCTCGAAGGCGACGCCGGTGTCCAGCACGGCCACGACCACGTCCGAGGAGCCGGTCTGGATGCCCCAGGTCCGCTCCGCGTCGACGAGCCGGAGGTTCCACTGCGCGCGGTAGAACTCGTCGTTGGGCGTGAGGAAGCCGGGGCGCGACTGGCTGGCGGCCACGCGCCCGTTGCGCTCCGCGAACGCGACGCCCGGCAAGGCGCGCAGGCGCGCCATCGCCACGTCGGGCGTGAAGCCCGCGTCCAGCTCGACCAGGAAGCGCTTGCCGAACGCGCTGCGCCGCATGGCCTTGCCGCCCGCCAGGTGCATCGCCTGGTCCATCGCGCGGTCGTCCGCGTCGTCCGCGAACTGCACGATCACCTCGTCCTCCACGGGCACCAGGGCGCCAGGCGCGGAGACGCGCGGCGCGAATGCCTGGAACGTCGAGCTGGCGCGGACGGGTGCGACCGCCACGCAGAGCGCGGCCGCGGAGGCGGCGACGGTACCCAGCTTCTTCATGCGAACGAGTCTAGCAGGAAGCGTCTCGAGCGGCGGCCGCGCGCGCGTGGAGGCGGAGCAGCCAGACGGTGGCCGCGCCACCGACGAGGAGGAAGGATGCGGCCTGGACGACGTTCGCGACCTCGGCCTCGGCCGAGGGCGTGGTCAGCAGCACCGTGAAGAACGTGATGGCGTTGAGGGCGGCGTGCGCGAGGACGCAGGGCACGAGCGACCGCGACGCGACGCGCAGGACGCCGAGCCCGATGCCGACCGTGGTCGCGAACGGCACGCGGTAGAGTGTGTAGGCGCCGGCGGTGGTGGGGTCGAGATGGATGGCCCCGAAGAGCAGCGCCGAGAGCAGGATCGCTCCCGGCGCGCGCAACGGGCGCACGAAGGAGGGGAGCAGCGCGCCGCGGAAGAGGATCTCCTCGCACACGGCCGGTGCCAGCGCGATGGCCACGACCGACGCGAGGCCGTCGAGCACACCGGCCGGCTTGAGCGCGCGGTGGAGCAGCTGGAACTGGTCGAGGTAGCCGGGCGGCGGCGGCCAGACCGAGAACTGCAGCTCGAACAGGCCCAGGCTGGCGGCCCACAGCGCCGCGCCCGTGAGCAAGGCCAGGGCGACCGCCGCCGGGCCCAGCGGAGCCAGCGCCAGCCCGCGAGCCCACGGGATGCGGCAGAGCGCCAGCGCCAGCAACGAGGGGGCGGCCAGGCACAGCTCGGCCGCGACGAGGGACGGACGCACGCCGAGTGGCGAGGCCGCGCGCACGGCGAGGCCCATGGCCGCCATCCCGGCGATCCAGGCCGCCAGCGACAGCCATGCGGGGAGGGCGGCGTCCCGGCTCGCGGACCCGTCAGCGCTCATGGGTCCGGCATTATCGCTGCCCTTGGGCGCGCGCGGCGAGCCGGGACGGGCCGTACCGCCGCGGTGTAATAAGATGGAGGTTTCGGGCCTCATGGAACACTCGCAATCGCACGTCTCCGCCTGCAACGACCGGCCGCGCGTCGCGCGCCTCATGCGCCACGTGCCGGCCGAGGACCGCCCGCGCGAGCGCCTGGCGCGCCTGGGCACCGCGGCGCTGTCCAACCGCGAGCTGGTGGCGATCCTGCTGGGGACGGGGGCACGCGGCGCGTCCGCGCTCGAGGTGGCGGAGGGCCTGCTCGACACGGGGCTGCGCGGCCTGGCAGGCCGGTCGCTGCCGGACCTCACGGGTGAGCGCGGGCTGGGGCGCGCCAAGGCCGCGCGCGTCCTGGCGGCGCTGGAGCTGGGCGCTCGTCTCGCGTCGGAGGGACGGCAGGCGGCTCCCTCCTTCAAGAACGCAGCGGACGCCGGACGCTACCTGTTGCCGCGCTACGGGGCCCGCCCGGTGGAGACGTTCGGACTGCTGGCACTCGACGTGCGCCACCGGCTCAAGCGCGAGGCGGTGATCTCGACCGGGTGCCTCACGTCGAGCCTTGTCCACCCGCGCGAGGTGTTCCAGGAGGCCGTGGTCGCGCGCGCGGCCGCGCTCGTGCTGTTCCACAACCATCCTTCGGGCGACCCGGAGCCCTCCGCCGAGGACCTGGCGCTGACGCGCCGGCTGGCCGCCGCCGGCACGCTGATGGGGATCGAGGTCCTGGACCACGTCATCCTGGGCGCGGGGCGGTTCGCGAGCCTCAAGGACCGCGGCGTGCTGTGAGACTGCCATGAGCCGCCTCGTCTACTTCGACTGCGCGTCGGGCGCCTCCGGCGACATGCTGCTGGGCGCGCTGGTGGACCTCGGCCTGTCGATCGACCAGCTGGCCGCGGAGCTCGCGAAGCTGCCGCTCACCGGCTATCGGCTGGGGGCGCACAAGGTCCATCGCGCGGGGCTGCACGCCACCAAGGTGGACGTGGTCACGAACGAGCACGAGCACGGGCACGGGCACGGACACGATCACGCGCAGGCCCGGACGCTGCCGGACATCCTCCGCCTGCTGGACCGGAGCGGCCTCGCCGGCGAGGTCAAGGACCGCGCGGGCGCGTGCTTCCGGCGGCTGGCGGAGGCGGAGGGCGAGGTGCACGGCGTGGCGCCCGAGGCGGTGCACTTCCACGAGGTCGGCGCGCTCGACTCGATCGTCGACGTGGTGGGCGGCGTGATCGGCCTCGCCTGGCTGCGGGCCGACCGGTTCGCGGCGTCCCCGCTCAACGTCGGCACGGGCACGGTGTCGATGGCGCACGGCGTGTTCCCGGTGCCCCCGCCCGCCACCGCGCGCCTCGTGCGCGGCGTGCCGGTCTACGGCGCGGGCGACGGCGAGCTGCTGACGCCCACGGGGGCGCTGCTGGTGACCGCGCACGCGACCGCGTACGGCCCGCTGCCGCCGGTGCGGCTGGAGGCGGTCGGGCACGGCGCGGGCACGCGGGACACGCACCAGCGGCCGAACGTGCTGCGCCTCATCGTCGGCGAGGAGGACGCGGGTGCCACGGCCGGGCGCGTGCTGGTGCTGGAGGCCGAGATCGACGACATGTCGCCGCAGCTCTACGGTCCGCTGATCGAGCGGCTGCTGGCGGCCGGCGCCCTCGACGTGTACCTCACGCCGGTGCAGATGAAGAAGAACCGCCCGGGCACGCTGGTGACCGTCATCGCGCCCCCGTCGCGCCGCCAGGCGGTGGAGGACGTATTCTTCGCGGAGACCACGACGCTGGGCGTACGCTTCCAGGAGTGGGAGCGCACGACGCTCGAGCGCGAGGTGGTGCCGGTGGAGACGCCGTACGGCCCGATCGGCGTGAAGGTGGGGCGGCGCGGCGGCGAGGTCAAGAACGCGCAGCCGGAGTTCGAGGACTGCCAGCGGGCCGCATCGGCCCACGGCGTGCCGGTGAAGGAGGTCTGGGCCGCCGCACTCTCCGCCTGGAGGGCCCGGCCGAGGAGCGGATGAGCGACGACACGCCTTACTACCTGACCACGCCCATCTACTACCTGAACGACGTTCCCCACGTCGGACACGCCTACACCACCATCGCGGCCGACGCGCTGACGCGCGCGCGCCGCCTGCGCGGCCTGCCCGCGTTCTTCCTGACCGGCACCGACGAGCACGGCCAGAACATCGAGCGCATCGCGCGCGAGCGCGGGCTCACGCCCCAGGAGCACTGCGACCGGCTGGCGGCGAAGTTCAGGGAGCTGTGGGAGCGGTACGACATCCGCTACGACCGCTTCATCCGCACGACCGACGAGATCCACAAGCGCGGCGTGCTGGCGCTGTGGGCGCGGCTGGTCAAGGCCAGGACGCCGGACGGTCGCGACGTCATCTACACCGGCACGTACGCCGGCTGGTACTGCCCCCGCTGCGAGGCGTTCTACGACGAGGAGGAGCTGCGCCAGCCGGGCAACGTCTGCCCGGACCACGAGCGTCCCTGCGAGTGGACCGAGGAGGAGAACTTCTTCTTCCGGCTCTCCGCCTACTCCGACTGGCTGCGCGAGCGGATCGAGTCGGGCGCGCTGCGCATCGACCCGGACGTGCGGCGCAACGAGGTGCTGGCGGTCCTGCGCCAGGGGCTGCAGGACTTCAGCGTCACCCGCGCGCGGGTGAAGTGGGGCATCCCGGTGCCCGAGCAGCCGGACCACGTGCTCTACGTCTGGCTCGACGCGCTGCTCAACTACATCACCGCGCTCGGCTTCGCGGACGACGCGCCGGACTTCCACCGCTGGTGGGGCGAGGACGCGCAGCGGATGCATCTCATCGGCAAGGAGATCATCCGCTTCCACTGCCTGTACTGGCCGGCCATCCTGCACGCGGCCGGCGTGCCGCCGCCCAACCGCGAGTTCGTGCAGGGGCACATCACCAAGAACGGCCGGAAGCTCAGCAAGACGACCGGCAACGTGATCGACCCCGTGCAGCTGGTCGACGAGTACGGCCCCGACGCGGTCCGCTACTTCCTCTTGCGCGAAGGGGTGTACGGTCAGGACTGGGACTTCACGGATGCGGCCTTCGTCACGCGCTACAACGCGGACCTCGCGAACGACCTGGGCAACCTGGTCTCCCGCGCGCTCACGATGGTGCAGAAGTACTGCGACGGGAAGGTGCCGCCGCGCGGGGCGGCCATCGACGTGGCGCCGCTGATCGCGTCCGTGATGGACCGCTACGAGGCGCTCGACTTCTCGGGCGCGCTCAGCGAGGTGGGCGCGCAGGTGACGCGCGCGAACCAGTCGATCGTCGCCTTCGCGCCCTGGGTGGCCGCGAAGTCGCCGGAGCGCAAGGCGGAGCTGGACGCGTTCCTGTACAGCCTGCTCGAGGGCGTGCGCCGGCTGGCCGTGCTGGTATCGCCGGTGATGCCGCGCGCGGCGGGACGCATCTTCACGATGCTCGGGCTGCCCGGCGAGCCGGGCCCGGCGGACCTCGCGTGGGGTCGGCTCGAGCCCGGCGCGCCGCTGGGCACGATCGAGCCGCTGTTCCCCCGGGTGGAGAAGGAATCCAAGGAGAAGACAACCGTGTCCGATGACAAGCCCACGCCGCCGCCCGTCGAGACCACCCAGGCGGCGGCCCCGCCGCAGCCGGACAAGATCGAGATCACCGACTTCACGAAGGTGGACCTGCGCGTCGGCCTGGTGAAGGCAGCCGAGAACATCAAGGGCTCCAAGAAGCTGCTCAAGCTCGAGGTGGACCTGGGCACGGAGACGCGCCAGATCGTGGCCGGGATGGCGGAAAGCTACACGCCGGAGGCGATCACGGGCAAGAAGATCGTGGTGATCGCGAACCTGAAGCCGGCGAAGCTGATGGGCGTCGAGTCGCAGGGGATGGTGCTGGCGGCCGAGGCCGGCGGCAAGGCCATGCTGCTCGCGTTCGACGGCGACCCCGCGCCGGGAACGAAGATCAAGTAGGCCTCGCGACTGCCGATCCCGAGACACAGGGCGCTCCTTCGGTTCCTCGGCGTCCTCTGTGTCTCTGTCGCGTCGTTCACCGGCTGCCCGGGTTCGCAGAAGGTCGTGGTCCAGGACCTGGCGGCGGCGCTCCCGTTCGCGGACTCGTGGTCCACACGCGAGGTCGTCCGCTTCGGCACGCCCTCCGCGGAGCCGTTCCTGCGCGAGGGCTTCTACACCGAGGCCGGCGGAGCCGACGCCGACCGGTTCCTGTGGGCGAAGGGCGAGGCCGAGCTGGCCCTGGCCTGGGGCGCGCCCGAGTCGCGCGTCGCCGTCCTGGACCTGAGGCCCTACGAGGGTGTTGCGGCGCAGCGGCTCGAGGTGCGGCTGAACGGCACGCCCGTGGACGCCTTCGCGCTCAACGACGGCCGCTTCCGTTACCTCGTCCCCCTGCCCGCCGCGGCGCAGAGGCCGGGCGAGAACCGGCTCCGCTTCGTGTTCGAGCACAGCGCCTCCCCGGCGTCGGAGGCCGGCAGCGCCGACCGCCGCCAGCTGGCGGCGGCGTTCCACTCGCTCGTGGTGGCCCCGTCGTCCGATCCGACGCCCCAGGACCTGGTGGCGCGCGGCGCGCCCGCGCCGCTCGCACCCGCCCCGGAGTCGGGCGTGCCCGCCATCGAGCAGGTGGGCCCGAGCGTGGTGCGCTTCGGGCTGCGCCTGCCCGCGGCCGCGGAGCTGCGCTTCACGCCCGCGCTGCAGCGCGCCGCGGTGGGCTCGGACGGCGCCGTGTCGATGCGCGTCACGATCGAGGACACGGACGGCGGCGAGCAGGAGCTGTGGAGCCGCGTGCTGCGCGCCAGGGACGGGCCCGCGAAGGAGGTCGTGGTCGCGCTGCCCGGCGCGGCGGGGGACGTGGTCCGGCTCGCGCTCTACGCGGGCGGCGCTCCCGAGGCGCGGTTCGCCTGGGCCCGCTGGAGCGCCCCGCGCGTGATGGGGCGCGAGCTCGCGCGGCCGGCCGGACCGACCGCGGCCGGCCGGACGCTCGCGCCGGAGGACGACGCCCTGGCCGACGCGCTACGAGCGGCTTCGGGCCGCTCGAACGTGGTGCTGCTGATCCTGGACGCGGCCCGGGCGCAGCAGTTCGGGACGTACGGCTACGCGCGCGCGACCACGCCGGAGATCGATCGCATCGCGGCGGAGGGCGTGGTCTTCGAACGGGCCTACACGCCGGCCGTCTTCACGCTGGGAGCGCTCTCGTCGCTGTGGACGTCGCAGTACCCGGACCGCCACCACGCCGAGGTGTCGTACGCCGACCCCCTGCCGCGCGACAGGCTCACGCTGGCGGAGGCGCTGGGCGGGCGCGGCGTCCGCACGGCCGGCTTCGTCGCCAACGCGGTGGCCGGCACCCTCCATGGCTTCGACCGCGGGTTCGGGCAGTTCGAGGAGGTCTACCGGAGGTACCCGGACCTGGGCAGCCGCGGGGCCGCGTTCCAGCGCCTGCTGCCGGAGTGGCTCCGCGCGCACGCGGGGGAGCGCTTCTTCGCGTACGTGCACTATCGCGAGCCGCACTTCCCGTACGACCCCGGCCCGCCCTTCGACACGCAGTTCGGGCCCGACGCGCCGCTGGGCCGCGACGAGCGGCGCGACCGCGCCTGGTACACCGACGTGAACCAGGGCCGGCGCACGCCGACCGCGGACGAGATCGCGCACCTGGTGCGCCTCTACGACGGGAACCTGGCCTACGTGGACCGCGAGGTGGGCGCGCTGCGCCGGACGCTCGAGGAGCAGGGGCTGTGGGACCGTACGGTGCTGATCGTGGCGGCGGACCACGGCGAGCAGCTCTTCGAGAAGGGCTACATCAGCCATTCCGCGCAGGTCTACGAGCAGAGCACGCACATCCCGCTCGTCGTCCGCATCCCCGGGGGCCCGCGCGGGGTCCGCGTCTCTCACCTGGTGGACCTGCTGGACCTGGCGCCGACCATCCTCGACCTGTTCGGCCTGCGGGACACGCCCTTCGCTGCCCAGGCCCAGGGCGCGAGCCTCCTGCCGCTGGTGAGCGGTGCCGCGCGCGGCGGGGACATGGTCACCCTGTCGCGCACGGTGTGGGAGCGGCCCGTGTACGCCCTGCGCGACGCGCGCCACAAGCTCGTGTACGACACGCGCACGGGCCGCGAACAGCTCTTCGCGATCGAGAGCGACCCGGGCGAGGCGCACGACGTCGTCGCCTCCGAGCCCGTGCGCGCGTGCTTCTATCGCCAGACGCTGCTGCGCCTGCTGGCTCAGATGAAGCAACCCCGTCCGGCGGCGGGCCGATCCGTGCCGAGCGGCGCGCGTCCGACGGCGGAACAGTGCGAGCAGCTGAAGGCGCTCGGCTACGTGGGCGAGGGCTGCACCTAGCTCTCGCTCCGCGCCCAGGCGCCGTCCCTGCGCTCGAACGGCAGCGTCTCGCGCGTCGCGAAAGCGTCCTCGCGGAAGGCGCGGATCGCGATCTCGAGGCGATCGCCGTCCACCGTGATCCGGTTGTACGAGTTGGGCTCGTGGCGCCGTCGGTTCGACATGGCCGTACCC
Organism: Vicinamibacteria bacterium; assembly: GCA_025923995.1. Taxonomy (GTDB): domain Bacteria; phylum Acidobacteriota; class Vicinamibacteria; order Fen-336; family Fen-336; genus JAICEW01. Next base: position 4,638 of record JAICEW010000052.1, on the reverse strand, counting down.
GCCTGCACCAGCACCACCGCACGCGCGCCCTCGCCGGTCGGACGCACGTCGGCCAGGTAGCCCATGTGCAGGTGGCCGGCCAGCGCCAGGTCGACGTGCCGGCCCGCCACCTCCAGCGCCTCCGGGCCCAGGCGCGTGATCGCGGGCTCGGGGTCGCCGGGACGGGCCTTGAGCGGGTGGTGCGTGACCAGGAGGCGCAGTGAGCCCTCCGGCGCGGCGGCGAAGCGTCTCCGGAGGAGCTCCACCTGCTCCGGCGAGAGCGCGCCATCCTTCCAGAGCTCGGGGCGCGCGCTGTTGAGGCCCACCACGAACAGCTCGCCGTCCTCGAACAACGGCGCCAGGTCGTCTGCGATGTAGCGGCGGTAGCGGCCGAGCGGGCTCAGGAACCGGCGCAGCACGTCGAACAGCGGGATGTCGTGGTTGCCCGGCACCACCAGCGCCGGCGCGGGGAGCGCGCGCAGGAAGCGCGCGCAGGCCTCGAACTGGCGGCGGCGCGCGCGCTGCGTGAGGTCGCCGCTCACCACGACCAGGCTCGGCCGCAGCCGGTCGAGCTCGGCGACGAGGGCCGCCTGGACCCGCTCGTCCTCGCGGCCGAAGTGGAGGTCCGAGAGGTGGGCGATCGTCCTCAAGCGGGCACCGTGACCGCCACGGCGGCCGTGTCCGGTTCGGAGACCTCGGCCGGCGCCAGGACCGTCAGCGCTCCCGGCCGCGACGTGAAGCGGAGCGGGTCGCGCACCTCGGTCAGCTCGCCGTCGGTGGCGAGGAAGATGCGGCGCCCGGGGCGGCGCTCACGGATCTCCACGAACGGGGCCTCTCGGGCCTCGAAGTCCTTCTCCTCGTCCAGGCGGCCCAGGAGCGCGCGCCAGGCCAGCCGGACGAAGCCGAAGCGGCCGCGGTCCCGAGCGGCGTAGACCCACAGCCGGCCCGCGTCGAGGCGCTCGCGCCGGCCCATGGCCAGCAGGCGCGTGTCGTAGCGGTTGTTGGCCACGACCAGCTGCGGCGTGGACAGCCGGCGCGCGCCTTCGGGCAGGTGCAGCGTGAGCCGGAAGACGCGGAAGCGGCGCAGCGCCTCCCAGGCGCCGCGGGCCATGGCCGTCCACTTGGCCCAGCCGTGCAGCGTGCGCAGCCGCTCGCGCTGGCGCACCGCGTCCACGTAGAGGCCGATCGAGCAGTTGTTGAGGAACACGCGGCCGTTGACGTCGGCCACGTCGACCCGCCGCTGCGGACCCTCCGCCACCACCCGCAGCGCGTCCTCCAGGTCGCTCGGGATGCCCAGGTCGCGCGCGAAGTGGTTCAGGGTGCCCAGGGGCAGCACGCCCAGCGGCTTGCCGGTCTCCACCAGGGCGTTGGCGGCGGTGTTGAGCGTGCCGTCGCCTCCGCCGACCACGATCGTGCCGACACCGGGGTCCCGCGCGGCGCCCTCGAGTGCCGCGCGCAGGCGGCGCGCTTCGATCGCGCGCACCTCCGCGGGGAGGCCCACCGCCGCGCAGGCCTGCTCGATGCGCGCGCGCAGCTCCTCGCAACGACCGCTCGCGCCGGCCCCCGCGTTCAGGACGATCAGCGTCTTCACGAGGCCTATCGCAGCAAGGCGCGTGCCGTCCGTCAGCTCGCCGGCAGCCGGCTCCCGAACGCGTCCCTCATGGACTCGAAGGTCTTGAGCATCTCGGTGACCGCGCGAGGCTGGGTCTCGCCCTTGAGGTACACCCAGCCCGTCTCCCGGTAGGGCGGCCGCCCCCGCAGGCGCGCGAAGGCGAAGCGCCGGGCGCGCACGTCGCGCGCGATCGCGGCGTACGGGATGAGCGTGATCCCGAGCCCGGCCGCCACCATCGACTTGATGATCTCGACGTTCTCCGTCTCCATCGCGACCTTCAGCCCGGCCCCCAGCTCCGCGAACACCCCGTCCTGCAGGCGGCGCGAGTTGGACCCGCGCTCGTAGAGGATCAGCGGGAAGCGGGCGAGCGTCTGCGGGTCCACCGTGCGCTGCTTGGCCAGCGGATGGCCCGGCGCCATCACCGCGACCATCTCCTCCTTGAGCACCGGCACCACCTCCAGGTCGGGGCCGGACACGGGCAGCGTGAGCAGCGCCAGGTCCACCTCGTGCGCGCGCAGCAGCTTGAGCGTGGTGTCCGCGCTGACGGACATGACCCGCAGCTCGACGCCGGGGAACTGGCGCCGGTACTTCTTGAGCAGGGGCGGCAGGATGTGCATGCACACCGTCATGCCGCCGGCCAGGGTCAGGTTGCCCCGCCTGAGCTCCTGGGTGTCGGAGATCTGGCCCACCACCTCCTGCATGTCGCGCTGCACCCGCTGGGCCAGGCGCAGCAGCAGCTCGCCCGGGGGGGTGGGCTGCGCGCGCTTGCCCCGGTGCAGCAGGCGGCCGCCCAGCTCGTCCTCCAGCAGCTGGACCTGGCGGCTCACGGCGGACTGGGACACGTGCAGGCGCTCGGCGGCGCGGGTGAAGCTGCCCTCCTCGGCCACGGCCCGGAACATCTCCAGCTGGCGCACGTCCATGTCATGACCTCCTGGTATGCCCGTCATTCAAGCGATGCGTCCGGACGATATGCATGGAACGCATGCACTATACCACTTCTTTGATCTTTACTCATGACGAGCCCGCCGCCACACTGCCAGGACCGAGGAGGCGGGGAGATGCACCAGCAGGCGCCGGAGGGAGCGGGACGTCGCGGGCTGTACGACCCCGCCCTCGTCCGCGACGCCTGCGGCGTGGGCTTCGTGGCCGAGCGGTCGGGCGAGCCCAGCGCGCGCGTGCTGCCGGCCGCGCTGCGTGCCCTCTCCGGCCTGGCGCACCGCGGAGCGGTGGACGCCGACGGGCGCACCGGAGACGGGGCCGGCGTGCTCACGGCCATCCCTGCGGGCCTCTTCGCGGACCGGGTGGGGACGTCGCCGTTCGCCGTCGGCATGCTCTTCCTGCCCCGCGAGCGCCGTCCGCAGGCCGCGGCCGTGCGGCTGGTCGAGGAGACGCTGGCCGCCAGCGGGCTGGCGGTGCTGGGCTGGCGCGACGTGCCGGTGCGCGAGGACGCGCTCGGGGCCAAGGCGCTCGCCTGCCGGCCGGCGATCGCGCAGGTGGCGGTGTCGTGCGGGGACCCCGGCCGGCTGCCCGCGGCGCGGCGCGCGATCGAGCAGCGCGCGCTGGCCTGCGGGCTGCCGGGCCTCGCGGTCGTCTCCCTGAGCGACCTCACCATCGTCTACAAGGCGCTCGTGCGCGCGCCCGACCTGGCCGAGTTCTACCCCGACCTCACGAGCCCGGACTACCGCACGCCGTTCGCGGTGTTCCACCAGCGCTTCAGCACGAACACGTTCCCGAGCTGGGCGCTGGCCCAGCCGTTCCGCCAGCTCGCCCACAACGGGGAGATCAACACGATCGCCGGCAACCGCGCCTGGATGCGGGCGCGCTTCGCGCGGATGGCGCGCGCGGGCGTCGCGCCCCCGATGAGCCCGGCCCTGGGCGAGCAGTCGAGCGACTCCGCGAGCCTGGACGAGGCGCTCGCGCTGCTGACGGAGAAGGGCCGGGGGCCGGCCGAGGCCATGAGCCTCCTGATGCCGCCGGCCTGGGAGAACGACGCGCGCCTGCCCGGCCCGGTGCGCGACTTCTTCGAGTCCCATGCGGCGGCGATCGAGCCCTGGGACGGCCCCGCGCTCGCGGTCTGGACAGACGGGCGCGTCGTCGGCGCCAGCCTCGACCGCAACGGCCTGCGTCCCGCCCGCTACCAGGTCCACGCGGACGGCCTGGTCGTGGTGGCCTCCGAGGCGGGCCTGGTGGACGGCGAGGTGGTCGAGCGTGGACGCCTGGGGCCGGGCGAGATGCTCGTGGTCGACCTGGTCACGCGGCAGGTCCTGGGACGCGAGGAGATCCTGGCGGGCCTGGCGGCGGCGCAGCCCTACGGCGACCGGCTGCGCGAGGCGCGCGTGCCGCTGCCGGAGCCGGCCGCGGCGGACGAGCGGCCGCTGGAGCCCGCCCTGCTGCGCGCCTGCGGCGTGACCCGCGAGGAGCTGCAGCTCGTGCTGGGCCCGATGCAGCGCGAGGGGCTGGAGCCGGTGGGCTCGATGGGCGACGACACGCCGCTCGCGGTCCTCTCGCCGCGTCCGCGCCTGCTCTCCGACTACTTCCGTCAGCGCTTCGCGCAGGTCACGAACCCGCCCATCGACCCGCTGCGCGAGTCGCTCGTCATGTCGCTCGAGACGACGCTCGGCCCCCGCCCGGACCTGATGGCGGGGGAGTCGGCGCCCGCGGTGCAGGTGCCGCTGCCCAGCCCCTTCCTCGCCCCCGAAGAGCTGGACTCGCTTCGACGGGCGGACGACCCGCGGTGGCGCACGTGGACGGGCCCGCTGCTGTTCGAGGCCACGAGCGGCGCGGCGGGCCTGGAGCAGGCGCTGCGCCGCCTCGTGTCGGAGGCGGAGACGGCCGTCGCGAAGGGCGCCACCTGCGTGATCCTCACCGACCGCGGGCTCGACCGGCGCCGCGCGTCCCTGCCCGCGCTGCTGGCCGTCTCCGCGGTCCACCATCACCTGGCCCGCGCCGGCCTGCGGACGCGGGCGTCCGTCGTGGTCGAGTCCGGCGAGGCCCGCGATCACCATCAGGTGGCGGCGCTGTTCGCGTTCGGGGCCGAGGCGGTGTGC
>JAICEW010000051.1 GCA_025923995.1 Vicinamibacteria bacterium | reverse complement strand
CTGCTCTGGCTCCCGCTGGGCGGCATCGCGATCGGCCAGCGGTTCCTGTTCCCCGGCGTCTCGGTCGCGGACGTGTGCGTGGGCGTCTTCCTGCTGCTGGCCGCGTGGCGCCTGCGCGGCGAGGAGTGGAGGCTCCCCGACTGGTGGCCGTGGCTCGCGGCCTTCTGCGCGTGGGCGATCGTGTCGGGCGGATGGGTGGCGGCCACCGACCCCGCCTTCTCCGCCCGCGAGTTCGCCAAGTCGCTGGCGAAGCTCCTCTACTACTCCGCGGCGGCCGTCGCGGTCGCGCGCGTGGTGCGCGAGGCCGGGCTGCGCGCGGCCGTCCGCGTGGCCGCGATCGCCTTCGCGGTCGCGGCCGGGCTCGCCATCCTCCTTTACGCCGCCATGTCCGTGAAGGCGCCGCTGCCGTACGAGCTCATCTGCGGGACGGCCGATCCGCACTGCAACCAGGCGTACTACTACGAGCTGCGCTGGTTCGGCGACAACACCGCGCGCGGGCTGCGCGAAGGCGTCCACGTGCGCGCGATGGGCCTGGCCGGCGAGCCCGCGCGCCTCGGCGTCGTGCTGGGCCTGGCGCTGGGCTTCCTCCTGCTCGCGCCGCCGCGCCGCCCCCCGCTGGTGGCCGCCGCGATCGTGGCCACGGCCGCCGTCCTCACGTTCTCGCTGTCCGCCTACGCGCTCCTGCTGCCGGTGCTCGCGCTCTTCGCCTGGAGGGCGCTGCGCGCGACCGGGCAGAAGAAGTGGGCCTGGATGGCCGTCGCCGTGCTGGTGGGGGTCGCGTGCCTGCCACCCGTCGCGCGGACGCTCCATCGCGCGATCGTCGTCCGCTCGCAGCGCATCCTGGAGGGGCGCGCCGACTCCTCGGCGCGGCTGCGCGTGATCGGCAGCTGGGACCTGGCGCTGCTGCTGGCGCGCGAGCACCCGCTGACGGGCGTGGGCCTGGGCAACTTCGACGTGCGCGTGCCGTCGGTCGCGCCGCTGGTGCCGGGCGGGCACATGGTGGACGCGCACGTGCAGGGCTGGAACGCGGCCGGCTACGTCCTCGCCACGACGGGAGCGATCGGCCTCCTGCTGTTCGCGCTGACGCTCTACGCCGCCCTGCGGCCCGCGCCCGCGCTGGGCGCGGTGTTCCTCGTCGGCGCGTTCGCGGACGGGACCGTCCTGGGACCGGCCTTCTGGGTCTTCCTGGCGCTCGACGCCACGGCGGGCCGCGAGGCCGCCGTCACGGAGCCGGCGGGATCACCTTCGTGACGACGCCCGACAGCCGGTCCTTGACGCCGCCCTTGCTGATGCTCTCCAGGTAGTAGTAGTACGAGCGGCCGGCCTCGACGTCCTTGTCCTCGTACGTGTACTTGTGCGGTGGAGGGGCGTCGCTCACGGGCACGATGCGCGCGTTGACGCGCCGGAACGGGCCCTCGGGCTTGTCGGCGCGGTAGATCAGGTAGCCGTAGGCCTGCTCCTCCTGTCCGGCGTTCCAGGTCAGCCGGGCGACCTTCTCCCCCGGCTTCCCGGTGACCGGGGGCGGCACGGGAGGGGGCGTCGGCTTGGGGAACGGAAGGGCTCCCGGTGGCGACCCGAAGTTCGGCGCGGTGACTGTTCGAGCCGGATCGGCGACGGGCGCGTCCGCGCGCACGACCACGCCCGAGTACGGCACCCACAGGTCGCGTCCGCGCGCGAGCTTGACGCGGACGGCGCCGGACATCGGCCCCGTCGCGGCCGGGCCCGTGCCCTTGAAGACCAGCGCGCGGCACGAGTCCGCGGGCTCCGGGCAGGCCGCGGGCTCGACGGTGATGCCGTCGGGCGCGCCCTCGACAGCGGCCACCTCGAACGCCTGCCGGGAGCGGCTGCGCAGGCGCGTCCTCTTCTCGAACGGCGCTCCCGCGCGGATCGCGCCCAGGTCCACCGGCAGGTCCTCGGGCGCCACGTCGGCGAACACGACGAGCCGGAAGGGCACGGCGACCAACGGCTGGGCGGCGACGTTGGTGCGCACCACGAGCGTGCCGTTGTGCAGCCCCAGCGGCGCGTCCTCCGCGACCGTGGCCCGCAGGACCGGGCCGTCCGCGTTGCGCGCGCTCCCGTCGAAGCGGAGGAACGCGGGCGCGTCCGTCACCTCGAGGATCTCGAAGCGCTCCACCTCGCGGCAGGCGATGGGCAGCTCGAGCGTCCCGCCGGGGCCGACGTCGCCCTGCAGGATCGGCTGGTCCGGCTCGTACGCCGACTGCAGGAACCCGCCGAGCGACAGGCGCCGATCGGGCAGCCCGTCGTCGGTCTTCAGCAGATAGCGGTAGTTCACCAGGCCCAGGCGGCCCAGCGTTCCCTGGCGGACGGTCACCTCCGCGCGGCCGCCGGGAGGGATCGGGCCGGGAAGCGGATCGACGAGCGTCGGCGCGGTGTTGGGCAGGAACTCGACGACGCGTACGGGCGCGGCGCCGTCGTTGCGGACCTTGAAGACGTGCACGATCTCCGCGCCCGCGTACGACTCGGGGAACCGCGCGCCCGGCTCCTCGACCACGAGCCCCGCCGCGGCGGGCGTCGGGCTGGGCGCCGGTGTCGCCGCCGGGGCCGTAGGAGTCGTGGGCGGCCCGGCGAGGAGAGCGCTCGCGCCCAGGAGGGCGGCAATCACGACCGCGAAGGACCTGCGGTCCAAGCGGTCAGTGCGCGGGCTTGGGGGACGGCCGGGCCGCGGGCGCGTCCGCGGCAGGCGTCGACATCGCCTTGCCCTCGGCGTCCTTCGCCTTGGACTTGAACACCGGCGTGAACTTCTCGCGCACCCCCGCCATCGACACGCTCTCCACGAAGTACCAGTACTCCCTGCCCACCTCGATCGTCTCGTCCACGTACTGGTAGTAGCGCGGCTCGTCGACGGTCCCCGCGCCGGCGATGATCCGGGAGTTGAGCTTGGTGAACGGGCCCTCCTCCTTGTCGCCGCGGAAGACGTCGTACCCGAAGTTCTCCACCTCGCTCGCGGTCGACCACTTGATCGTGTTGCTGAGCGCCTTGGGCGAGGCGGCGGGAGCGGGAGAGGCCGGCGCCTGGGCGAAGGCCGGAGCGGCGACGAGGACGGCGACGGCGACCTGCACGAACTTCATGGCTTGCTACCCCCCTGCCCGGAGGGCGCCGTGCCTTCCAGGGATACCCTTCCCATCCCGTCCAGCCGCGACGACGCGTCCCACGCGTAGATGCGCACCGACGAAACACCGGCGGCGTCCGCGGGCTTCACCGCGCGGAAGCGCGTGCCATCGACGGCGATCTCCTGGGTCTTCACCACCACGCCCTTGGCGTCCAGCCAGTCCACCTGCGCCTGGCCCTTGAACGGGGCCTCGGTGTCGAGGTGCGCCGTGACGGTCGGCTGCTCGCCCGGCACCTGGCTCGCCGACAGGTCCAGACGGAGCCGCGGCACCGCCAGGCGCAGCGCCGGGTCGCCCAGCAGGTTGTACTGCTCGTTGAACTCGCGGTGCCGTCCGCCGCGCTTCACCTTCTGGATGGCCTCGCCGATGCTGGGCGCGCCGGGCTTGGTCAGCTCGTTGATGACGTCCGTGGTCATCGACTGGTACGGAGCGTTGCGCCAGGAGGCGGCCAGGACCGCCACCGCGCCCCTGCCCGGGACCCGCAGGAACTTCTCGCCGATCGAGTCCGCGCTCGGATGGTCGAACGGAGCCGAGTAGCACGTCATGCTGAGCACCATCGGCAGGCGGCCCGACGGCTCCAGCCGGTCGATGTCGTCGAGGTTGAACAGGTCCCGGTGCTGCTGCCAGTCCGCCGGCCCCGTGCGCCAGATGTAGCGACCGCCGTGGCCCACGAAGTGCACCAGCAGCTGGCCCCTGTTGAGCGCCGCGTGCAGCCGCGCCTGGTCCTCCGCGGTCGTCGAGTTCGCGGGCGGGTAGACCTTGTCCGGCATGAAGCCCTGCCGCGCGGCGGACTCGGCCGCGCCGTCGCTCATGTGCTGGAAGCCCAGCTGCTCGCTCGTGATCCAGAGGATGCGGCGGCGCCAGTCGCTCCAGTCCGACTGCTTCTGGTACGCGATGGTCTTGGCGACGATGGCCGACACCTCCGCCGGCTCCACCGCCGGGAAGCGGCCCACCGCCATGTCGGGCAGGTCGTCTTCGCCGTCGACGCTCACGAACCAGTTGTCGCCCGCCGCGTGGCCGTCGTAGGTGAGGTAGCTCCAGGTCGGGACCAGGTTGCGGTGGTTGAGCGCGGCCCCCTGCGCGTAGGGGATCGCGTCGATGCCCGCGAACAGCGTCCCGTGCGCCGGGTTGAAGGCCGCGGCCGGGTAGTGGTTCTCGTCGGCCTTCTCGTTCTTGGAGTCCCACGAGGCGTCGCCCACCAGCAGCACGTAGCGGGGAGACGGCTTCTGCCACTGGTGGTACGCGTGGTCGAGGAACGCCTTGAGCGCGCGCGGGTGGAGGATGCCGTTGTTGAACTCGTCGTAGACGTCCTGGATGTCCACCATCTCGACCTTGAGGCCGGTGCCGCGGTAGTACTCCGCGAGCGGCCGCAGGGACTCGCGCAGGCGCGCATGCGTGACCATCACGTAGTCGGCCTGGTGGCTCGTCGCCTTGAGGTCGGAAGGCTCGTCCTTGACCAGCGAGGACGGGCGCAGGAACGCGCCCCCCTGGACGATGTCGAAGCGCGTGGCGCCCTGCGCCACCAGCCAGGACGCGCCCGAGGCGCGGCCCAGGGAGGAGGCGTCCCAGCGGCTGCCGTCGTCGCCGAACACCAGCAGCCCGGCCGCGCTCCCCGAGGAGAGGCGCACCGTGCCGCCGGGCGCCTTGGCCGCCGCGAACACGCGCGCCTGCTTCGCCGGCGCGGCCGCGACGCGCGGGTAGTCGACCTCGACCCAGTTGAGCAGCGAGACGTCCACGAGCGAGTCCGCCCCCTTGGCCCCGGGGCGTGGCGGGACGCGGATCTGGACGCTGACCGGCCCCGGCTTGAGCGTCGCGGCCGGGACGGGAGGCAGCGCCAGCTGGTGCTCCTGCTCGGCGTTGTTCCACTCGGTGCTGGCCACCACCGTCCCGTTCACGCTGACCTCGACGCGGTGGTCCTTGGTCTCGGGCGTCGGCCGCTGCGCGGGCAGCGACCATCCGCGGAAGTCCAGCCGGATGCGCACCGTCCGGTCCGACGCGACGTCCAGGTCCGACAGGTCCAGCTTGACCTCGAACGGCTCGGGGTCGATCTGGGTCAGCTTGGCCCAGTGCCACAGCTCCTGCTTGAGCCCCTGGTTGCCGACCAGGCGGAGCAGCACCTGGTCCTCTTCGAGGTGGCGGCGCACCTCCAGCGGCAGGGCCGGCCCCGGCTGGGCCGTGGCGGGCGGGGCCGCACGCCGCGCCATGCGGGCGGGCGAGAGCTCCTCGGTGCGCAGGACGTAGACGTTGCGGCCCGTGTACTCGTTGAAATACGAGGTCTCGCCGGCCAGCGTCTCCCCGACGAACTCGATCCAGTCGCCGTCGCCGAGCTTGCCGTCGCCGCCGTCGTGCACCCAGATGGGCACCGGCTGCCCCTGGTTGTACATCCCCAGGCCGGCCGACGCGAACGGGCCGCGCGCCCCGGCGCGCGCGAGATCCTGGTACCCCACGCGGTAGGCGCCGGGGTCGGCCAGTGTGATGCGGAAGGAGGTCTGGGCCTGGGCGAGCGCCTCCCGCGTGGGAAGCGCGACCGCGGCCAGGGCCAGCACGGAAATGAGCAGTCGATAGGGTCGCGTCATGACGGAAGCGACGAGTATACCACCCGCCGTCAGCGCCGCTGCTTGCGCAGGGCCGAGAGCTCCGCCTCGCGGGCGGACAGCAGGGGCTTGACGTTCGCCAGCTCCTGGTCGCGGGCGGCCAGGACGGACTTGACCGAGGCCAGCTCCTCCTCCCTGGCCGCCAGCACCGGGCGGATGGAGGCCAGCTCCTCCTCCTTCCTGGACAGCACGTACTTGACCGACGCCAGCTCCTCCTCGCGGGCGGAGAGCATCGGCTTGAGCGTGGCCAGCTCCTCCTCCCTCGCCGACACGATCGCCGCCAGCTCCGCGACCGGATCGGTCCGCGAGGCGCGGGCGGCGGGGACCGGATCGGCCCCCTCGGGCGCCTCCGGGCGCGCGAGAGCGCGCGCCAGCACGGGACCGCCGCGGATGCAGAGCGACTCGTAGAGCTGCCGGCCCTCCGCGCTCATGCGCTCCAGGTCGCGCAGCGCGCGACGCTGGTGACGCGCGCCCGTCGACGCGCTGTCGGCCGCGGCCCGCCGCGTCGGCGCGGGAGGGTCCAGCCCCACGAACTCGAGCACGCGGCCGATCTCCGCGGGCGCGTCCTCGAACCAGGCGTCATAGTGCGTCACGATGGCGCGGTCGGCACGGACCGTCTCGTCGAGCGCGCGGTGGTAGGCCTCCCACAGGCGCAGCCCGTACCGCTCGGACGTGTACCCGCGGGCGCGCAGCGAGCCCGCCACCTCGAGCGGATGGCGGACGCAGATCACGAAGCGCAGCCCCGGCAGGCGCGCGTTCCAGAACGGCGCGGTCAGGCTGGTGCGCGGGTCCTTCCAGCCCCAGGGCTCCTGGCGGGCCGCCGCCATCGCGTCGACCTCCGCGCGCACCGAGACCAGCCGCTCGTCCGCGGCCCACGCGCGAGGGAACGTCGGCACGGCGTCCCAGGCGCCGCCGAACGCCTCGAGGATGCGCTCGTTCCAGGCGACGAAGCGCAGGTCCTCCCAGTAGCCCTCGGTGTTGTCGGGCGCGGGCGGCGCGAAGTGCTCGTCCGCTCCCAGGTCGAGCCCGCACATCCGCAGGGCCCGCGCGACCATCGAGGTTCCCGCCCGATGCATCCCGGCGATCGCGACCGGCATCGTGCCGGATCCTACGCGAACGCGAGGTACAGCAGGAGCCCCGCCACCAGCGCCCCGGCCAGCCTCTGCGGCCAGGCCCCGAACCGGCCCTCGCCGGCGAGCGCGGCGGCGCCGATCCCGGCCAGCAGGTCCAGGACCGGCAGGAACGGGAGCCGGTAGCGCGTCTTCACGTGCAGGAGGAACAGCACCGCGAGGTTGTAGGCGACGACGGCCAGCAGCACCGCGAGCCAGCCGGTCCGCTCCCGCGGGAGCGCGGCCAGGCCGAGCCCCACGCCGACGAGCGTGACGACCCAGACGACGTCCGCGTACGCGCGCAGCGCGGACGCGACGGCCCGCGGCGGGTCCGGATAGCCGAGCCCCAGCCGCGCGATGGCCCCGCCGGGGAGCTGGTCGGTGAAGAACGAGGCGTGGTGGAACAGGCGGAAGTACTGGCGGCCGAGCTGCGCCCGCGCGACGGCCAGCGCTCCGCGCTCCTCGACGAACGCGTCGATCTTCCGCTCCAGGATCGCCTCCCGCTCCGGGAACGTGGACGCGCTCGCCTGCCATCGCCGGTACTCGTCGCCCACGATCTCGCCCACCAGGTTGCGCTGCGAGGTGTCGTTGAGGCCGACCCAGAGGTTGAAGCGCGCGCCGCTGGCGACCGAGAACGTCCCGCGCCGTGCGTTCGCGGCCATCGTGGGCAGCACCGTGATCGCGCACGCCCCCGCCACGAGGGCCGCGCGCGCCAGGCCGCGCTTCCACCCCGCTTCGCGCAGCAGCGGCAGGAGCAGCACCGGCACGAACGGACCCACCACGCTCTTGGCCAGCAGGCACGTCCCCAGCAGGACGCCCGCGGCCACCAGCCACGCCGGCCGCGAGCCGCGGCTCACCAGCATCCAGACGGCGCCCCCGAAGAGCGCCAGGTGCAGCGCCTCGGGCCACAGGAACTGCGCGAACGCGGCGACCTGCGGGTCGAGCAGCAGCAGCGCGGCCGCCACGTCCCCCGCGAGAGTCGAGCCGGTCAGCCGGCGCGCGACGTCGCGCCAGAGCAGCGCCGCAGCGAACAGGCAGGCCGCCTGGGCCAGGCGCAGGGCGACCAGGTGCGGGTCGACGCGCAGCGCGACCGAGAGCAGCCGCGGATACAGCGGCGGCCAGAGCAGCTCCAGCGTGGCCGGCTCGCCCCGGGACCAGCGCGAGGCGACGTCCACGTACATGATCTCGTCGCCCCAGAGCGCTCGCGGGCGCGGGCGCAGCTCCATCCACAGCAGCAGCGCCTGCAGGCACGCGCCCAGCGCCAGGATCGCGACCAGGCGGATGCGGCCGGCGGGGGCGGCCACGCTACTCGCGGTCGAAGCGCGCCATGCGCTGCGCGCGCGGGTGCGACCACTCGCCCACGTACGAGGCCCGCCAGGGCAGGCCGGCCGCCAGCGCCTGCAGGTCGCGGAAGCGATAGTGGTAGGGGTCCTGGTCGTGACGCGTCGTGATGCCGCCCGGCTCGTGCGTGACCGATCCCTCCACGCTCTCGCCGCACTCGAAGAACGTCGCGAAGAAGCGCCCGCCGGGCCGCACCGGGCGGGCGATGCGCTCCAGGCAGCGGCGGATGTCGGGCGCCGTCAGGTGCGTGAACAGCGACTGGGCCCAGGCCACGTCGAACGCCACGCCGAACCGCTCGGCGTCGAACGCGTCGGTCACCGCCAGGTTCCCCCGCGGCAGCCGATCGGCCAGTCCCGCGCGAGGCAGCTCGATCTCGAGACCCGCCCGGACGAGGTCGGCGTCCCTGTCGATGCCGTAGTAGCGGCCGGGCTCGAGGTAGCGCACGAAGTGCACGCCGCCGCGCAGGCTGCCGCACCCGACGTCGAGCAGCGTGTCGCTCGGGAGCAGGCCCGCCGCGCGGAGGAAGTCGATCTGCAGGCGGCCGATCTCGTCCCACAGCCCCCCCACCTGCTCGCGGTGTGCCTCCGTCATCGCGGCGACTCTAGCAAACCGAGCTGCCGGTACAGCAGGACGTGCGAGCGGGCGGCCTGGGAGGGCGTGGTGAGCGCGACCGGCGGCGGGACCTGTGGACGATCACGCGTGCCGTCGCGCAGCGCGCGCAGGGCCTCGGCGATCCCGTCGGCTCCGCGCCCGAGCGGCACGAGCACGCCGCCGCCGAGGCGCCCGATGCGCTCGGCGACGGCGCCGTGGTCGAACGCGACGACCGGCACGCCCGCCCGCCAGCACTCGTCGAGCGTCAGGCCGTAGGACTCCGGCACCAGCGAGAGCAGGAGCGCGACGTCGACCGCGCGGGCCTGCAGGTGCGCCGGCAGCGAGCCCGCGCGGTAGTAGCCGCGCACGCGCGTCCGGGGCAGGCGCCGCAGGTCGCGCAGCAGCGGCGCGTCGCCGCCGCCCAGCACCGTGAAGCGCAGGCCCTCGGCCGCGCGGACGATCCCGGGCAGCAGCGCCGCGCCCTTCATGCCGATCGCGGCCCCCACCAGCGCGACGTGGCGCACGGGCCCGGCGGGACGCGCGACCCTTCCGGTCTCGAGCGCGCCGGGCTCGATCACGTGCTGACGCCGTTCGTCGAGCCCCGGCAGGAGGCCCCGCCAGGCTGAGCGCAGGTAGGACGAGGGGAACACGAGCGCGTCGGCCGCCTCGAGCAGCGCCGCCATGGCGGAGCGCCACTCGCGCTCGAACCCGCGGGCCAGGCGGAAGTCCGCCGACAGGCAGGCGTGGCAGCGCGCCTCGTCGCGGCTGAAGGCGCAGAAGCGCGCGGCTGGACGCTCCCACAGGTGCGGCCGCGGACAGAAGGGCGTGAAGTCGTGCACGGTGACGACGAGGCGCGCGCCGGCGGCGGCCCGCAGCGCGCTGCGCGGAGCGAGGCCGGCCAGGCCCTCCAGGTGGACCGCGCGCGCGCCGGTTTCTTCGCGCGCGTTGGCGATGGCCTGCTCCAGCCCGGCGTCCTCCAACGCGAGCGGGACCGGAGCCGGCGCCCTCCACCACACCGCGCAGTGGCGCGAGGCCTGCCACCCCTCCAGCCGCCAACCGCCGCCGTCCGGCGTGAGCAGGGCCGCGTCCCGCAGGCCCGACTCGGACGCCAGGCGGTTCCGGAGCTGGAGCGGCACGCCGCCCAGGCGCGAGACGGCCGGGAAGCCGAGCACGTTCAGGATGCGCGCGGACAGCGACCCCGGACACGCCGACGCCGCGCGTCGCGCCTCGCGCGACTCCGCCACGCGGTCGCGCGCGCGGTCGATGGCGGCGGCGATTCCCTCCGCACGCACCACCCGCAGCGCGGTGGACAGCAGGCTCAGCGCCGCCCTCCACCGAGGACGCGCGCGTACACCTCGTCGATCTCGCGTGCGTGGTCGTCCATGAGCTTCACGGCCGGCAGCGCGCGCCGCCACGCGTCGATCGTCTCCGGCCGTTCCGCCAGCCGCCGCACGAGCGCCGCCAGCCCCGCCACGTCGTCCGGCTCGAACAGCTCGCCGTCGACGCCCGGCCGCACGGCCTCGACGAGCGCGCCGCGCCGGCTGGCGACCACGGGCACGCCGCGCGCCTGCGCTTCGCGCACGGCCAGCCCGAAGCTCTCGAGCCCGAGCGAGGGCGCGACCAGCACGTCCATCGACGCGAACACCTCGGCCCGCTGCGACTCGTCGAACGGCCCGCGGAAGCGCACGGCCGGCGAGAGGAGGCCGCGCAGCTCGGCCGCGTAGTCGGGACGGATGCGCTCGTCCCCCCACACGTCGAGCGTCGCCGCGTCCGGCGCGATCTCGCGGAACGCGGCCACCGCCACGTGCACGCCCTTGTGGGGCATGACCGAGCCCAGCACCGCGAAGCGGACGGGCCGCGTCACTGGCGAACGCGGCCCGGCCGCTTCGCGGAACTCGATACCGTAGGGCACCACGTCCGCCTTCTCCAGCCAGCCCAGCGAGCGATACGAGTCGAGGACGAACTGCGAGCCCATCACGATCGCCGACGCGTCGCGCAGGACGCCGCGCATCACGGCCGCGCGGCGGAGGTAGAGAAGCCGGTTCCACATCCCCGCGGGCGCGATCCGCGTCAGCGGCAGGCAGCGCGCGCAGCGGCCGGCGGCGGGGCCGGGACACAGCGCGCGCGTCGCGTGGAGCAGGTTCGTGCGGGCGCACAGGGCCCACCAGTCCTGGACCTGGTACACGTACGGGACGCGCCGGCGGCGCAGCACGTCGACCAGCGAGGCCGCATGGCCGGCCAGGTGGTGGACGTGCACCAGCTCGGGCGCCTGCTGGTCGACGAAGCGCGCGAAGTCCTTCGCCAGGCGCCCGTCCGCGAGCGCGTTGCGCGAGCGCGGGTCGCGCTGCGTGAAGTTGTTCACGACCAGGCGCACGCGCGCGCCCGCGTCCATCAGCTCGGTGGCCTCCCCCAGGGTGCGCTCGGGATCGGCGATCCGCGCGTAGACGCCCACCTCCCGGTCCGGCGCCTGCCGCGTGACGAGGCCGCGCGCGTACGTCTCCGTGCCCGCGCGGTCGAACGGCGGCCAGCCGTGCACCACGTGCACGATGCGGCGGGGCGCGCCGCTCGGGGGATGGCGCCGCGCCGGCCGCAGCGCCTGGGCCACGCGCGCGCGCGCCGGGGCGAGAGGGTCGGAGCGCATGAAGTCGGCGATCAGCCGGAGGTAGTCCGGGTGCGCCCGGGTGAGCGCGCGCATCGCGGACCGGGCCAGGGCGGGCCGCGCGGCGCCGAAGCTGCGCTGCCCCGCGTGGTAGACGAACGTCGCGTCGTCCAGCACGTGCACGAAGCCGGCCCTGCGGGCGCGCATGCAGAAGTCGTTCTCCTCGCCGTAGCCCAGGCCGAAGCGCTCCTCGTCGAACGGGCCCACCGCCGTGAGGGCGCGCCGCTTGACGTAGAAGCACACGCCGACGCCGGTCGGCAGCCGCGGGTACGTCCGCTGCGAGACGGACTCCACCAGGCGCCCGAACGCGTCGACGTCGAGGCCGGCCGGGAGCGCGTTCACCTCGAAGGCGCGCGGCAGCGACACGAGCGTCGCGTTGTTGGAGAAGGGCGTGACGGTGGCGACGGCCTCGTCCGAGTACGCGGCCGCCCGCAGCTTCTCGAGCCAGCCGGCGGTCACCTCCGTGTCGCTGTTGAGCAGGACGACGTCGTGGGCCGTCGCGGCCATCCCCCGGTTCGCGCTCACCACGAAGCCGCGCCGCTCGTCGTTCTGGAGCACGAGCGCGCCCGCCTCCTCCGCCGGCGCGCGGACCGGCTCCTGCCCCGGTCCGTCGAGGACGACGATCAGGCGATGGCGCGCGAGGTCGGTGTGCCGGCGCAGCGACGCCAGGCAGCGGAGGAAGAAGGCGTGCGCGCCGTAGACGGGAACGACGACGTCGACGGGCCCTCCGGCCGCCACGTCGGGATCAGTCGCGACCGATCTTCTCCGCGTCGGGCGGCAGCAGGGGCGGCCGGTTGACGCCGAGCGGCCCGTCGTCCTCGGGCAGCGGGATCGCGGGCAGCGGGTGGGACGCGTGGGCCATCACCAGGATCCAGTGGTAGCCCCGGATCCTGGGCTTGGTGGCCGCGACCAGCTTGAGGCCGACCGAGGCGGCGGTGCGCACGAGCCAGTCGCGGTCGAACACGACCGCGTTGGTCGGGTCCTCGTCGTTGATGAAGAGGGCGTTCTGGAAGTCCTGCATCATCGGGAAGCCGGCCTTGTCGAACAGGAACCAGGTCGCGTGCAGGAGCCCGTCGGGCCGGAGCACGCGCGACACCTCCGCCAGGTAGTGCCGCGCCTGGTCCTCCAGCACGTGCGTGAAGACCGACCAGGCGTTGACCAGGCTGAACGAGCGGTCCGGCGCGGGGAACGGCAGGTGGCGGCGGGCGCCGCGGGGGTTGAGGCCGCGGTTGTAGACGTCGTGATGCTCGAAGCGGAAGCCGGGCGCGCGGGGAGCCAGGTTCTTCTGGCACCACTGGATCATCCCTTCGTGGATGTCGATGCCGAGGTAGCGCCGGGGCCTCGGCGTCTGCTGGATGAGCTGGCGCGCGATGCGCCCGCAGCCGCAGCCGAAGTCGAGGACCTCGTCGTACGCCTCGTGCGGGAGCCCCGCGAAGACCGGCGCGCCGCCGGGGTTGTCGAAGAAGACGGTCTCGACCGGCCCCACCAGCCGCCGCATCTCCTCCGGAGGCAGCGGCAGCGCCTCGGTCTCCTTCACGTCCGCGCCCATTCACGCTCCTTGCCGGCCGCGCGGCCGACGAGCGAGTCTAGCAGGCCGGTCGACGTTAAGCTTCGGCCGGCCTCATGCGCATCCTCTGGGTCGGAACGAAGGTCCCCTGGCCGCCCGTCGACGGCGGCCGGCTGGTGGCGTGGCTCACGCTGCAGGCGCTGCACGACGCGGGACACCACGTCACGCTCGTCGCCCCCTCGCACGCCACCCTCGACGCCTCGGCCGGCGAGCGGCTGCGCGCGGCGTGCGCTCCGGAGATCGTGACGGCGCCGCCCCTGTCTCGCGGGCGCGCCCTGCTCGCCGGCCTCGCCTCCTCCAAGCCGTGGACGGCCTTGCGCCATGCGCAGCCCGCGCTCCGCCAGCGGGTCGGGGAGGTCCTGGGCCGCGAACCGTTCGACGTCGTGCACGCGGAGCAGCCCCACGCGCTCGCGGCGTGCGCAGCGGCCTTCGTGGGCGGGGTGCCCGTGGTGCTGCGCGCGCACAACGTCGAGACCGACCTGTGGCGCTCGGCCGCGAGCGGGGGCGGGCTGCGCGGACTCATGGCGCGCCGCGAGGCCCCGCGTGTCGGGCGCTGGGAGGGCGGAGCCGTCCGACGTGCGGCCGCGACGGTCGCCCTCACGGAGGACGACGCGGCGCGGCTGCGCGCGCTGGCCGGCCCGGACGCGCGCGTGCGTCACGTGGCGGCCCCTTTTCCCGCCAGGCAGGAGGGCGCCGCGCTCCCGCTCGCCGGCGATCCCGCGGTCGTGGTCGCGGGCAGCGGCGGCTGGCTGCCCAACGCACAGGGGCTCGAATGGTTCGTGCGCGACATCTGGCCCACGGTTGCGAAGGCGCTGCCGCGCGCGCGCGTCCATCTGTTCGGCGGAAGCGGGCCGGTTCCCGCCGGGGCCGAGCGTCACCCGGCGCCGGCGGACAGCCGCGACGCGTTCGCCCCCGGCTCGATCCACGCGGTCCCGCTGCTGTTCGCGAGCGGCGTGCGCATGCGCATCCTGGAGGCGTGGGCGCGCGGCGTGCCCGTGGTCGCGACGCCCGCCGCCGTGGCGGGGCTGGGCGCGACGCACGGCCGCGAGCTGCGGATCGCCGCGACTCCCGAGCAGTGGGCGGACGCGATTCGCGCCGCGCGCGTCGAGTCCGCTGCCCTCGTGGCCGCCGGCCGGGCCCGCCTGGCGTCGCACCACGACCCGCGCGCCGTCGCGGACGCGCTGGCGGACGTCTACCGCGGCGTCAGAAGACCGGCGCGGGAGTGACCGCTGGAGGTCCGTTCGCGCCCGCGTAGCGCTCGAGGACGTCGTCCGGCGTGCCGTCCGCCACCAGCCGCCCGCCGTCGAGCCAGACGCAGCGCCGGCAGTGCGTGCGGATGGCCTCGGCCATGTGGGACACGAGCAGCATGGTGGTACCCGCGGCCTTGAGCGCGTCCAGGCGCTCCTCGCACTTGCGCAGGAAGTGCACGTCGCCGACGGCCAGGAACTCGTCCAGCACCAGCACGTCCGGCGTCCACGCGGTCAGGATCGAGAAGGCCAGCCGCGCCAGCATGCCGGACGAGTAGTTGCGCACCGGCGAGCGGATGAAGTCCCCCAGCCCGCTGAAGTCGACGATGGCGTCGTAGCGCTCCTCGATCGAGCGCCGGCTGTGCCCCAGCAGCAGCGCGTTCAGGAAGACGTTCTCGCGGCCGGTCAGCTCGTAGTCGAACCCGGTGCCCAGCTCCAGGATGGGAGCGACGCGTCCGCGCACCAGGCAGCGTCCGCGCGTGGGCACCAGGACGCGCGAGATGACCTTGAGCAGCGTGCTCTTGCCGGCGCCGTTGCGGCCCACGATCCCGAGCGTCTCGCCCCGGTCCACGCGCAGCGTCACGTCGCGGAGCGCCCACAGCTGCTCGTAGGTGAGCGCGCCCCGGACCCAGTGCAGCGCGTACTCCTTGAACGAGGGGATGCGCTGCTTGGCCAGGCGGTAGCAGAGCGAGACGCCTTCCAGCTCGATGACGGGCTCGGGCATCGTCAGATGTAGAACGGGATGCGGTCGGAGCTGCGCCGGAAGGCGAGCGCGCCGATCGCCAGCGCGACGAGCGCCACCACGGCGCAGACCGCCAGGTGCTGCGGCGGCGGGATCTTCCCGAAGTAGATGGGGTCGCGGAAGACCTCCAGGATCGAGCGGATGGGGTTGAAGCGCACCAGCCACCGGAACTGGTCGGGCACGATGCTCATCGGGTAGAAGATCGGCGTCAGGTACATGCACAGCGTCAGCATGACCGTCACCAGCTCGACCACGTCGCTGAAGAAGACCGCGAGGGGCGAGAGCAGCAGCCCCGCGCCCAGCGTGAACAGGCCCGCCAGCAGGATCGAGACCGGCAGGAAGAGGAGCGCCCAGGAGAGCGGGTGGCCGGTCACGATCAGTATCGCCAGCAGCGGGACCATCGCGAGCGCGAGGTTCACGACGCCGGAGATCACCGTCGCGACCGGGAAGGCGGCCTTGGGCACCGGCAGCTTCGAGAGGATGGCCGCGTTGCCGCGCAGGCTGTTCATCGAGGCCACGATGCTCTGCGAGAAGAAGTTCCAGAACAGGATGCCCGCCAGCGCGTAGACCGGGTAGCTGTAGAGCTCCACCCGGAACGCGTGGCTGAAGACCACGTGCAGGATGAGCATCATCAGGAGCGGTTGCAGCATGGTCCACAGCAGGCCCAGCGTGGAGCGCCGGTAGCGGACGCGCAGGTCGCGCTGGACCAGGTGCCAGATGAGGTCGCGGTGGAGGAAGAGGTCTCTCACGGGGGCCCGAAGTGTCTCACGTTGGCGGCGGCCGGGTCGCTCGCCCACTCGCGGGCCTTCGCGCGAGCGGCGCGCAGCGCGGCCGTGTCCCTGTCCCAGTCCTCGCGACGCGCGCCGACGAACGGACGCGCCAGGGCGCGAGCGGCCAGGCGCGCGGACGCCGCTGCGCTCATCAGGCGCGCCGTGCGCGCGGTCCAGCCCCCGCCATGCAGCAGGCTCGTCCAGTGCAGCAGGTCGGACCACAGCAGCGGCAGGTGCACGCTGGAGAGGGCGCCCGGCAGGCGCCCGATGCTGGCACCCCCCACGTGCATCACGCGCCAGCCGGGCACGACGCGGACGGCCCAGCCCGCCTGCCGGGCCTTCTGGCAGAACGCCAGGTCCTGGCCGTAGAAGGCGAACGACTCGTCGAGCGGCCCGATCGCCTCCCAGGTCTCACGCCGGATCATCATGGCGGCTCCGGTCACCCACTCGACGTCCTCGCCGGCCGTGCCGCTGGGCGGACGCAGGCGACGGTACGCGCGCAGCCGGCCCAGCAGCGTGGGCAGGCCGCTGGCCATGGCCGTGAGCCACGCCCGCGTGGGCAGCCGCCTCCCGCTCCACTGCGGGCTCCCGTCCGGGTTGAACAGCGACGCGCCGGCGACGCCCAGCCGCGGGTCGTCGAACGCGGCGCTCACGTGCACGAACGCGATGCCGTCCAGCTCCGTGTCGCTGTTCAGCAGCAGCAGGAAGCGGCCGCGGGCCGCGGCCAGCCCGCGGTTGGCGGAGCGGGCGAAGCCCTGCGGCGTCTCGTTGGTGAGGACCTCCAGGTGCTCGTAGGCGCCGCGGGCGGCGTCCGCGGTGCCGTCGCGGCTCCCGTCGTCCACCAGGATCACCTGCGCGCCCTCGTGCAGCAGGAACTCCACCGACTCCAGGCAGCGCAGGGTCAGGTCGCGCGTGTCGCGCGTGGGCACGACCACGGTGAGCGCGTGGGGCGGGAAGGTCAGCGCGCGCCGCGCAGCGCCGCCGACACCGTGCGAAGCACGATGAAGAGGTCGGTGCCGACCGAGTAGTGGCGGATGTAGTAGAGGTCGTACTCGAGCTTCCGGCGCGCGTCCTCGATGCTGGCGCCGTAGCCGTACGTGATCTGGGCCCAGCCCGTGAGGCCGGGGCGCACGGCGTGCCGCCACGCGTAGTACGGGATCGCGCGTTCCAGCTCGCCCACGAACTCCGGCCGCTCCGGTCGCGGGCCGACGAACGACATGTCCCCGACCAGCACGTTCACGAGCTGCGGCAGCTCGTCCAGGCGCGTGCGCCGCAGGAAGCGGCCGATCGTCGTGCGGCGCGGGTCGTCGTCCTGCGCCCAGCGGGCGGCCCCGTCCTCGGCGTCGACGCGCATGGTGCGGAACTTGAACATCCGGAACGGACGGCCGTAGCGGCCCACGCGCGTCTGCACGTACAGCACCGGCCCGTCGCCGCGCAGCCGGATGGCAATGGCCGCCAGCAGCATCACCGGCGACGACAGGACGAGCAGCGAGAGCGCCAGCACCGCGTCCGACAGCCGCTTGACCGCTTCCGCGACGTGGTCCGAGGCGTCCCACCCGCGGCTCAGCATCCACTCCGGGCTCACGGCGGCCACCGGCACCGCCCGGAAGACGTCCTCGTGGAAGTCCGCCTCCGACCGCACGCGGCAGCCCAGCGGGAGGCAGCGCAAGGCGGGCAGCAGCGCCCCCGAGAGCTCGGGCAGCGCCGAGGGCAGCACGATCTCGTCGACGCCGTTCTCGCGGCAGAGCGCCAGCAGGTCACCGTCCCCGGGGCGGAAGCGGCCGACGACCTCGTAGAGCGGCTGCTCCGCCTGCGCCAGCGCGCCGGCCAGGCGGTCGGTGAGGGCGCCGCTGCCCACGAACAGCACACGGCGGGGCCGGCGCAGGCGCAGGTTGCGGATGGCGAGGTGCGGCAGCACCACCAGCGGCGCCGACAGCGCGATCGCGCCGCCGAGCACCCAGCGGCCGATGGGCCGGTAGAACGCGACGTACGAGATGGTCAGCGTGAGCACCGCCGACAGCGTCGCGGACAGGAGCCCCCGCAGCACGAGCGTGGTGCGGCTGCGCGCGAGCATGTCCCAGTCGTACAGGCCCACGGTGTAGGCGACGAGCACGAAGGAGCAGGCGTGGATGAACGACGCGCGCAGGGCCTCCGCGCCCAGCGGGTCGCCCGCGAACATGGGCGAGAGCGAGTGGGCGAGCAGCATGGAGCCGCCCGCGACCAGCGCGTCCATGGGGGTCCACCAGCTCGAGCGGAGCCGCGTGGCGGCGCGCTTGATGGCGCCGCGGCCGATGCGATGGGCGTCCGTCGGATCCCACATCACGGCGGCGGGTCCGGGTGCCGCGCCGCCCTCCAGGCGGCTCTCTCCTAGGCTCGTGGGCATGGGCGCGCGAATGGGACGTCGCTCCTTCGGCTGGCGGTAACGGCCAAGACTAGCACGTCACGCCGCGACCAGGCCGCGGGCGACCAGGTGGGCCAGGACCTCCCGCGCGTTCTGCTCCGGCGTCTGGTTGTGGGTCGTCACCACGACGTCCGGGGCCAGGGGCGCCTCGTAGGGGTCGTCGATGCCGGTCACCCCGAGCACCTCGCCGCGGCGCGCGCGCGCGTACAGGCCCTTGGTGTCGCGCGCCTCGCACACCTCGAGCGGCGTGGCCACGTGGACCAGCACGAAGCGGTCGGGGCCGATCAGGTCACGCGCCTGGTCGCGGGTGGCCTGGTAGGGGGAGACGGCGGCCACCACCGCGACGCCGTGGTGCCGCACCACCTCGGAGGCGACGAACGCGATGCGCAGGATGTTGGTGTCGCGGTCCTCGCGGCTGAAGCCGAGCCCCTTCGACAGGTGCGTGCGCACGACGTCGCCGTCGAGCGAGGTGGACGAGCGGCCGCGCTCCAGCAGCAGCACCGTCACCACGTCCGCGATCGTGGTCTTGCCGGCGCCGGAGAGGCCCGTGAACCATACGCAGAACCCGCGGCGCCCCAGCGGCGGGTGCGCCTCCTGGAGGATGCGCGCCGTCTCGGGCCGCGTGAACCACGGGGGCAGCGTCTCGCCTCGCTGCAGCATCGCGCGCACGGCGGTGCCCGAGAGGGACACGGTGCGCCGGCCGGCCGGGACGCGGTCCGCCTCCTCGTAGCGATCCTCGTCGGGCAGGTAGACGACCTCGCCCAGGGGCACGGGGACGACGCCCAGCTCCTCCTGGTGCGTGGCCAGGAGCGCCTGCGCGTCGTACGGCCCGTAGAAGGGCTGGCCCGCGGAGTCGAGCCCGGGGCTCGCGTGGTCGCGCCCCACGATGAAATGGCTCGCGCCGTAGTTGCGGCGGATGAGGGCGTGCCACAACGCCTCGCGCGGGCCGGCCATGCGCATGGCGAGGGGCAGCAGGCTCAGCAGGGTGCGCTCGGGCTCGTAGTAGCGCTCGGCCAGCAGCGCGTAGCAGCGCACGCGCGTGAAGTGGTCGAGGTCGCCCGGCTTGGTGAGCCCGACCACGGGATGGATGAGCAGCGTGCCGTCCACGTCCGCGGCCGCCTTGCGCGTGATCCACTCGTGCGCCCGGTGGATGGGGTTCCGCGTCTGGAACGCGACCACGCGCGGATGGCCACGCTCGGCCAGCAGCTGCCGCACCTGCGCCGGCGTGCGGCGCAGCACGGCGAAGTCGTGATGCGGCGGCAGGCCCAGGACCTGGAGCCGGCCGCTCGCGTACGTCTTCGGCCAGTGCGCCATCTCGGCCACCAGCGGGTGCCGCGTGTCCTCCGTGCCCGCGACGATGCGCGCCTCGTCCGGGTCGCGCTCGAACAGCGCCACACCCGAGAGCAGCGCGACCGGCTCGTTGCGCGCGTCGCGCAGGACCACGTCGCCGCCGGCCGGCACCGGCACGTCCGTGGGCACCGGCAGCGTCAGCGGCATCGGGAAGAAGGTGCCGTCGAGGAGGCGCATCTCCGCCAGCACGCGCCGGTAGTCGGCCTCGCCCATGAACCCGCGCAGCGGCGAGAACGCACCGCAGGCCAGCAGCTCCAGGTCGCACAGCGCACGCAGGCCGAGCTGCCAGGAGGGCAGGGTCTTCGCGCGCGCCGCCCACTCGCGCCGCTCCGCGGGCAGGCCCGCCAGGTCGACCAGCGTGCCGCCGTACGGCGGGTTCAGCGAGGACTCGTCCATCGTTCGCGCATTCTGTCCGATCCTCCTCGGATTCCAAGCGCGATGCTATCCTTCGCCCGGTTTGGCCAGGCACCAGGGAGCAGCAGAGCCGGTCGCGGCGCCCGCGGCCGCGCGCGTCGCCGACGGGATCGTCGAGGCCGGCTGGCTGCTGGCGCTGGCGCTCCTCCCCGTCTTCTTCAACATCCAGTCCGGCCGCCCCTTCGAGCCCGACAAGACCGCCCTGCTGCGCCTGATCGCGGTGGTGATGGCGGCCGCGGGCCTCGCGCGCGTGGTCGAGGAGCGCATGGCCGGCACGCCACGGCCCGCCCTGCGCTGGCGCGAGTCGCCGCTGCTCGCGTGCGCCGCCGTCTACCTGGGCGCCGCCACGTTGTCGACGATCGCCTCGATCGACCCGCGCGCCAGCGTGTGGGGATCGCACTTGCGGCTCGAAGGGCTGGTCACGCTGCTCGCGCACCTCACCGTCTTCGGCAGCATCGCGACCCGCCTGCGCCGGCGCGAGCAGCTCGAGCGGCTCCTGGACGCCGTGGTGGCCTCGAGCCTCCCCGTCTGCCTCTATGGCGTCCTGCAGAGGATGGGCCGCGACCCGCTCGACTGGCAGACCAGCACCTACCAGGAGGGGCGCATCTCCACGACGCTCGGCAACCCGGTCTTCGCGGGCGAGTTCCTGGTGCTCGCCCTGGCGGCCACGCTGGCGGGGCTCCTGTGGTGGTGGGATCGGCGGAGCGATGCGGGACGGACCGCCCGGCTCGCGACGTACGTCGTCGCCGCGGCGGCCCAGGTGGCGACGCTGGGCCTCACCGGCAGCCGCGGGCCGTGGCTCGGAGCGGCCACGGCACTGGCCGCGCTCGTGCTCCTGCTGGCGGCCGTGCGGGGCCGGCGGCGGCTGGCGGCCGCGACGCTGGCCGCCGGCGTGGCCGCGGTCGTGTTCGTCGGCCTGCTCAACGTGCCGGGCGGGCCGCTGGAGCCGCTCCGGCGGGGCGGCACGTTCGGGCGGCTGGGCCGGCTCGTCTCGGACCGCGAGGGCCGCAACCCCGCCGACCGCGCGCGCGTGCTGGTGTGGGAGGCGGCGCTGCGCCTGGTCCGCCTGCCGGCGCCGATCACGGTGCCCGGACGCGGCCCCGACGGCGCCGCCGCGCTGCGCGCCCTCGTCGGCTTCGGTCCGGAGACCCTCCAGGGCGTGTTCGGCGCGGTCTACGATCCCGCCTTCGAGCAGGCCGAGCGCCGCAATCCCGACGTCTCGGCCCAGGGCACGTCGACGTTCTACACGCACATCCCCGACCGCTCGCACAACGAGGCGCTGGACAGCCTGGTGTTCGGGGGGGTCGTGGGGCTGCTCGCGTACCTGCTGGTCCAGGCCGCCGCGCAGCTCACGGGCCTGCGCACGCTGGGGCTGGTGGCCACGCGCCGCGACGGCCTCCTGCTGGCCGCGCTGTGCGCGGCGGGCGCCGCGCTGGTGACGGGCGTCGCCGGAGGTGCGCTCTCCTGGGCGTACCTGGGGGTCGCGCTGCCGCTGGGCCTGGTGGCGGGCTGGTTCGTGTTCGCGGTGCTGGCGGCGCTGCGGGGGCGGCCGGTGCCGCGGGGCCCCGAGACCGCGGTCGTGGCCGGAGCCGCGGCGGCGCTGCTGGGCCACTTCGTCTCCATCCAGTTCGGCCCGGCGGTGGTGACGGGCCGCCTGTACGCATGGGCGCTGGCGGGCGTGCTGGTCGCGCTGGCGCGCCGGGAGCCGCTCGCGGCCGAGCGCGAGCCGGCGAGTCCGGCCCTCGAAGTGGCGCGCGTCGCGCTGCCGGCCGCCGCGCTGGGGCTCGTGGTCGCGTTCGGGTTCGCCGGGCTCAAGGCGGGCGGAGGCGGACGCGCGGCCTACGGCACCATCGCGCTCCTCGCCGGCACGGCCATCGCGGGCTGGGTCGCCTGCGCGGCCCGCGGCGCGCGCACCGCGCTCCTCGCCGGGGCCGCGGCGGCCGTCGCGACCGCGGCCTATGCCGCGCTCCACCTGCACGCCCTCGCGGCCACCGCGCAGGTGAGCTCGATGTCGGACCTCTTCTCCGCGCTGGGCGCGCACTTCACCCGCATCGCGCTGCTGGTGATCGGCTCCGTGATCGCGCTCGGTGTCGCGCTGGGCCTGTCGCCCTCGACGCGCGCGGGCGCCGCCGGCCACCTCCGGCTGGCCACGGCGCTGGCGGTGGCTCTGGTGCTGGCGCTCCCGCCGACGCTGGCCAGCGTGAACGCGGACGTCCTGCGCAACTTCGCCACCGGGTTCGCCAGGCAGAACCGGCTCGCCCAGGCCGTGCAGCTGATCGAGGAAGCGGTGCGCCTGGCCCCCGGCGACGCGACGCACTACCAGGCCTACGGCGACGCGCTGCTGGCGGCCACGCGCCTCAAGCAGGAGGAGGCGCGTGCGCCGGAGATCCTGCGGCGAGCCGAGGCCGCGCTGCGCCGCGCGCGGGAGCTGGCTCCGCTGGGGATCGACCACACGGCGAGCCTCGCGCGCGTGGAGCGCCGGCGCTCGGAGACGGCCGGCGACCCGGCGTCGGCCCGCCAGCACGCGGAGGCCGCCGCGCGGCTGTACGCGGAGGCGCTCGCGCTGGTGCCGGGGAACACGATGCTGCTGGACGAGACGGCCGAGCTCGACTACCAGCGGCGGGGCGACTTCGAGTCCGCCGAGCGCACGCTGCTCCGCTCGCGCGAGCTGGACCCCACGTTCGACTACACCCATGCGGCGCTGGGCGACCTCTACATGGCGCGCGCCAGCGCGCGGGGCACGAAGGACGACTACGCCCGGGCCGCGGCGGCGTTCGAGCAGGCCTACGCACGACGTGGGTCCCTCAGGGCGCTCGTCGGCATCGGTTTCGCGCGCAAGGAGATGGGCGACGCGCCCGCGGCCCTCCGCGCGTTCCTGGAAGCGCTCGCGGTGCCTCCACCGCCCGACGTCGTCTGGGGCCTCCACGAGCAGGTGGCGGCGCTCTACGCGGCCACCGGCGACGCGGCGCGCGCCCGCGGCCACGCGGCCGACGCGCTGCGGCTGGCGCCTGTGAAGGACCGTCCGGCGCTCGAGGCGCGCCTGCGCGCGTCCGGCGCGCAAGGCGGGCCCTGATCTTTCGCATCGGACCGTTGACCGCCGCGCGAGGCGGGTGGTATCGTCCTCGTCGCCATCTCAGTCATTCGACTGGAAGAGAAACGCTTCGCATCCCGTAGAGCGCTTCTGGTCCTAGGGTCCGGCCGCCGAGGTTCCGGCAGGGTTCGTCACCGCTAGCCGACCGCAGCCAACAGGGGCAGCGAAGGAAGGCGCCGACCACCGCTCGTCTTGACGACCGGGCCAGGAGGGTTCATGTCCTGCCGCCGCCGATCCACGCACATCGCGCTCGTCTGCCTGTCCGCAGGGCTGCTGGCCCAGGCGGCGGACGCCGCGCAGAGCCGATCGCAGTCCAACCCCGCCCAGGCCGCGCTCGCCGCCCGCTTCGGCGCCGACGCGCGCATCGGCATCCAGCGCGCGACGGGCGTCGTGCGCTTCCTCAGCCTGCCTGCGGGCCGCGACCTTTCCGGGGCGGCCGCGGGCACGCCGGAGCAGAAGCTCCTGGCCTTCCTCGCCCTGCACGGCCCCGCGTTCGGCGTGCAGGACGCCGCCTCCCAGCTGGTGCTGCACGGGCGCACGACCGACGCCGCCGGCATGACGCACCTCGACTACCGGCAGGTCCACGCGGGCGTGCCGGTGTTCGCGGGCCTCCTGAAGGCGCACTTCGACCGCGCGGGCGCGCTGCGTGCCGTGAACGGCAACGTGGTGCCCGACATCCAGGTCGACCCCGAGCCGCGGCTGGCGGCGGCCGACGCCGCGGAGATCGCGCTGGCGGCGGTCGTCGCGCAGAAGCCGTCCCCGGTGGCGCCCACGGTGCGGCGCAGCACCCTCTACGTCTATCGCGTGGGCCTGGCCCAGGGCGTCGACGGCCCCAGCCGCCTGGTGTTCGAGGTGGAGGTGGGCAACGGGCGCGACGTGCGCGAGCTGGTCTACGTGGACGCGCACAACGGCGCGATCGTCGACCAGGTGACGGGCATCCACCAGGCGCTGAACAGGCGCGTGTACGACGGCGGCTACGGCCCCAGCTTCATCGTGTGGAACGAGGGCGACCCGTTCCCGACGCCGGACGTGGACATCAACAACATCATCACGTTCAGCGGCCACACCTACGACATGTTCTTCGACACGTTCAACCGCGACTCCTACGACGGGCTGGGCCACATCATGGAGACGGTCAACGACGACCCCACGATCAACTGCCCGAACGCGAACTGGAACGGCACCTCCACCAACTACTGCACCGGCGTGACGGGCGACGACACGGTGGCCCACGAGTGGGGCCACGCCTACACCGAGTTCACCCACAACCTGATCTACGCCTGGCAGCCCGGCGCGCTGAACGAGTCGTACTCGGACATCTGGGGCGAGGTGGTCGACACCGTGAACGGGCCGAACACGCCGGACGCGCCGCGCACGGCCGGCGAGTGCTCGCAGTTCGGCGGCGCCCCGCCCCCCACGCTCACCATCACCGGCGGCAGCGCGGCCGGCACCTACTTCGCGCTGGCGTCCGTCAACGAGCCGCCCACGCCGTTCACGGTGGGGCCGACCGCGATGGCCCTCTCGAACCCGCCCGGCGCCTGCACGGCCGTCACGGGCGTCTCCGGGCGCATCGCCATCATCGACTGGACGCTCAACGCCTCCGGAGGCAACGAGTGCGGCTCGGTCGTGCGCGCGACCAACGCGCTGAACGCGGGTGCCACCGGCATCATCTTCGTCGCGCCGGAGGCCGGCCTGCTGAACCTGGGGTCGATCGCGGGCATCGCGAGCGTCCAGGTCACGCACGAAGACGGCGCGACGATCAAGGCGGGCCTGCCCGCCGACGCCACGATCTTCCTCGGCGAGGGAACCGACAACACCTACCGCTGGCTGTCGGGAGAGGACGATCCCGGCTTCGGCGGCGCCATCCGCGACATGTGGAACCCGAACTGCTTCGGCGATCCCGCGCGCGTGACGCCCGGCTTCTACACCTGCTCGACCGCCGACGGCGGCGGCGTCCACACCAACTCCGGCGTGCCCAACCACGCGTTCGCGCTCCTCGTGGACGGCGGCACCTACAACGGGCAGACCATCACCGCCCTGGGCATGACGCGGGCGGCCCACATCTACTTCCGCGCCATGACCCAGTACCAGGGCCCGGCCACGGACTTCTCCGACCACGCGGACGCGCTGGAGCAGTCGTGCGACGACCTGGTCGGCGTCCCGCTCACCGACCTCTTCGGCGGGCCGCCCGTCACCATCGCGGCCGCGCAGTGCGACGAGGTGCACGAGGCCATGCTGGCCACGGACATGCGCACCGACCCGGAGTTCTGCAACTTCCAGCCGGTGCTCGACCCGAACACGCCGCCGGCCTGTCCCGCGGGAAGCAACCAGGCGAACATCTTCTTCACCGACTTCGAGACGAACCCCTTCCCCGCCTGGACCGCCACCCACGTCGGGTCGACGCCCGACTTCACGCCGCGCGACTGGGCGTGGACGAACGCCCTGCCGGCCGGCGTGTCGGGATCGGCGCTGTTCGGCGTCGACCCCAACATCGGCACGTGCGCGGCCGGCGGTGACGAGTCGGGCATCCTGTCCGTGACCAGCCCGCCGATCACGATCCCGGCCGGCGGCGCGCCGCGGCTGTCCTTCCGCCACTGGGTCGCCACCGAGACCGACTTCGACGGCGGCCAGCTCCTGGTCAGCGTGAACGGCGGCCCGTTCGCGCTGGTGGCGCCGGAGCACTTCACGTTCAACCCCTACAACGGCGTGCTGGACGCGACGCAGAACACCAACCCCATGGCCGGCCAGCCCGCCTTCCACGGCAGCGACGGCGGCGTCGTGGTCGGGAGCTGGGGCACGTCCTTCGTGAACCTCGTGCCGTACGCCGCGCCGGGCGACTCCGTGGTGCTGCGCTTCGACATGGGGACCGACGGCTGCACAGGGAACGTCGGGTGGTACGTGGACGACGTGCGGGTCTTCCACTGCGAGGGCGCCGCCTCGCTGTCGGTCGGCGACGTGAGCGTGGTCGAGGGCAACTCCGGTCCCACCCAGGTCGGCGTTCCGGTCACGCTGTCGTCGTCCGAGACCAACCCCGTGAACGTCCAGGTCGCGACCGCCGACGGGACGGCCACCATCGCCAACAGCGACTACGCGGCGCTGTCCACCACGATCGTCTTCGCCCCCGGGCAGACCACGCGCTTCGTGACCGTCAGCGTGGTCGGCGACACCACGCTGGAGCCGCCCGAGACCTTCTTCGTGAACCTCTCGAACCCCGAGGGCGCGACGATCGCGGACGGCCAGGGCGTGGTGACGATCGTCAACGACGACGGCGGTGGCGGCGTCGGCAACTCGCGCAGCGGGCTGAGCCACGGCTTCTCGGCGGTGCGCACGCTCGACGACCCCTCGAACACCGACGTCTTCTGGATGCAGACGGCCGCGAGCGCGTCGTACGAGGTGGTCATCGACTCGTCCTCCGGCGACCTCAACACCGACGGAGGCGGCCCGCTCGTCGATCGCCTGGACGAGGACGGCTCCACGGTGCTGCAGACGGCGGTGCCGGTGGGCAGCGGCCCCGCGCGCAGCCTGCGCTGGCAGACGAGCGTGGACGCGCTCAATTTCGTCCGGGTGCGCAGCGGCGACTGCACGACCAACTGCGGCGCGGACGACATCTACCGGGTGCGTGCCTACGAGACCACGTACAGCATCCCGCGCTTCAACAACTCGGGCACGCAGGTCACGGTCCTGCTCCTGCAGAACCCGACGGACGAGCCGGTGAACGCGACCGTCTACTTCTACAACGCGTTCGGGGTCGAGCTCGTCAGCCAGGCGGTGAGCCTGGCTCCGAAGGCGGTGCAGGTGCTCAACACCGCGACCATCACGCAGGCCAGCGGCCAGAGCGGGACCATCGTCGTGACCCACGACGCGCCGTACGGCGCGCTCGCCGGCAAGACGGTGGCGCTGGAGCCGTCGACCGGCTTCAGCTTCGACTCGCCGATGCTCCCGCGGTCGCGCTAGCT
>JAICEW010000050.1 GCA_025923995.1 Vicinamibacteria bacterium | reverse complement strand
GGCCGTTCCTGCACAGCTCGCGGCTGGTCCTGGTCGACGCGCAGTCCCGCATCCGCGGCTACTACGACAGCGCCGAGGACGAGGCCCTGGCCGCGCTCCGCCGCGACCTCCAGGCCGTGGCGGGGCCATGACGGTCCGCGATCTGCCGACGCTCAACGCCGTCCTGAACGCGCTGGCCGCCGGGTTCCTGGTCTGGGGCTTCGTCCTGATCCGCCAGGGCCGTCGCGAGGCGCACCGGCGCGCGATGCTGGCCGCGGTCGCCTGCTCGGCCCTCTTCCTCGTCTCCTACCTCACGTACCACGTACAAGTGGGCTCGGTGCGCTTCGCCCGCACGGGCGCCATCCGCACCGTCTACCTCGGCATCCTCCTGACCCACACCGTGCTGGCCGCCGCGATCCTTCCGCTGGTGCTGGTCACGCTCCGGCGCGCGCTGCGGCAGGACTTCGGGCGGCACCGGAGCCTGGCGCGCGTCACGCTCCCGCTGTGGGCCTACGTGTCCGTGACGGGCGTGGTCGTCTACTGGATGCTCTACCGCCTCTGACGGCGCCCTCACGCCCACGGCGTTGACGCGCGCAACACCCGCCTCTAGCATGACCTCGAGGTGTCCTCTCCTGCTCCCGCCGCGGCCGACACAGGACACCCGGCCCGCCGCATCCGGCGGACCGCCGCTGTCGCGGCCGCGCCGCTGGCCGTGGGCCTGATCGCCTTCGACGCCGCCCTCGACGGCTGGGGGCTGCCGCTGCTGGCCGCGGCCGGCGTGCTCCTCGCGTTCGGCCGGTGGCGCTCGGGGCCCTGGGCGCTCGCGGCCGTCGCGGCCGCGCTCGCGGTGGCCACGGCCGGCCGCCTGCACGTGCGCTGGGAGGCGCGCCACGCGGCCGAGCGCTCCGACCAGCGCATCGCCGCACGGCTCCGCGACCTCGAGACGCGCAAGGCGGAGCTGGTCGAGCGCCTGCGCGGCCTGGGGGCGCGCGTAGCCGCGCTTCCCGCCACCCGCCGCGCCCTCGAGCAGGACCGGACCGCGCTCGTCGCGCTCTTCCAGGACCTCGAGCACCTGCGGCGCGACGGCGTCCTCGACTCTCCCGCCATCGCCGTCCACCTCATGCCGTCGCTGGCGGTGGTGGCGTGGTCCGGCCGGATCGGCGACCCGCCCGTCCCGGCCGAGACGATGACGGGGCGCGACGACGTCTTCGTGCTCGAGGGGAGCGTCTCCACCACGCTCGTCGCGCTCACGGCCATCCGCGCGCCCGACGGGAGCGTGCGCGGCCTGGTCAGCACGGCCCTGCCCCTGGCGGTCCGGCGCAACATCGCGAACGAGTACCTCCACGACTTCGACCTCCTGACGGGCGAGGACCCCCGCGTGGAGGCGGTCTACCTGGACGTGCGCGAGACGGACGCCTCCACCGCGCGCCTGCCTCCGCTCGACCCCGCCCTGCGCGCGCGCGAGGCCCTGCTGCGCTCGCCCGACGGCGACCCGCTCGCGCTGCTGCGCGTGGCCGCTCCCGGCGTCCCGGAGATCCGCGAGGCCCTGGAGGCGCGATACCGCCGGCTGTTGGCCGCGCTCACCGCGGCCGCCCTGGTGCTGTGGGCGGCGCGGGCAGGCGCGCGGCCCGGGCGGATCGCGCTGGCGGCGTGCGGCGTCCGCGCGGTGTGGGCGCTTCTGGGTCCGCCCTGGCCCGGAGCCACGTCGCCGCTGCTGGCCCCGGACGTCTACGCCTCACCGCTGCTGGGGGCGCTGTCCCGCAGCCCCCTCGACCTGCTCGCGACCGCCGCGGCCGTGCTCGTCGCTTCCGGGTGCGCACTGGCCGCCGCGCGCCGGCGGCCCCCGACGAGCCGGCCGGTCGCACGGATCGCCGCGGTCCTGGTGGGCGCGCTGGCCCTCACGCTGGCCGGGCGGCTCGTCGCGGACGCCGTCGACCACAGCGCCATCGACCTGGAGACGATCACCCTCGTCCCGCCCAGCCTCGCCCACGCGCTGCTCCAGCTGGCGCTGCTCGCCTCGGTGGTGGCGGCGTTCCTGCTCACCGGCGCGGGGCTGCGCTGGGCGGGGCTCTGGCCCCGGCCGCTGGCCGCCCTGGACGCGAAGCCCGCAGGCGCCCGCGCGGGAGCGCTCTTGGCGCTCGCCGCGCTGGTGGGCGCGCTGCTCCAGCCCTCGCTCTTCGCGCTCGGCCAGCGCCGCCTGCAGGAGCGCATCGCGCATGCCGAAGCGCCGCTCGTCCTCCGCCAGCCCGAGTTCCGGGGGCAGGTGCTGACGGAGACCCAGAAGCGCATCGACTCCCTGCACCTGCTGGGCGACATGCCGGACGGCCGGGGCCGTCCGGGCGTCGAGGAGCTCGCGTTCGCCGTCTGGACCTCGACCGACCTGGCCGCGCGCGGGTTCTCCTCCGCCATCGAGATCCAGGACGCGGACGGAGCCGTCATCAGCCGCTTCGCGCTCAACCTGCCTTCCCTCTCGAGCCGAGCCCTTCCGTCCAACGAGATCTGGAGGGTCACGACCGAGGCGAGCAGCCTCGCCAGCACCGCGCGGAGCGTGCTGCGCGCGCGCCGGCTGCTGACGGAGGGGGGTCGGGTCCGCGGCGGCATCCACGTCTACGTGGCGGACGACTTCTGGAACCTTCCGTTCCTCCGCACGAAGGACCCCTACTCGCTGCTCTTCCGGCCCGCCCCGCGCGCGCCGGTCCGCCAGGACCCGCTGGTCCTGGTCGCGTACGCGCACGGGCGCGACGTCGCGTTCAGCTCGGCCGAGCGGCCCCCTCCCCTGCCCGCGGTCCTCGCGTCCGAGCTCATCCCGGAGGGCCCGGGCGTCTGGACCGTGCTGGAGGTGGACGGACAGCCCCACCACGCCTACGTGTTCGCGGACCGCGACGACGTCTACGTCCTCGCCCATCCCCGCGTGTCGTGGGGCCGGCGGCTGGGGGACCTGGTGGAGGCCGTCGCGGCCTGCGCCCTGGCCGCCCTGCTGCTGCTCGTCGCGACGGTCCTGGTCCGCACGGCCCTGCGGCGCCCCGACCTCTCCCTCACGTCGCTGCGTACGGCGGTGCAGCGCCGCTTCGCGCTGCGCCTGTTCGTGGCCTTCTCCGTGCTCGCGGTGGCGCCGGTCGTGGTCCTGCAGGTGGTGGTGAGCAAGTTCGTGTCCGACCGGCTGTGGGAGGAGGCGAACAAGCAGGGCCTCGAGCGTGTGAGCGTCGCCCGCAAGGCGGTCGAGGACTTCGTCTTCTTCCAGCGGGGCGAGCCGGCGGGGGCGGAGCCGGTCACCGACGCCGCGCTCGTCTGGGTCTCCAGCCTGATCCGCAACGACCTGGCCGTGTTCGAGGGCGGGCGGCTGGCCGCCTCCAGCAAGCGGGAACTCTACACCTCGGGCCTGCTGGCCCCGCGCCTCTCGGGCAGCGTGTACCGCACGCTGGTGCTCGAGGGCAACCCCTCCACGCTGCGCACCGAGCGGATCGGCGCCTTCTCCTACCTGGTCGCGTCCATGCCCGTGCGCACCGCCGACAATGCGAGCGGGGTGCTGTCGCTCCCGCTCGCGTCGCGGCAGCGGGAAGTGGAGGCGACGGTGCAGGACCTCGAGCGCGCCATCCGGCTGGCCTCGCTCGTCTTCCTGGGCCTGGCCGCCCTCTTCGCCCAGCAGGTGGCCCGCCGCATCTCGGGCCCGCTCAGCGCCCTGACGTCGGCCACGCGCCGCATCGCCGAAGGCGACCTGGCGACGCGCGTGCAGCCGACCAGCCGGGACGAGCTCCGGACGCTGGTCGAGTCGTTCAACCAGATGGCGGGCGATCTCGACCGGCAGCGCCGCGACCTCGAGCGCTCCAACCGGCTCGCGACCTGGGCGGACATGGCGCGGCAGGTCGCGCACGAGGTCAAGAACCCGCTGACGCCCATCCAGCTCTCGGCCGAGCACCTCCGCCGCGTCTGGCGGGACCGGCGCGTCGACTTCGAGGCCGCCCTCGAGTCCTGCACGACCACGATCCTGAAGCAGGTACGCATCCTGCGCGGCATCGTCACCGAGTTCTCGGCCTTCGCGCGGCCGCCCGCGGCCGTGCTGGAGATGCAGGACCCGGCGCGCCTGGTCTCGGACGTGATCGAGCCCTACCGCGTCGCGCTGCCGCCCGGCGTGAGCCTCGCGGTGCACGCGGAAGGTCCGGTGCCGGCCGTGCTGGGCGACCGCCGGCTCCTGGAGCGCGCGATCGTCAACCTGCTCGAGAACGCCCTCCAGGCGGTCGGCGAGAGCGGGCGCATCGAGGTGGGGCTGCGGCCGGCGGAGGCCGGCGGCCGGGTCGAGCTGTGGGTGCAGGACTCGGGGCCGGGGATCGACCCCGAGCTGGCCGACCGCATCTTCGAGCCGTTCTTCTCCACGAAGACGGGTGGCAGCGGGCTGGGCCTGCCACTGGTGCGGAAGATCGCGGAGGACCACGGCGGCGGCGTGTCCATGTCGCGGCCTTCCGAGGGCGGGACACGCGCGACGCTATGGCTGCCTGCGCGGACGCAGGGGCACGCCGCCTGAGGGCTAGGCCGTGGCCTGGTCGGACAGGACCGCCACGATCTTGCTGCCCTCCTGCAGGTGCTTCACCTTGGTCCCGGGCTTGTGGTACTCCTTCACCTTCGGGCGGACCACGGGCGAGTCGATCGGCTTCGGGAAGTTCTTGCCCGCTTCCGCGGTCCCGACGCCCAGGGCGAGCACCACAGCGAAGACCGTCAGACCGAGCCTCATTTTCCCTCCTGCGCGCGCGAGTTGGCCCTTATGGCCAAGGTGTTACTTGAGGTAGGGTGCCCCGTGCCGTCGCGGATGTCAAGTGCCCGCCCGGAAGGCCCGGCGGACCAGCTCCAGCGCGAGGCCGGGAAGGTCGTAGCGTTCGAGGTCGTCCTCGGCCACCCACGCCGCCTCCTGCGCGTCCGTCCCTGCCTCCAGCGCGCCCGACACGAAGGCGCAGCGGTAGTCCACGATCACGTAGTGGTACGCCACGCCCGTCGCGGCGCGCTCGATGCGGTCGAAGACGGTCATCAGCTCCAGCGGGCGCACGACGATCCCGGTCTCCTCGCGCACCTCGCGGACCAGGGCGGCCTCGAGCGTCTCCCCCAGCTCGACCGTCCCTCCGGGCACGACCCAGCGACCGCGGAGCGGCTCCTTGCCCCGGCGGATCAGCAGCACGCGGCCGTCGTGGACGACGACGCCTCCGACGCCGACGGTGGGATGCATCGCAGCCGGCCCGGGCGGCTCGCTCAGGCGGTCGGATCCGCCGTCACCGCCTCGGGGGGACCGGGCCGACGGCGCATGAGGCTCACCAGGTAGAAGGTCGGGCCCGACAGCCAGTAGGCGCTCGCCGCTCCGAGCAGCACGCCGGCCGGGTGATAGGCGACGAGGAGGAAGCCCAGCGCGATCCCGACCACGGTGACGTAGCTGCGCCGGCTGCGCAGGTCGAGCTTCTTGAACGAGCGGTAGCGGATGGTGCTGACCATGAGGAAGGCCAGCGTGGCCAGCAGCCCTAGCGCGACCGCGGCGTGCGCGCGCTCGGTCACCGGATCCGGCATGAAGTACACCCACGCCGCCACCTGCGCGGCCGCCGCGGGGATCGGCAGCCCCACGAAATACCGGCTGTCGACCACGTGCCGCTGGACGTTGAAGCGGGCGAGGCGCAGCGTGCCGCACACGACGAAGAGGAACGCGACCAGCCAGCCCAGCCGCTCCAGCGACTGGAACGCCCAGAGGTAGGCGAGCAGGGCCGGCGCCACGCCGAACGAGATCACGTCGCAGAGGCTGTCGAGCTCTCCGCCGAACTCGCTTGTCGTGTGCGTGAGGCGCGCGATCTGGCCGTCCATCAGGTCCAGCACGATGGCCCAGCCGATGAGCGGCGCCGCCTCCTCGAACCTTCCGTGAAGGGCCCGGATGATGGCCCAGAAGCCGAGGAACAGGTTGGCCGTCGTGAAGAGGCTGGGCAGGATCGCGACGCCGCGCTTGAAGCGCGGGGGGCGTTTGCCCGACCCGTCCCTCACGTGCGCTCTCCCAGGACGCTCAGCCCGCCCTGCACGCGGTCGCCCTTCCGGACCGTGACCTTGACCGAGGCCGGCACGAACACGTCCACGCGGCTGCCGAACTTGATCATGCCCACGCGCTCCCCGGTCGCGACCGCGTCGCCCTCACGCTTCTTGAACACGATCCGCCGCGCGATCAGGCCGGCGATCTGCTTGAACTCGACCGCCGTGCCGCCCGCCTCGACCGTCACGGCGTTCTGCTCGTTCTGCAGCGACGCCTTGTCGTCCCACGCCGGCAGGAACGCGCCCGCGTGATACCGGACCCGCGTCACCTGCCCGGCGATCGGCGTGCGGTTGATATGGACGTCGAACACCGAGAGGAAGATCGAGATCTGCGTGGTTCCCGGCCCCAGCGCATGCTCGGCCGGCGCGGGCTGCACCACGATCACCTTCCCGTCCGCGGGAGAAAGCACCAGCCGGGGGTCGGAGGGTACGCTGCGCTCCGGGTCACGGAAGAAGTAGGCCGTGAACAGGCCCAGCAGGAGAACGGGCACGGCGACCCACGGCAACCGGAACAGGGCCAGCGCCAGACCGACTCCCAACAGCGATGCGATGAACGGCCAGCCCTCGCGGGCGATGCTCATGCGGGTTCTCCCTGCGACGTCGCGCGCGAGCCGCTCACCCGTGCCGGGCCGGACGCCGCCGGCCCGGTCCCACTCGTCCCTCGCCCCCTCCGGGGTGGGCGGCCTGGCGCGCGATCGCCTCCATCCGGTCCTTCACCTGGAGCTTCCTCTTCTTGAGCACGGTCTCTTCGACCTGCTCCTCGTCGCTGAGCACGACCTTCTCGGTCAGTGTCCTGAGGCGGCTGTCGAACTCGTGATGCTGTTCGTCCAGCCGGCGATACTCCTCATTCTGGCCGAGGAGAGTCTCCCTGAGTGAACCGGAGATCTGGGACATCGGCACCTCCCATTCGATGCTGGGACGGGCGGAAGCGGCGCGCCTGTGATTTCATGGGTGGAGCGCTCGGACCCGGGGGCCAGGCTCCACTTCGACGTTAGCACGCGCCCTCGCCCGATTTCAAGATTCCGTTCGCTTCCAGCGACGCTTCCATGACGACCGCGTCCTCGGCCGGCTCGGCGTAGTAGAGCCGGCGTCTTCCGGCCTCGCGGAACCCCAGGCGCGTGTAGAGGGCGCGGGCCGGCCGGTTCCCCTCGCGGACGTCCAGGAAGGCCCGTCGCGCCCCCCGCCCGCGGGCGAGGGCCAGGCAGGCGGCGAGCATCCGCGTCCCCAGGCCCTGGCCCCGCCGGTCCGGAGCAATGGCGATGTTGTGGACGTGGACCTCGTCCGCCACTTCCTGCCAGGCGCAGTACCCGATCGCGGAGCGGTCCCCCGCCCTGAGCACCACGACCCGTTCCCCCGCCGCCCCGCGGATCGCTCCCGCGAAGCCCTCCGGCGTCCAGGGATGGGGCGAGCTCGCGCGCTCGAGCGCCGCCAGCGCGCCCACGTCGTCGGCCGTGGCGCGCTCGAGGTAGACGGCCGCCGTCATCGGCCGGGCGGCCGGATGCCCGCGTCGCGCAGGTAGAGCGGGCGCAGCGCCGCCGCATCCACGCCCTCGCCGCGTGCGAGGGCCGCCTCCGCGAGCCGGCCGAGCGTTGCGGCCAGGAAGGGGTCGCCCGGGACGATCCGCGCCCGCGGGAGCCGCTCGCGCACCAGCGGCTCGTGGCGCCGCACGCCGTCGCCCGTGACCACGCTTTCGGGCGGCAGGCTGGCCAGCGCGTCCTCGGGCTTCTCGCGCGTGGGCGGTCCCAGTGGGCGCGCGTCGCGGTCGTAGCGGCCGACGAACACCTCGTCCCGGAACGCGTCGAGCAGCACGACCAGGCTCTCGGCCTCCCCGGCCACGCCAGCGGCGCGGATGTCCAGCGTGGAGAGGCCGAGGCAGGGGCGCCCCGACCCGAGCGCCAGCCCCTGGACGGTGCTGAGCGCAACCCGCACCCCCGTGAACGATCCCGGCCCCACCGCGACCGCGTAGCCTTCGACGTCCGACGGGGTGAGCCCGCAGGAGCGCAGCAGGAACTCGACCGCGGGCAGCACGGCCACCGACGGGAGCGTGGTGACGAGGCGGACCTCGCCGCGGGTCTCGCCCTTGTCGACGAGCGCCACGCTCGCCCGCTCCGAGCTGGTATCGACCGCGATGACACGCAACGCATCGCGACGATACCAGCCGCGATTCGACCGGGGCAAGGGGCCTGGCCGTGGCCATGCTGCCGGTATACTGCGGGGCCTCATGCCGGCGACCACGGTCACGCCCGCGATGCAGCAGTACCACCGCATGAAGGCGGAGCACCCGGACGCGCTGCTGTTCTTCCGCATGGGCGACTTCTACGAGATGTTCTTCGAGGACGCGGTCACCGCGGCCAAGGCGCTGGACATCACGCTCACCTCCCGGTCGAACGACCGCGACGGCGCGCCGATCCCCATGTGCGGCGTGCCCCACCACGCGGCCACCGGCTACGTCGCGCGGCTCGTGAAGCAGGGCTTCCGGGTGGCGCTGTGCGAGCAGATGGAGGATCCGCGCTCGGCCAAGGGCGTCGTGCGCCGCGAGGTCGTACGCGTGGTCACCCCCGGCACGCAGCTGGAGGCCCAGGCGCTGGAAGCCGGCGAGAGCGCGTTCGTGCTGGCCCTGGCGCCCGGACCCACGTCCCTGGGGGCCGCCTGGCTCGAGGCCACGACCGGGGAGTTCTTCGTGGCCGAGTGGACCGGCGCCGGCCGCTGGGAGGCGCTGCGTGACGAGCTGGCCGCCTCCCGTCCGCGCGAGGTGCTGGCGGCGCGCAACGCGGAGCTGCCCGCCTGGATCGCCGACCCGCTGGGCGACGGAGGAATCCCCCGCTCCGACATCGACGACCGCTGGCTCGACCCGCGCGCCTCCCGCCAGCACCTGCTGGGCCACTTCGGCGTGGTCACGCTGGAGGCGTTCGGCTGCGAGGGCCTGCCCCAGGCCACGGCCGCCGGCGGCGCCGCGCTGCGCTACGTGCGCGACACGCAGAAGCGCGACCTCACGCATGTCACGGGGCTGCGGGTCCGCGACCGGGCGGACGGCCTGGTGCTCGACGCGCTCACGCGGCGCAACCTGGAGCTGACCGAGAGCCTGGCCGACGGCGGGCGCGCGGGCACCCTCCTCTCCGTCCTCGACCTGAGCGTCACGCCGATGGGGTCCCGGCGCGTGCGCGAGTTCATCCTGCGGCCGCTGTCGGCCCTGGCGTCCATCCAGGACCGCCTGGACGCGGTCGAGGAGCTCGCGTTCCGCACGCGCGAGCGCGGCACGCTGCGCGAGGTCCTGAAGCCGGTGCAGGACATCGAGCGCATCGTCGGACGCGTCACGCTCGGCACCGCGGGCCCACGCGACCTCACCGGGCTGGCCCGATCGCTCCGCGTGGTGCCTGCCGCGGCGGAGACGCTCGCAGAGGCAGGTGCCCCGGTGCTGCGCCAGGAGGTCAAGTCGCTCGATCCCCCGCTCGACGTCGCGGCCGACGTGGAGGCGACGCTCGTGGACGAGCCGCCGGCCGGCGTCAAGGAGGGAGGCCTCATCCGGTCGGGGGTCGACCCGGAGCTCGACGAGCTGCGCGACGTCAGCCACGGCGGGCGAACGACCATCGCCGCCATCGAGGAGCGTGAGCGTCAGCGCACCGGCATCGCGTCCCTCAAGGTCCGCTTCAACCGCGTCTTCGGCTACTTCATCGAGATCAGCCGGACCAACCTCGGCCTGGTCCCGGCGGACTACATCCGCAAGCAGACGGTGGCCAACGGCGAGCGCTTCGTCACCCCGGAGCTCAAGGAGTACGAGGAGAAGGTGCTCGCGGCCGACGAGCGGATCCTCGAGCGCGAGACCGCGCTGTTCGAGGCGCTGCGCGCCCGCGTGGCGGCGCAGGCGCGCCGGCTCCAGCAGACCTCGAACGCCGTGGCCACGCTCGACGTGCTGGCGTCGCTGGCCGAGGCGGCGTGCCGCTACGACTACGTGAAGCCGCGCGTGACCGAGGGCGACGAGCTCGCGTTCCAGGAGGGGCGCCACCCGGTCATGGAGCGGGTTCTCCCCGAGCCGTTCGTCGCGAACGACCTCTCCGTCGGCGAGGGCCAGGCGCGCCTCTTCATCCTGACCGGGCCCAACATGGGCGGCAAGTCCACGTTCCTGCGCCAGACCGCTCTCATCGCGCTCATGGCCCAGATGGGCTCGTTCGTGCCCGCCCGGTCGGCGAAGGTGGGCGTGCTGGACCGGATCTTCACGCGCGTCGGCGCGGCCGACCACATCCTGCGCGGCCAGTCGACGTTCATGGTCGAGATGCAGGAGACCGCGCACATCCTCCGGCACGCCACGGCGCGCAGCCTCGTGCTGCTGGACGAGATCGGGCGCGGGACCGCGACCTTCGACGGTCTCTCGATCGCCTGGGCGGTGGCGGAGCACCTCGCGGGCGCGGCCGGCGGAGGCCCCAAGACCCTCTTCGCCACCCACTACCACGAGCTGACCGACCTGGGCGCGCACGTGGCGGGCGTCGGCAACCTGCACGTCTCCGCACGCGAGTGGCAGGATTCGGTCGTGTTCCTGCGCAAGATCGAGGCGGGCGGGTCGGACCGCTCGTTCGGCATCCAGGTGGCGCGGCTGGCGGGCCTGCCGGCCTCCGTCGTGGTGCGCGCGCAGGAGATCCTGGCCAACCTGGAGCGCACCGAGTTCGACCGCGAGGGCCGTCCGCGCCTGGCCCACTCGCAGGCCGACGCGAGCGCGCAGCCCCGGCAGCTCGCCCTGTTCTCCGGCGAGGAGGAGGCGGTCCTGCAGGAGCTGCGGCGGCTCGAGGTGGACCACCTGACGCCCCTGCAGGCGCTGGCGCTGCTGGCGGAGCTGGCCCGGCGGGCCCGCTCCTGATGTTGAAAGCGGACCGCTTCGGTCCTACACTGCCCCTGCCGCTTTCCACCAGACGGGTTCCGCCGCATCACTGCTCCGGAGCTGCAGAAAGCACCATGGCCATTCGTGGTTGGGACCCGCTCGGCGACATCCTCAGCCTGCAGGAGACCATGAACCGGCTGCTCGAGGAGGCGCTCTCACCGGAGCGGATCCCCTCGCAGCTCCCGACCTCCGGCTGGACGCCGGTTGCGGACGTGTACGAGACGGGGGACTCCTTCGTGGTGCTCATGGAGCTGCCCGGCATCGACGAGGACGACGTCGAGGTGGCCGTCGACGGCGACCGGCTGGTGGTCAAGGGCGAGCGGCGCCCGCGCCTGCCCGCGCGGCCCGACCGCTTCCATCGCATGGAGCGCAGCCACGGGCCCTTCGCCCGCAGCTTCGCGCTGACGCAGGCCGTCGATCCCGACGACGTCTCGGCCCAGTTCCGGGACGGCCTCCTGCGGATCGAGCTGGGCAAGGCGCGGGCGCGCCGCTAGTGCCCAAGCGGGAGCTGGGCGAGATCCTGCTGGAGGCGGACCTCATCAACCCCGCCCAGCTGGCGGAGGCGCTGGGGCTGCAGCGCACCTTCGGCGAGCGCCTGGCCAGCGTGCTGGTGCGCCAGCACATCCTCACCGAGAAGTTCGCGGTGACGTACCTGGGCCGCCAGCTGGGCGTGCCGCCCGTCGACCTCTCCAAGATCGAGATCGACCTGAGCCTGCTCGACGTGGTCCCCCTCGACATGTGCGAGCGCAACCTCGTGTTCCCACTGCGCGTGGAGGGCACGCGGCTGCAGCTCGCGATGTCCGACCCCATGGACCACGCGCTGGTGTCGGAGATCGAGTTCAAGACGGGGGTGCGCCTGGCGCCCATGATCGCGCTGGAGTCGAGCGTGAAGAACGCGATCCTGGAGGCCAGGCGCGCCCTCAAGGCCGGCGTCCGGCGCATCACGCCCAACGTCCAGCGGCCGCGCGACGCCCGCCCCGCTCCGGGCACGGAGACCGTCACGGCGCCCGCCCCGTCCACCCCGCAGACGGCGCCCATCAAGATCGTTCCCCTGGAAGAGAAGGAGCGCGCGGTCTTCGAGACGCTGGCCGGGGCGCCGCTCGTCGCACCGCCGCTGCCGGCGCCTCAGGGGCGCGTCCCCGCGGTCGAGGAGGTCGTGACCATCCTCGCGGTGGACGACGACGAACAGATCCTGAAGCTGATGGAGCAGATCCTCCAGGCGCGCCGGTACCGCGTGGTCACGGCGTCGGCCGGGCGGGAGGCGCTCACTCGCGTCAAGGAGACCATGCCGGACCTGGTGGTGCTGGACGGCATGCTGCCGGAGGTGCACGGCTTCGAGATCTGCCGGCAGCTCAAGACCTCGGAGCGCTTCCGACACATCCCGGTGATCCTGGTCTCGGCCGTGCATATCGGCTGGCGCTTCGCGGCGGACGTCAAGGAGAAGTACGGCGCCGACGACTACATCGAGAAGCCGTTCGAGAACGCCGAGTTCCTCCGACGCGTGGAGACCCTCCTGAACCGCGCGCCGGCCGGGCTGTCGCCCGCCTCGGAAGCCGCCGCCCGCCAGCACCTCAAGGAAGGCGTGATCGCGCTCAAGCAGGACCGGCTGGACGAGGCCATCGCCGCCTTCAGCAAGGGCCTCGCCATCGACCAGCTGGGCGACCTGCTGCACTACTACCTGGCGATGACCTACGAGAAGCGGGACATGGTCTTCCACGCGATCGACCACTACGAGCGCGCGATCCAGACCAACCCCGAGTTCT
Organism: Vicinamibacteria bacterium; assembly: GCA_025923995.1. Lineage (GTDB taxonomy): Bacteria > Acidobacteriota > Vicinamibacteria > Fen-336 > Fen-336 > JAICEW01. Next base: position 14,563 of record JAICEW010000050.1, on the reverse strand, counting down.
ACGACGCCATCACGGCGCTCGCGAACCTCTACCAGAAGCAGGAGTTCTGGCGGAAGGCCGTGGAGATGTGGGAGCTGGCCCTGGCCGCGACCAAGGACGAGGCGGTCCGCGCGCGCATCAAGGACCACCTGCTGAGCCTGCTCTGAGCGGGGAGGGCCCCGCCGCCTCCCCGTACCGCGTGCCCTAGTCGAACACCTTCTCGAAGTCGGGCTGGACGACCAGCTCCTTGCCCTCGACGTGGATGAGACCCTGCCGCTCCAGGTCCTTCAGCATGCGGGTCACGGTCTCGCGCGTGGTCCCGATGCGGTTGGCGATCTCCTGGTGGGTGGCTCGGCGGAAGGCGATGCGACCGTCCTTCAGGCGGCGGCCCTCCTCGCGCGCCATGTCCACGATCACGCGCGCGACGCGCCCGTACACGTCGAGCAGCGCCAGCGTGGAGATCTGGTGGTTGGCCTTGCGCAGGCGCCCCGAGAGGATGCGCATCAGGCTGGTGGCGATGCTGTTCTTGTCCGAGAGCACCGTCTGGAAGTCGGTGCGGTGCAGCGACAGCAGCTCCGAGTCCTCGACCGCGATGGCCGTCGCCGAGCGCGGCTCGTTGTCGAGCAGGGCCATCTCCCCGAAGAAGTCGCCCGGCCCGAGGAGCGACAGGATCACCTCGCGGCCGTCGTCGCCCAGGATCGTCACCTTGATGCGCCCGTCCAGGATCATGAAGAAGAAGTCGCCCTCCTCGTTCTCGAAGAAGACGACCGCGTCCTTCGCGTAGTGCTTGCGTATGGAGAGCCGTGCCAGGCTCACGATGTCGTCGTCCGTGAGCTCCGAGAAGATGGGAACGGTTCTCAGCAGCTCTTTCTCGTCCATTTGGATTGTCTCCCGGGTGGCGCGATCTTAGCAGCTTTTGCGTCGCCCGCGTCGGCCGGGTGGCGTCAAGGGCCGACGAGCCGCACCAGGTTCTCGATCACCTGGACCGCCTCTTCCCCGCTCACCGGACGCCAGGCCTCGAACGCGCCCGAGGGCGTCAGGTCCATGAGGCCGGCCGCGACCACCCGGCCCGCGGGATAGTAGTGCAGGCTGCTGCGCGACAGGTCGGCCAGCTCGGGGGCCGGGGTGGGGGCTTGGCCCAGGAGGTCGAGGATGTGCTGGAGCGCGCGCGCCAGGTCGCCCCGGCGCACGATGGCGCCCGGCTGGAACGTGTGGTTGGGGTAGACCGCCATGATGTCGCGGGACAGGATCTTGATGATGTGCTCTCGGGCCCAGGAGCCGGAGATGTCGACCGCCACGCGCGGCTCGGCCGCCTTGGTGCGGGACAGTGCCGTCACCTTGACCGAAAGCAGGGCGGCCAGGTCGGCGCGCGAGATCTGCGGAGCGGCCGCGATACGCCGGTACTCCTCGGGCATCTGCAGCAGCTCCTGCTGCTGCCGCGCCTCCCATGCCTTGCGATGCGCCTCCTCGTCCTTCGGGTCGCGCTCCAGGATCCGTCGGTACGTCCCCAGCGCGCGCTGGTGCTCCTGCGCCTGCACCAGCAGCTCGCCCAGGCGCAGCAGCACCTGGCGGTCTCCCGTCGGGTCGGTCTCCAGCAGGGCGATGGCCTCGCCGCTGCGGCCCTCCCGGGCCAGCAGCTCGGCCAGCTCCAGCCGCAGCCCGGCCACCTCCGGCGCGTCCGCGAGGGCCTGGCTGTAGACCTCGATCGCGGCGGCCGTCTGCCCACGCTCGAGCGCCTCGCGCGCCGAGGCCACGCGGCGCTCGGTGACCTGGAGGCGCAGCTCGGCGATGCGCCGCTTGACCCCCGGCTCGCGGGGGTCGATCGCGAGCGCGGCGCGGAAGGCCTCGAGCGCGGCCTCGGGATCGTCGCGGCGCAGCGCGGCGTGGCCCTTCGCCACCAGCGCGGGCGCGTAGTCCGCGCGGGACGCGAGCGCCGCCGCGAACCGCCGCTCGGCCTCCGCCACGCGCCCCGCCTGCAGGGCCACGTACCCCAGGCCGGTCTCCGCGGCGGGCAGACCCGGCTTCGCGGCCAGCACCGCCCGGTACCCCTTCTCCGCCTGCTTGAGGTCGCCCGAGCGGAGCGCGCGCCAGGACTCCTCGATGCGGCGCAGCTCGTCGGGCCGGACCTCGTCGGGGAGCGCGCCAGGGAACACGTACCCTTCCGTCGAGGGCTGCGGCGCGCGCACCACCGCCTTCGCGCAGGCGGCGGCCGCCATCGCCAGCGCGGCCGTCGCGAGGATCCTCCTCATGCGAACCGGGCCCGGTAGCGCTCGACCAGCCGGGCCGGGATCTCGGCCTCGATCACCACCTGGTCGCCGTCCGCCTCGTGCGCGAGCACGCGCCCCGCCGTGTACACGGACGCGATCGCGCGCTGCTCGGCGGCGCCGAACCGCAGGCGCACGCTGGTGGGCGCCAGCTCCAGGCGCCGGAGCAGCAGGTCGCGCAGCGTGTCCAGCCCCTCGCCCGTGCGCGCCGAAACCAGGACGCCTTCGGGGCGCGCGTCCTGCAGGGCGCGCCGGCGCTCCGGGCCCAGCGCGTCGATCTTGTTCAGCACGTCGATGCGCGGCCGGTCCCCCGCCCCGATCTCGTCCAGCACCGCGTTCACCGACTCCTCGCGCTCGGCCATGTCCTCGGCCGACGCGTCCATCACGTGGAGCAGCAGGTCCGCCTGCGTGACCTCCTCCAGCGTGGCCCGGAACGCGGCCACCAGCGAGTGCGGCAGCTTCTGGATGAAGCCGACCGTGTCGACCAGCAGCGCCGCCTGGCCGGCGGCCAGCCGGGCCCGTCGGACGAGCGGGTCGAGGGTCATGAAGAGCTGGTCCGAGGCGGGCGCCTCCGCGTGCGTCAGCGTCGAGAACAGCGTCGACTTGCCGGCGTTCGTGTAACCGACGAGCGCGACCACCGGCGCCTCCGCCCGCGTGCGTCCGCTGTGCCGCGTGCGTCGGGTGCGGCGGACGCGCTCGATCTCCCGCTTGATCGACTGGATGCGCTGGCGGATGCGGCGCCGATCGGTCTCCAGCTTGGTCTCACCGGGCCCGCGCGTCCCGATGCCGCCGCCCAGCCGCGACAGCAGCACGCCCTTGCCCAGCAGGCGCGGCAGCAGGTAGTCGAGCTGGGCCAGCTCGACCTGCAGGCGGCCCTCCCGCGTGCGCGCGCGCCTGGCGAAGATGTCGAGGATCAGCTGGGTGCGATCGAGCGTCTTGCGGCCGACCGCCTGCTCCAGGTTCCGCTGCTGGATGGGCGACAGCTCGTGGTCGAAGAGCAGCACCTCCGCGTGCGTCTGCTCCGCCAGCCGCGCCACCTCCTCGACCTTGCCGCTGCCGATGAGCGTGGCCGGATCGAGCCGCGGCTTCTCCTGGATCACGCTGCCGACGACAGACGCGCCGGCGCTGCGGGCGAGCTGCCTCAGCTCCTCCATGGAGGCTTCGGCGCGCGAGCGCGCGCGGGCGCCGCTCGACACGCCGACGAGGAGTGCGGTCTCGGAAGAGGAAGCGGGTGGGCGGCGATCGGGGCTGATGATGGAACGACCTCTCTCTAACGCTCGATTCTATCCCAAGGCCGCCAGCACGACGGCACGCGCGATCGCACCTTCCCGATGGAAGCGCGGACCGCCCCGGCCCAGCTCGACGATCGTCGAGGGCGCGCCCGCGCAGGTTCCGCCGTCCAGCGCCAGCGCCACCGCCGCGCCGACGGCCGCCACCGCGTCGGCGCATTGCGTGGCCGGCGGCTCGCCCGCGCGGTTGGCGGACGTCGAGACCAGCGGGCCCGCGGCCGCGCACAGGCTCCGCGGCAGCGCACGGCCCGGGACGCGCACCGCGACCGTCCCGCCACCGGCGGTGACCTCGGAAGGCACGCGCGGGGCCGCGGGAAGCACCAGGGTCAGGGGGCCGGGCCAGAAGCGCGCGGCGAGCCGTGCCGCCTCCTCGGGCCACTCCGCGCACAGCTGGCGCGCCTGATCGCGGTCCGCGGCGATGAGGGGAAGCGGCTTGTCGTCGGCCCGGCCCTTGGCCGCGCGCACGCGGTCGGCGGCCGCGGCGTCCAGCGCGAGGGCACCGAGCGCGTAGAGGGTCTCCGTCGGGTAGACGAGCAACCCGCCGGCGCGGAGCACCGACACCGCCTGCTCCACCGCATCCGCCGCGGGGGCATCCACGTCGACCGGCAGGAGGGTCGGGCGCGCGGTCAGTTGCCCGTCCCCTCCGCGGGCGCGAAGGAGGTGTCGATGCCGTTCTTCTTGAAGGCGGCCAGGAGCCCGGCCTTGTCGATCGCCTTGGCCCAGGCGTCCTGCGGGGCCACGACCTTGCGCTTCACCAGGTCGATGAAGCTGTCGGCCATCATCGTCATGCCGTACTTCTTGCCCGTCTGCATGATGCTCGGGATCTGGAAGATCTTGGCCTCACGGATGAGGTTGGATACGGACGGGATCCCGATCAGGACCTCCAGCACGGGCACGCGGCCGCCGCCGATCTTCTTGCACAGCACCTGGCTGATCACGGCCTTGAGGCTCTCGGCGAGCATCACGCGGATCTGGCCCTGCCGGTCGGCCGGGAACTGGTCGATGATGCGGTCGACCGTCGAGGCGGCCGACGACGTGTGCAGCGTGCCGAACACCAGGTGGCCCGTCTCCGCCGTCTCGATCGCGATGGCCACCGTCTCCAGGTCGCGCATCTCCCCCACCAGCACGATGTCGGGGTCCTCGCGCAGCGCCGCGCGGAGCGCGTCCTTGAAGCTGCTGGTGTGCTCGCCCACCTGCCGCTGGTTGATCAGGCACTTCTTGTTCTCGTGCACGAACTCGAGCGGGTCCTCGATGGTGATGATGTGGTCGGTGCGCGTCCGGTTCACGTGGTCGACGAGCGCGGCGAGCGTCGTCGACTTGCCGGACCCCGTCGGACCGGTGACCAGCACCAGCCCCTTGGGCAGAGCGCACAGGTCGAGGATCTCCTTGGGCAGGCCCATCTCGTCCGCGGTGAGGATCTTCGTCGGGATGACGCGGAACACGCCGCCCATGCCCTTGCGGTCGCGGAAGAAGTTGCAGCGGAAGCGCGCCACGCCGCGCATCTCGTACGCGAAGTCGGTGTCGTTGCGCCGCTGGAACTCCTCGCGGTTGCGCTCGGGCGCGATCGGCCACAACAGCCGCTCGGTGTCCGCGGGGGTCATGACGGGCCGGTCGGTGAGCGGCACGATCACGCCGTCGATGCGCAGGATGGGCGGGTTGCCGGCGGCGATGTGGATGTCGGACGCCTTGCGCTCGATCATGAGCGCGAACAGCTTCTCCATCTCGGCGGCGCTCCCGCCCACCGGTGGCGCGCTCGCCACCGCCGGCTGCGGGCTCGCGGCCGGCCGGGGCGCGGGAGCGACGGCGGCGGCCGCGACCATGCCGCCCGGCACGTAGCCTGCGTGGAGCGCGCCGTTGCGGCGCTCGGCCCACGCGGCGACGGGCCCCACGCCCGAGACCTCGATCCGCCACTCCGCGCGGCCCGCGCTGAGCAGGCCGCGGGCGTCGGGGGTGAGCGTCGGGCCCACGAGCTGGTCGATCGTCTCCGGCGTCTGGGGCGCGCCTTGCACCTCGCGCTCGCCGGCCGGGGTCACGATCACCACCCGGCGCCCGGGGGACAGCCGCAGCTCGCTCCCGCCGGCCTTGACCGCCGCCTGCAACAGCCGCTCGACCGACATCAGGCCCTCGACTCCGTGATGCGGCCGACGTGCCGCTTGTGGACGAGGTGCACCCGGTCCCCCGCGTAGAGGGCGACGAACGCCGGCGGCTGGTTCAGGTAGTCCAGCACGCGCTGCTGGTTGCTCGGCATCTCGATGTGCAGGTTGCCCTCCAGGGTGCGTCCGGCGCACTCGATGCGCACCGCCCGCTCCAGCTCGCCGTGCTCCTCCAGCCGCTCGTAGGCGACGGTCACCACGACCAGCTGCTCCTTGTTCAGCAGGAACGGGCCCGACCCGTCGTCTGGCAGGAACGGGAAGAACCAGTGCGGGTCGTTGATCCACTCTTCCGGGCGGGTGGGGCCCTCGTGGTGCGACGCCGCCGCCGGAACGAAGATCCGGCCCAGCAGCGTGCGGCCGTCCGCGTTCAGGACCTCCGCGGGCAGCGCGACGGTGGGTACTCGCAGCTCATTCATGGGTTCGCCCGCAGCCATTATGTGTTCGCGGTCCCGCCGCCGGCAAGGTTGCGGCCCGCCCACTGCATCTGCCGCGCGAGACCGCGCAGCAGCACCACCTCGCGCGTCGTCGGCCGGGCGCGCGCCAGCAGCCGCCGCAGCTCGGCCAGGATGGCGCCGGGGTTGGCCGGGTTCAGGTAGCCGATGTCCAGGAGCGCCTCGCCCAGCGCGGTCACCGCGTCCTCCACGTCGCCGGCGCGCGCCGGGCTCGCCGTCACGGCCGGGGGCGGCATCGACGACGAGAGCCGCACCTCGTACGCGAGGAGCAGCACCGCCTGCGCCAGGTTCAGCGAGGCGTGCGCGGGGTCGGCCGGGATGTGGACGCGCCAGGGACACAGCTCGAGCTCGTCCCGCCGCAGCCCCGTCGACTCGGGGCCGAAGACGAGGGCGATGCGGCCGTCTCCCGCGAGGCCCGGCGCGCGCTCGACGAGGTCGCGCGGAGACATCGCCAGCGGATCCGCCCGCCCGGACGTCGCGACGACCAGCGCGCACGGCGCGACCGCCTCGCGCAGCGTCGCGGCGTGGCGCGCGCCGGCCAGCACGTCCCAGGCGCCGTAGGCCAGCGCCCGTGCCTCGTAGTCGATCTCCGGCGCTTCGACCAGCACCAGCGATCGAAGGCCCATGTTCTTGAGCGCGCGACAGGCCGCGGCCACGTTCGCGGGGCGCGCCGGCCGCACCAGGACGACGTCGACGCGAGCCGGATCCATGAGATCGGCAGTCTAGCACCGCGGTCCCCGCCCGCCCTGCGTCCGGCCTCAACGCCGCTGCGTATAATCCTTCGATGGGACCGGGCGGCCGCGCCGCGTGAAGCTGATCCGCCCGTTGCCCCGGTCCTGGGCACGCGTCGGCACGGTTCTCGTCCTCGCCGGCTGGGCCGCGACCATGGCCGCGCTGGTCAACCGCTCGTACCTGCAGGCCGCGCCGGTCAGCCTGGCCGCCGACCTCGCCCGCTACGGCGGCGACGCGCAGTGGAAGGGCGTCTACTACCGGGGCGACAAGATCGGCTTCATGGTCGGGGAGACCGTCCCCGTCGCGGACGGCTTCGAGCTGCGCGAGGAAGGGCAGCTGCAGATGACGCTGCTGGGCGCGACGTCCGCCGCCCGGCTGCGCACGCAGGTCCAGGTCGACCGCGAGTTCGCCGTCCGCTCCTTCGCCTTCACGCTCGATCCCGGCACGGGCGCGGTCGAGGTGCTCGGCCGGCTCGACGGCCGGCGGCTGGACCTCACGATCGCGAGCCCCGCCGGGCGGCGCACCGAGTCGCGCGAGCTGGCCCAGGCCCCCGCGCTCTCGCTGAACGTCCCCCGCCGCCTGGCGGCCGCCGGGCTCGTCGCCGGCGCGCGGCACGAGCTGATGCTGTTCGATCCCGCGACGCTCCAGAACGCGCCCATGACCATCGACGTGGAGGCGCGCGAGGTCGTGCGCGCGGCGGACCGGCCCGTCCCGGCCTTCCGGCTGCGCTCGAGCTTCGGAGGGATCACGTCGCTGTCGTGGGTCACCGACACGGGCGAGGTGGTGAAGGAGGAGAGCCCGATGGGTCTCGTGGTCGTGCGCGAGACGCGCGACCAGGCCCTGAACCTGGGCGTGCCCGACCGCATCCGCACCGACATGCTCGAGGCGGCGGCGGTGGTGCCCGAGAAGGCCCGCCGCATCGACGACCCCGGCGCGGTGCAGCGGCTGCGCCTGCGGCTGGAGAACGTCGGGAGCCTGACGGCCGCCGACCTGCAGGGCGCGGGCCAGACGGTCGAGGGTGACGTGTTCGAGATCCGGGACCTGCAGGCCGAGGAGCTGGGCCGTCCCGATCCGGAGGCCGTGCGCTTCCTGGCCGCCGAGCCCTTCATCGAGAGCGACGCGCCGGAGATCCAGGAGGAGTCGCGCGCGGCGCTGGCGAAGGTCACTGGCGCCCGGGCGCGCGCCGAGCACCTGGTGCGGCACGTGAACGCGCTGCTGGAGAAGAAGCCGACCGTGAGCCTGCCCTCGGCCATGGAGGTGCTGCGCACGCGCGTCGGCGACTGCAACGAGCACACCGCGCTCTACGTGGCCCTCGCCCGCGCGGCCGGCCTGCCGGCGCGCATCGCGGTCGGGCTCGTCTACCTCCGCGGCGGCTTCTACTACCACGCCTGGCCCGAGGTCTACGTCGAGGAGCGCGGCCGCGGGCTCTGGCTGCCGGTCGACCCGACGCTCAACCAGTTCCCGGCCGACGCGACGCACGTGCGCCTGGCCCGCGGCGGGCTCGACCGCCAGGCGGTCGTGCTGCCGCTGATCGGACGGCTCAAGATGACGCTCCTCGACCTGCAGCTGGCTCCGGGCGCCACACCCGTCCTGGTGGGCCGGCCCGCGAACGGCGCCGCGGCCCCCTTCGTCGCGCCGCGGCCGGCGGAGAAGCGGAAGGACTGCTGGTCCGACTGGGGCATCCTGTGATCCGCGTCAGCGGGCTGGTCAAGAAGTACGGATCCTTCACCGCGGTCGACGGGGTCGACCTGGACGTGGAGCCGGGCGAGATCCACGGCTTCCTCGGCCCCAACGGGGCCGGCAAGACCACCACCATCCGCATCATCGCCGGCCTGCTGCGCCCCACCGCCGGCCGCGTGACGATCGCGGGCCACGACCTCGAGACCTCGCCCGAAGCGGCCAAGGGCGCGCTCGGCTTCATCCCCGACCGGCCCTTCCTCTACGACAAGCTGACGGCCGGCGAGTTCCTGCGCTTCCACGCCGGCCTGTTCGGCATGGAGCGCAACGGCGTGGACGCGCGCGTCCGCGCGATGCTCGAGCTGTTCGAGCTGTCGCGCTGGGAGGGCGAGCTGGTCGAGAGCTTCTCGCACGGGATGAAGCAGCGGCTCGTGATGTGCGCCGCCTTCCTCCACAAGCCGCGCGCGGTCGTGGTGGACGAGCCGATGGTCGGCCTGGACCCGCGCGGCGCGCGCCTGATCAAGCAGGTCTTCCGCGCGCTCAGCCGCGAGGGCGTCTCCATCCTGATGAGCACGCACACGCTCGAGGTGGCCGAGGAGATGTGCGACCGCATCACGATCATCCTCAGGGGGCGCATCCTGGCCCGAGGCACCGTCGACGAGCTGCGCGCCCTGGCCGGCGGCGAGCACGAGGAGCTGACGCCCGTGTTCCTGAAGCTGACGGGCGGCAGCGGCCTGCAGGAGATCGACGAGGGTGTCTGAGCCCTCGGCGCGCGCGGCCTTCGCGTTCCCCTATCTCCTGCTGCCCTCCGTGTGGACGGCGCGGAACCGCGCCCGCCGGCGGCAGCAGGGTGACGGCGCGCGCATCGCACTCTTCGGCGGCATCGGCCTGCTGGTCGGGCTCGCCATCTTCGCGATCGTGTTCTGGCTCACGCGCACGCTGCTCGACTACGCGGAGCTGGGCGACTACCTGGTGCGGCTGGCCCTCTCCTGGCTCTTCCTGACCTTCCTGTCCTTCCTGGCCTTCAGCGGCGTGGTCACGTCGCTGTCGACCTTCTTCCTGTCCGAGGACCTCCGTCTCCTGCTGGCCGCGCCCATCTCGTCCGCCCGGCTGTACTACTCGCGGCTGGCCCGGACCGTCGGCCAGGCCTCGTGGATGGTCGTGGTCTTCCTGGGACCCGTCCTGCTCGCCGTCGGCATGGCGCGCTGCGCGGGAGCGTCCTACTACCTGACGGCGCTGCTCACGGTGGCGCCGTTCGTCGTCATCCCGGTGACGCTCGGGGCGCTCGTGACCCTCCTCCTCGTCAACGTGTTCCCGGCCCGCCGCGCGCGCGACGTCCTGATGCTCATGGGGCTGCTGTTCGCGGTCGTCCTGGTCCTTCTGCTGCGCTTCCTGCGGCCCGAGCAGCTGCTCAAGGTGGAATCGCTGCCGGACATCACGGGCTTCTTCGCCCGGCTGCAGTCGCCGGTGATGCCGCTGCTGCCGTCCTTCTGGGCCGGCGAGACCCTGTTCGCCGCCCTGCGCGGAGGCTTCGACGGGCTCCACCTGGGCGCGCTGTGGAGCACGGCGCTCGCGGTGGTGGTGCTGGGTCGCATGGCCTTCGGCCGCCACTACTTCCCGGGATGGAGCAAGGCCCAGGAGGCGCGCAAGGCCCGCTTCACTCGACTGCGCGTCCTGGAGCGCCTGGCCCAGCGCCTCCCGCTCTCCCCCGCCTCACGACAGCTCGTGATCAAGGACCTGAAGGTCTTCCTGCGCGACACCACCCAGTGGTCGCAGCTGCTCCTCCTGCTCGCGCTGGCGCTCGTGTACCTCTACAACTTCCGCGTGCTGGACCTCGACCGCGTGCCGTACATGAGCGGCGTGGTCAAGAACGCGTACGCCTTCGTCAACCTGGGCCTGGCCGGCTTCGTCCTGGCGGCGGTGGCCGTGCGTTTCGTCTTCCCCGCCGTGTCGGCCGAGGGGCCCGCCTTCTGGGTCGTGCGCACGTCTCCCGTCCCCCTGCGCTCGTTCCTCCTCTCGAAGTTCGGGATCGGGCTGCTGCCGGTGGTGGTGCTGGCCGAGGGGCTGGTGGTGGCCGCGAACGAGTTCCTGGGCGCCGAGCCCTTCCTGAAGATCCTGTGCGCGGTGGCCGTCCCCTTCATGAGCCTCGCACTCGTCGCGCTGGCCACGAGCCTGGGCGCGCGCTACCCCCGCTTCTCCGCCGAGAACCTGACCCAGGTCGCCGGCTCCTACGGCGGCATCGCCTTCATGGTGATGGCGGTGCTCTTCATCCTGGTCGAGATCGCGCTGCTGGCCTGGCCGTCGTTCCACTACCTCTGGGCCCGCCACTCGCACCTGCCGATCTCGCCCGTCGGCTGGGCCTTGATGGGCCTCTCGCTGGCCGCGGCGCTCGCGATCAGCGTCGCGGTCGCGCGTCTGGCGTTCGAGGACGGCGTGCGCTCGCTCGAAGCCCTGCGCGACTAGCGCTCCTTGGGGCTGGTCGGCCCCCTTTGGTACCATGGTCGCGATGACGAAGCGGAACGACACGCGCGCCGTGAAGGTGGGCACGGTCACGATCGGCGCGGGGCATCCCATCGCGGTCCAGAGCATGTGCGCGACGCGCACGCAGGACGTGGACGCCACCGTCGAGCAGGCCGAGGCCATACGGCGGGCCGGCGGCGACGTGGTGCGCGTCGCCGTCGACTCGGCCAGGGACGTGGAGGCGCTGTCCGAGATCCGGCGGCAGACGGCCGCGAACCTGGTCGTCGACCTGCAGGAGAACTACCGCCTGGCCGCGCAGGTCGCGCCGCACGTGGACAAGATCCGCTACAACCCGGGGCACCTGTACCACCACGAGAAGGACAAGCCGGCGCGCGAGAAGGTCCGCTTCCTGGCGGACGTGGCCCGCGCGCACGACTGCGCGATCCGGGTGGGCGTCAACTGCGGCAGCGTCGATCCCGAGACGAAGGCGCGCCATCCCGAGGACGACGTCGCGGCCATGGTCGACTCCGCGCTCGAGCACTGCCGTCTGCTCGACGACATCGGCTTCACGCGCTACGTGGTGAGCCTCAAGGACTCGCACCCGCGGAAGGTGATCGAGGCCAACACCCGCTTCGCGGCCGAGCGGCCCGACGTCCCGCTGCACCTGGGCGTGACCGAGGCGGGCATCCCGCCCGAGGGCGTCATCAAGACGCGCGTGGCCTTCGAGCAGCTGGTCTCGCGCGGCATCGGCGACACGCTGCGGGTGAGCCTGACCCTGCCCAACCCGCGCAAGCACGAAGAGATCGCGGTCGGCCGGCAGATCCTGGCCGACATCGCCGCCGGCCGCTACCGGTCGGTGCCCGTCTTCGACGACGACAAGCTCAACATCATCTCCTGCCCCTCCTGCTCGCGCGTCGAGAACGAGCGTTTCGTGGAGCTGGCGGAGGCGGTCAAGGCCATGACCGCGTACGCCGAGGCGCACGCGCTGACGATCGCGGTCATGGGCTGCCGCGTCAACGGCCCCGGCGAGACGGACGACGCGGACCTGGGGCTGTGGTGCGGGCCGACCCACGTCAACCTGAAGCGGCGGACGGAGACGGTCGGCGCCTACACCTACGACGAGATCCTGCCCCGCCTGCGCGACGAGCTGGACGCTCTCATCGAAGCGAGGACCGCCGCGGTCTAGTGCGGGTCAGCGGCGCGGGCCGGACATGTCCGCGTCGACCATCAGCCTCACCAGGTCCTTGAAGCCGACGCGCGGGGTCCAGCCGAGGACCGTCCGGGCCTTGGTGGGATCGCCGAGCAGGAGGTCCACCTCGGCCGGCCGGAAGTACTTCTCGTCGATCACGACGTGCTTCTTCCAGTCGAGACCGGCGTAGCCGAACGACTCCTCCACGAACTCGCGGACGGAGTGCGTCTCTCCCGTCGCCACCACGTAGTCGTCAGGGGTGTCGCGCTGCAGCATGCGCCACATGGCCTCGACGTAGTCGCCGGCGAAGCCCCAGTCGCGCTTCGCGTCCAGGTTGCCCAGGCGCAGCTCGGTGGCGCGCCCCTGCTTGATGGCGGCCAGGCCCATCGTGATCTTGCGCGTCACGAAGTTCTCTCCGCGGCGCGGCGACTCGTGGTTGAACAGGATGCCGTTGGAGACGTGCATCCCGTAGCTCTCGCGGTAGTTGATCGCCATCCAGTGGCCGAAGACCTTGGACACGCCGTAGGGCGAGCGCGGATGGAACGGGGTGCGCTCGGTCTGGGGCGTCTCCTGGACCAGCCCGAACATCTCCGAGCTGCCCGCCTGGTACACGCGCGCCGGCAGCCCCAGCTCGCGCACCGCATCCAGGAGCCTCAGCACGCCCTGGGCGGTGACGCCCGCCGTGTACTCCGGCATCTCGAACGAGACCTTGACGTGGCTCTGCGCGGCCAGGTTGTAGACCTCGTCCGGCCCGACCGCGTCCAGCGTCCGCACCAGGCTGTTCTGGTCCACCAGGTCGCCGTAGTGCAGCGCGATGCGGTCGCGGACGTGGTCGATGCGCCAGGTGTTGAACGAGCTGCTCCGGCGCACGAGCCCGTGGACCTCGTAGCCCTTCTCGAGAAGCAGTTCCGCCAGGTAGCTGCCGTCCTGGCCCGTGATACCGGTGATGAAGGCTTTGCGCGTGGCCAAACCCGGGACCTCCTCCGCCCCATGGGCGAAACCCGGAGTCTAACCCGGACGGAGGCGGGGACGCGAAGCGTATCCCGAGGGGAAAAAGAAAAGGGATCGCTGTTCGCCAGCGTTCTGCAGAGCCACCGCCGATCCCCGCCGGGCCGCATGACCCGACGTTTCCGTCGCTCCCGGCGTGGCTCCCTCCAAACCCCGCCGTTCGCTCCGGAAGGTCGCGGCGCGCTCTTCAGACCGTTGAGCGACGCGATCCCTCGTCGACGCCATATATAAGCATGGCGCGTGCCAGCCATGCTCGAATGGAGTAAGTGATACTAAAGGCTTGAGTTAGTCAGAATCGCAACAGAGGGCCGGGAAGCCGAATGTTGAGAATATTCAACATGAACTTCCGAAAAACTAGACATCAGACGCGAGCCCGCTTCCCAGAGATGCTGAGCTGCTTCATCTTCAGGTACAGGCTGCTCCGCTCGATGCCCAGCTCGCGCGCCGTCTCCCCCAGGTTGCCCTCGTTGGCGGCCAGCCGCTGGACGATGTAGTCGCGCTCGAAGCGGGCCCGGGCCTCGCGCAGCGGGAGCACCTCCGGCCCTTCGGCCAGGTGGCCCGGAGCCGACATCTGGTAGATCGAGAGCACGTCCTGGTGGGACACCGACTCGTCCGCGACGAGGATGACCAGGCGCTCCATGAGGTTCCGCAGCTCGCGCACGTTGCCCGGCCAGGGCAGCTGCACCAGGAAGTCCAGGGCCCGGGGCGACAGCCGCTTGGGCCGGACGCCGTTCTCGACGCTGGCCAGGCGCAGGAAGTGCTCGGCCAGGCTCGGGATGTCCTGCCGGCGCGCCCGCAGCGGCGGCACGCCGATGGTGAGCACGTTGATGCGGTGGTAGAGGTCCTCGCGGAACTCGCCGCGCGAGATCTCCTCGGGCAGGTGCTTGCTCGTCGCGCACACGACGCGCACGTCCACTGGCCGCGTCTCGGAGCTCCCCACCGGTGTCACGACGTGCTCCTGGAGGACCCGCAGCAGCTTGGCCTGGGTCATGAGGCTCATGTCGCCGATCTCGTCCAGGAACAGCGTGCCCGACGACGCGCTCTCGAACACGCCGCGCCGGTCGGCCACCGCGCCGGTGAAGGACCCCTTCACGTGGCCGAACATCTCGCTCTCGATCAGCTCGGACGGGATGGCGGCGCAGTTGAGCTCCAGGAACGGCCGCTCGCGCCGCGGCGAGAAGGCGTGTATGGCCCGCGCGATCAGCTCCTTGCCCGTCCCGCTCTCGCCCCAGATGAAGACGCGGCACTTGGTCGGCGCCGCCATCTCGATGAGCTGGTAGATCCGGCGCATGGGCGCCGAGCGGCCCACCATCCCGAAGCGCGAGCCCTCCGCGGTGCTCTCGGGGTCGGTCTCGTCCTG
>JAICEW010000049.1 GCA_025923995.1 Vicinamibacteria bacterium | reverse complement strand
GGAGCGCTCGCGCGCGGCGGTGAGCGCGGCCGACGCCCCGTCCCGGCGCGCGCGGGCGTCGTCGCGCGACTTCTGCGTTCCCGAGCCCGCGGCCAGCAGGCCCTCCATGCGCGCGAGGTCCCTCTCGGCGCCGTCCAGGTCGGCCGCGGCGCGGGCGACCTGCGCGCGCGCCTCCGCGATGTCCTCCGCGCGCGAGCCCGCCAGCCGCAGCCGCAGCTCCGCGTCGGCCTGCTGCCGCTCGGCGCGCGCGGCGTCGAGCGCCAGGCGCACGTCCACCGTGTCGACCTCCGCCAGCGTCTGTCCCGCGGCGACGCGGTCGCCCTCGTCCACGCGCAGCGCGGCCAGGGTCCCCGGCGTCTTGGCCGCGATGCGCACCTGCGTGGCCTCGACGTGGCCCGACGCGGTGATGAGGCCCGCCGGCTGGGAGCGGCCGCAGGCCGCGGCCACCGCCGCGGCGAGCACGGCCAGCCAGGATCCAGACGTCATACGTTCTCCTTGTCGTAGTCCGTGCACATGCCGCGCAGGACGGTGTCCTTGAGCTGCCGCGCGAAGGTCTGCGGCGACGGGGGAGCGAACGGCACCAGCCCTTCCTGGTGCGCGCGCCGGCGGAGCGGCTCGGTCGAGATGAACAGGCTCATGGGAGCCATGAAGATGAAGTAGGCGCAGAAGGGATCGACGGCCCGCAGGCTGCCCTCCTGGACGCCGCGCCCGACCACCTCCATCAGCGTGCCCACGATGACGCCGATGCGCGGAAGGACCTCGCGGTCGAGTCGATCGGCGGACAGCGCCTCCCGCAGGAAGAGGGCGGGGAAGGCGGGCCGGCGGGTGGAGGCGATCTCGGTGACCAGGTCCAGGAACGCCGCGATCACGACGGGCGCGCGCCGCCCGGACGCCGCCAGCTCGCGCACCGCGGCGCCGACCTCGTCGAACGTCGACGTCAGGATCGCGCGGTACAGCCCCCGCTTGCCGCCGAAGTGGTAATTGATCATCGCCTTGTTCACGCCGGCCTCGGCGGCGATGGCCTCCACGCTCACGCCGTCGAATCCGTGCCGGGCGAAGAGCTCCGATCCGGCTCCCAGAAGCGCTTCCCGAGTCGCTTCCGCATCCCTTATGTTTTTATTCTTCAGTGGCTTGGCCATCGTGGGAGGAGATCCTGTCAATCAATCGTTTGTTTTAATCAATCGTTCGGTTGATAAGCTAGGCCTCGACGCCCTGCCTGTCAAGGGTGAGCACTCGAAATGCACATGCGTCGTCCTGTACACGTCTTTGGGTACTTGTAGTAGGATGCGCCCTTCGCTCCCGGCCCCGGCCTGGGGAGAGAAGGAGGCGACGGATGAGCGTCTCGGCAGTGCCAATGACGCACGGCGACCCCGCCGAACGTCGGCGCAGCGTGCGCGTCCCCCTGGAGCTCGCACTCCAGGTCGTCGTCAACGGCGAGGTCCACGCGGTCCGGACAGTACTGGCCAACCGCCATGGCGTCGTCGCCTACTCGATGAAGCTGTGTACGCGCGGCTCGCTCATCGAGGTTCGCAACCCGACGAACGGCCATTCCACGCGCGTCCGTGTGGCGTGGTCCTGGGTCGAGCAGGCCGACGAGGCCAAGACGATCCGGCTCGCCCTCGAGAAGGTCGACCCGGGGCCGAGCGCCTGGGAGGAAGCCTACGAGGCCCGGCTGCTGGACGACGCGCGGGGCTCCGACCCTTCCAGCGCGCACTGACGGGGCATCAGCGCCACTCGCCCTGGAGCTGGAAGCCGGCCCAGTAGAACGGATCGCGCAGTCGGGGGCGGCGCCACATCTGGAGCTGCGCCTGTCGCAGCGCCGCTGCGGCGGGCAGGCGGTGGTTCAGCAGGCCGCGGTAGAAGGCCTTCATCAGCTCCGCGGTGGCGGCGTCGTCCACGCGCCAGAGGCTGGCGACCACGCGCGGCGTGCCCGCGTACATGAAGCCGCGGCTCAGCCCGACCAGGCCCTCGCCCCGCATCTCCTCGCCCAGCGCGGTATGGCAGCCGCTGAGCACGACCATGTCCGCCTTCAGGTGCAGGCTGAACACGTCCGCGGCGGTCAGGAACCCGCGGGCCTCGGCGCCCTCGCGGTCGTAGAGCGAGAGGATGATGCCGGACAGCGCCGGCTGCGCGCTGTTGAGGAAGCCGTGCGTCGCGAAGTGGACGAAGCGGTAGTCGGCGAGCGTAGGGTCCGCCGCGGTCGCGCGGCTGGCCTCGAAGTCGAGCGCGGCCTTGCGCTGGTCCGGCGGGACCAGGGCCAGGATGGCCTTGGCCTCGCGGCGGGTGAAGGGCAGCCGGGCCAGCCCGCGCTCCATTCCGGCGCTCCGGAGGGCCTGGGCCAGCGCGCCCTCGGCCACCGGGCGGCCCGTCGCCAGTGCGGCGCGAGTGGACGTCGGGAGCCGCTCGTCGTCGCGCTCGAACACGGGGTCGGCCAGAACCGCCAGCGTCTTCGACGCGGGTGGGCCGGAGCCCGCGTGGTCCCGCCGCAGGAGCGAGACCACGGACGCGGACGGTGCGGCGACGATCTCGTGTCCCACGACGAGCGGCTGACCGCTGCCGTCGGGATCGGGCAGTGCCGCGAACGGCACGTAGTGGAGCGCGCCGTCGGCGACGATGAGCAGGCGCTTGCCCTCGATGCGTCCCGCCAGCGGGCCGAGGAGCATCCGGCCGAGCGTGTCGAGGTCGCCGGCCGGCGGGGCCGACGCCCGCCGTCGCGGCGGCTCGGTGAGCCGCGGCCGGGCGGCACGGGCCGCCGCCTCCACGGCCGCGCGTGACGGAAGCTCGAAGCTCTGCACGGCATCACAGCTCACCAGCCACAAGAAGCTCCGGGCCTCGCCCAGCGCGTATTCGAGCAGGACGGTGTCGTCGTCGAGGACGTCCGCGCGGATCTCGTCCACCGTGATCGGAGGCGGCTCCCGCAGCGCCGAGAAGCGAGGGCTGCTCGCCCGGACCTTCTCCCTGGCCGCCTCCCACTCGAGGGTCTGCGAGCGGACCGCCCGCGCCGCGGCCTCCTCCTGCCCCTTGGCGCCCGGGTCCCGCGTCACGCGCAGCTGGCGGTCCAGGGCCGCCGCGAGCCGCTCCTGCGCCCGACGCTCCTCCTGGAGCAGCCCGGGCTCCACGCCCTCCCGGATCTCGATTCCGGCTTCGGCCAGCTGGTCGAGGAGCCCGCGGGCCCGGGCCAGCTCCGCGGCCTCCAGCGCCCGCTCCCGGTGTCCCGCGCCGGCCTCCCGCGCAGCGAGTGCCATGAGGACGTCCACGTACAGCTCGTACGTCTGCTGCGCCGCCGAGACGAACGCGGCCCGCAGCCCGGGGCTCGCGAGTCGCGCGCGGTCGGCCTCGATGTTCCTGACGGCGGCCTCCAGCTGCGCGCGGGCGTCGGCCAGGTCGCCCTGGTCGCGAGCGATCCGCGCCAGCTGGTTGAGCACCTTGGTCTCCCGGATCCGGCTGTTCGTCGCGCGGGACATCTCGGCCGCGCGCCGGAGGCTGACGCGGGCCTCGTCGATGCGTCCCGACCCGAGGTGGACCGCCCCGAGGGCCGCCAGGACCTCCGCCTCCGTCCAGATGTTCTTCGTCTCGGTCGCGATGCCCATGGCTTCCTCGAGGTAGGGCAGGGCCTCCTCGTATCGCTTGAGACGGCTCAGCGCGTTACCGACATGGATCAGCGCGGCGCCGAGGCGGCTGCGTTCGCCCGTCTCCCGACAGAGGCGCAGGGCCTGCAGGTAGACCTCGAGGCCCTTCTCCGCATCACCGAGGGCGAGGTGCGCCGCTCCCGCCACGATGTAGGCCGTGATCTCCCCGTCCGCGTTCTTGTGGACGCGGAAGATGGCGAGGGCTTCCTCGGACGCGGTCAGCGCGGCGCGGCTGTCTCCGAGTCCCTGGTAGAAGGCGCCCAGCCTCTGCATCGCGAGACCCTCGCTCTCGCGGTCGCCCAGCTCGCGGAACATGGCGAGCGCCTCCCGGTGCGTGTCGATCGCTTCCTGGTGCGCTCCGGCCGAGATGCACGCGGCGCCGAGGGACATGAGCGCCCAGGCCTCGAGGCTGCGATTGCCGAGCCGGCGGCGGAGCTCCAGCTCGAGCCGGGCGATCTCCACTGCCCTGCCGTAGTCGCCGCGGGAGCGGTGCGCGTACGAGAGCTCATAGAGCAGGTCGGCCTCTTCGCTGCGGTCGCCCACCGCGCGCCGCAGCTCGACCGCCCGCTCGAACGCCTCGATCGATCCGTCGAAGTCGTACTGGCCGATCCGCGCCTGCGCGATCAGGTAGAAGGCGCGTGCCTGCGCCCGAGGGTCGCCCAGCCGTTGCACGATCCTGAGCGCGGCCTGGCCATCCTCCAGCTCGTCCGGGTACCGCCGCAGGTCGCCGTACGCGGCGCCCCGGCGCAGGAGCGTCTCGGCCTCGTTCGCCTGCTCGCCGAGCGCGCGCCATCCACGAAGGGCCACATCGAGGCGCGCGAGCGCCTCTCGCTTCGACTCGGGCTTGCCGCTGCCGAGCAGGGCCGACGCGTCGGAGAGCGCACGCTCCGCCTCGGCTCGGACGCGCGCGTCGCCGGACGCGGGCGCAGGGGATTCGCCCGCGCCCGCCTGGGTCAGAAGGAGCAGCGCGCCCGCCAGGGCGAGAGGGACGCCCATGACGCGATGTTAGTCCAGCGCGAGGTCCTTCAGGACTCCCAGGGCAGGTCCGGCTTCCCGAAGTGCCCGTAGTTCGTCGTGCGCCGGTAGAGCGGGCGCAGCAGGCGCAGCCGCTCGACGATCGCGCCCGGCCGGAAGTCGTAGCCGCGCACGAAGTCGAGCACGGCCGCGCGGTCCCCGGTGCCGAACGTCTCGATCGTGACCGCGACCGGCTCGGCCACCCCGATCGCGTACGCCACCTGGATCTCGATCCGCTCGGCGAGGCCGGCCTCGACGGCGCGACGCGCCACGTAGCGGCAGAAGTACGCGCCCGAGCGGTCCACCTTCGACGGGTCCTTGCCGCTGAACGCGCCGCCGCCGTGGCGGGCGTGCCCGCCGTACGTGTCCACGATGATCTTGCGTCCCGTGACGCCGCAGTCCGCGGCCGGCCCGCCCTTCACGAAGCTGCCGCTCGGGTTGACCGTGAAGCGGATGTCGCGGTGGTGCCAGGTGCCCAGCGCCCGCGGGACCAGCGTCTCCGCGACGTAGCGCCGGATGGCCTCGGGCGAGACCTCCGCGGCGTGCTGGGTCGAGACCAGCACGTCCGTGACCTGCGCCGGCCGCCCGTCCTCGTACGCGACGGACACCTGCGTCTTGCCGTCGGGCCGCAGCCACGGGACCTGGCCCGACCTGCGGTCCTCGGCCAGGCCGCGCGAGAGCGCGTGCGCGAGGACGAGCGTGAGCGGCAGCCGCTCGGGCGTCTCCGCCGTCGCGTAGCCGAACACGATGCCCTGGTCGCCCGCGCCCTGCTCGCCGACCTTGTTCGTCGCGGGATCGACGCTGCGCCCGATCTCCCACGACTGGCCGGTCACGTGCTGGAGGACCTGCACGCCCTCGGCGTCGAACGCGGCCTTTGGGTCGTCGTAGCCCAGCTCGCGGATGGCCTGGCGCACGATCGGCAGGTGGTCGAGCGGGGCCACCGAGCTGATCTCGCCCGCGACCACGACCACGCCGGACTTGGCGAGCACCTCGCAGGCCACGCGGCTGCGCGGATCCTGCTCCAGGTACGCGTCGAGGATGGAGTCGGCGATGAAGTCGCACACCTTGTCGGGGTGCCCCTCCGTCACCGACTCCGACGTGAGGACGGCCTGGCGGAGCGAGCGGGGACCTCCCGCTCCCCGCTTCGACTCTTCGGGGAACGCCGCAGCCTTGCTCATGACGTCAGGCCGCGCAGGTAATCGAGGGCTCGCCGCGCCGCATGCGGGCCTCGCGGGGCGGCTCCAGCCGCAGCGAGAGCGTGCAGCCGGTCGCGAGCGGGTACTCGGCCAGGACCTTGTCGCGCCGGCGGCGGGCTTCGACCACGTCGGCCGTGCCCAGCGACAGGCGGATGCGCTCCTTCTGCCAGGTGGGCAGGTGCACGGTGAACGCGACCCACCAGAGCCGGCCGTTGCGCCAGAGGTGGTGGTTGGGATCGACCTCGGGCGCGCCTGCGGCCGGCGACGGTCTTGTGGGAGTGTCGGCGGCTTCGGTTCGGGGCATGGTGTCTTCTCCTTCTTCGAAGAAGACACCCGGAGTGCGCGTCGCCTTCCAGCGGACGCGCTGGACTTTTCGTTGCCTCGTTGACGGCTTCGAGGCCACATCTCCCCGCCGGCCCTTGCCGGCGGAGACGGCACCTTGGGTGTCCTCCCAGGTTGCCGGGCCCGCTTCCGCGGGTCTCTCCGGATGTCGCGAAAGAATATGCTCTTGTCGCGGAACGATTGCAAGCGGAAAGCCGTGTCATAAGCAAGGGCCGACGCTCGCACCGTGTTCGAGGTGGAATACGCTCTCGTCCTTGCCCCGATGACCCGGGCGCATGACACGCGACGATGACCCATCCCTGTCCCTCCTGCTCGGATCCGGTCGCGGACACGCAGGTGACGTGCCCACGCTGCGGCGCCGCCCTCGAGTCGCCCACCGGCACGGCGCCGTCGCCCCGCACGCCCGCGGCGCACGCACCTCGAACGCCCCTGCCGCGCACCCCCGCGCCGCCCCGCGTGGGGTCGGGCAGCGCCGGCATCAGCCGCTCGCCCGCCGCGGCGTCCGCGGAGCGCTTCTCGGCCGGGGACCTCCTGCTCGACCGCTATCGGATCGTCGGCCTGCTCGGCAAGGGTGGGATGGGCGAGGTCTATCGGGCCGACGACCTCGTCCTGGGGCAGCCGGTCGCGCTCAAGTTCCTGCCCATGCTGCTCGAGGGCGACCCCGAGCGGCTCGCGCGCTTCCTCAACGAGGCGCGCATGGCGCGTGAGGTGTCCCACTCCGCCGTGTGCCGCGTCCACGACGTCGGCGAGTTCGAGGGCCACCACTTCCTGTCGATGGAGTACGTGGACGGAGAGGACCTGTCGTCGCTCGTCCGACGCATCGGCCGGCTCCCCGTCGGCAAGGCGGCGGACGTCGCCCGCCAGATCTGCGCCGGCCTGGCCGCGGCCCACGCCAGGGACGTGCTGCACCGCGACCTCAAGCCGCAGAACGTGATGCTGGACGGGCGGGGGAAGGTGCGCATCACCGACTTCGGCCTGGCCGGCCTGGCCGACTCCATCCAGGGCGACGAGGTGCGCTCGGGCACGCCCGCCTACATGTCGCCCGAGCAGCTCGCGGGGCGCGAGGTGACGGTCCGCAGCGACATCTACGCGCTCGGCCTCGTGCTCTACGAGATCTTCACGGGCACGCGGGCGTTCCCGGGCCGTTCGGCCGCCGAGCTCAAGAAGCAGCACCAGGAGCCGCTGACGCCTCCCTCGGAGCTGGCGAGGGACGTCCCTGCCGAGACCGAGGCCGCGATCCTGCGCTGCCTCGAGGCCGACCCGGCCCGGCGCCCTCCGTCGGCCCTGACCGTCGCCGCGCTCCTCTCCGGAGGGGATGCGCTGGCGGTGGCCCTGGCGGCGGGGGAGACGCCGTCGCCCGAGATGGTGGCGGCCGCGGGGCGCCAGGAGGGGATACGGCCCGCCCACGCCTGGGCGTGCGTGGCCGTGATCCTGCTGGCCAGCATCGCGTACGGCCTGCTGTCCCGCGGTGGCGACGTCCTGAGCCGCGCTCCCGACGTGAAGGCGCCCGAGGTCCTCGCGGACCGCGCCCGCGGCCTCGTCCGCAAGTTCGCGCCCTCTCCGGCGCCGGCCGACGCCGCGCACGGTTACGGCGCGGACATCGACTTCACGCGCTGGGTCGTCAAGCGTCCCGACCTCGGGACCCAGTGGGAGCGCCTCGCCACCGGAGAGCCCGCGATGTTGAACTTCTGGTACCGGCAGGGTCCCCGGCCGCTCGCGCCCCTGCGCGGCAGCGACACCCTTTCCTGGAGCGACCCGCCTGTCACCTTGTCCGGCATGGTGGGCGTGCAGCTCGACCCGAGCGGACGGCTCCTGGCCTTCTACCGGGTGCCGCCCCAGGTCGAGCGTGAGTCCTCCGCGGCGGCGGAGCCCGACTGGTCGGCGTTGTTCGCCGAAGCCCGGCTCGATCCAGCCCGGTTCAAGCAGGTGCCTCCCGCGTGGACGCCGCCGTTCTTCAGCGACACGCGCATCGCCTGGGAAGGGACGTACCCGCTGCGCCCCGAGATCCCCCTTCGCATCGAGGCCGCGGCCTATCGGGGCCAGCCGGCCTCGTTCCAGCTCGTGTCGCCCTGGACGCGCGCGGATCGCATGGATCCGTTCCAGCCGGGGCCGCTCGAGACGGCCGGCGACCTCTTCGTCACGACGCTGCTGATCGGGCTGATCGTGGCGGGAGCGCTCCTCGCGCGCCACCACCTCAAGGGCGGTCGCGGCGATCGGCGGGGCGCCTTCAGGCTGGCGACCGTCGTGGCCGCGCTCCAGTGCTTCGCCTGGCTCCTCGCGGCCCACCACGTGAAGGACCGCGACGTCGAGCTCGGCCTCATGGCGCGCGGGGCGGGCGAGATCCTGCTGGCCGCGTTCATCCTCTGGCTCTTCTACCTGGCGCTCGAGCCGTACGTCCGCCGGTTCTGGCCGCGCACGATCATCTCCTGGACACGGCTCCTCGGCGGCGGCGTCCGTGACCCGCTGGTCGCCCGCGATGCGCTCGCCGGCGCGGCGTGGGGCGCGAGCCTCGCGGTCGTGCTGGCCGTGGCCGTCCTCCTGCCCGAGTGGCTCGGACACGGCACATCCGCCCCCTCGTTCAAGGACTACGACGCGCTCATGGGCCCCTTCTACACGCTGGCCGCCCTCGCGCGCTTCCCGCTCCATGGCATCCGTCTCGCCGTGGTGGCCCTCCTTGTCCTGCTCCTGCTGAAGAAGCTGCTCCGTCGCGAGCGCCTGGCCGCCTGGGCCCTCGCCGCGATCCTCACCACCGCCCAGGCGCTGGAGCAGTCCACCCGCTCCAGCCTGCCCGCCTGGATCCTGGTGCCCCTCTCGGCCCTGGTCATGGGCACGTTCACGCTGCTCCTCCTCCGGTTCGGTCTCCTGGCCGCGGTCGTCGGCGTGGCGTTCGCCAACTCGCTGCTGAGCCTGCCCTTGACCACCGACCTCCAGGGATGGTCGGGCGGTCCCACCGTGCTCGTGCTGCTCGTGGACGGGCTCCTCGTGCTGTTCGCGTTCCGCTCGTCCCAGGGCACGGCACGCTCGGCGCCGTCGTCGGCCTGAAGGTGACGAGGATCACGCTCCGCTTGACCCTCGACGCCAGGCGCGCCTATCGTCAGATCCACGGAGGTCGGCGCATGCGGCTGAGAACGGGACTCATCGGTGTGGTCGTGGGCCTCGTGGCCTCGATCGCTGCGGCGCAGGACGATCCGCACGCGGCGTGCGCCTCGATCGGCTGGGTCCCGCGGGAGATCCTGGATCGGCCGGTGCCGGTGCGGGAGGGTATCGGCCGGTCCCACGAAGACCTGGCCGGGGCCTCCGCCCAGGTCCAGGCGCTCCACGACCAGGGCCTGGCCTATCTTCATTCATACATGTGGATCGAGGCCGCGCGGTCGTTCCGCGGGGCCCTGCGCCTCGATCCCGGCCAGGCGCTGACGTGGGTCGCCCTCTCGCGCACATTCACCGGGCTCAACGACGACGCCGCGGCGCGCAAGTCCCAGGCGGAGGCCGAGCGGCTGGCCGCCACCGCCGAGCCGCGGGTGAAACGGCGCGTGGCCGCCCGTGCGCGCCATCTCGAGGCGCTGGCGGACCTGGCGGACAAGGCGCGCCACGCGGCGTTCAAGCAGTCGCTGGACGAGGCCCTGGCCGCGGAGCCCAACGACGTCGAGCTGCTGCTCCTGCGCGGCCACGCGGAGGAGGCGACCGCCGCCGGCCGCGGGCAGCGCGGCAACGAGTCGACCGCGAAGTACTACCGCCAGGTGCTCGCGGCGTCGCCGGACGACTTCGCCGCGCACCACTACCTGATCCACACCTACGAGGGGCTGGGCCGCATCGACGACGCGCTGGTGCACGGTGCGGCGTACGTGCGGCTCGCGCCCCAGGTGCCGCACGCGCACCACATGCACGGGCACGACCTGCGGCGGGTGGGGCGCCTGGATGACGCGATCGCGGCGTTCGTCAAGACGTACGAGCTGGAGAACGCCTACTACGCGGCCGAGGGCATTGCCGCGGAGCTCGACTGGCACCACGGGCACAACCTGGACCTGCTCTCCACGGCCTACCAGCACCAGGGACGGATGCGGATGGCGGAGCGCTACATGCGCGAGTCGCACGCGCTGCCCGCGATGGTCGACTACCGCGAGTTCAACCTGAAGGAGTGGCCCGGCTTCCTCGTCTCGCGCGGACGCAACCAGGAAGCGCTGGACGCGGCGCGCCACCTGATCGGCGGCCAGTGGCCGACCACGCGCGCCGTCGGGCACGTGCTGGCGGGGCACGCGCTCGCCGCCCTCGGCCGCCGCGACGAGGCCGTCGCCGCGCTGGTCGCCGCGGACGACGCGTTTCGGGAGATCCCCGGCAAGCCGGTGTTCGGGCGCATGGTCGGCCGCTCCGCGGTCGAGCCCTACCTGGACGGCCTGCGCGGCGAGCTGCTGCTGGCCGGCGGGCTCGACGAGAGCGCGGAGGCGCGCGCGATCCTGAAGGACGTGCAGCAGCGGATCCGCGCGGTCCCCGGTCCCGACGCCTGGACCGAGGCGCTGTTCCGGCTCGAGGGGATCGCACGCGCCGCGCGCGCGGCGGGCGACTGGGAGCTGGCCGCGTACACCGCGGGCCAGATGCGCGAGCACGATCCCAACTACGGCGGGACGCACCTGGCGCTGGGCCTGGTCGCGCAGCACGAAGGGCGCGCGGCCGACGCGGCCCGCGCGATGGCGGAAGCGATGCGCCTGTGGCGGAACGCGGACCCGGACCTGCCGGAGCTGGCCGAGGCGCGCGAGGCAGGCCGCGCGCTGGCGTCGCGCTGACTCGCTTCCGGCTTCACCCGAACCGATGCGACTCGGTCCGGAACCGCGTTCGCCGACGTGTGGGGTTCGAACGGAAGCGCCGATCGACAGCACCCTCGGGTGCACCGCTTCGCGGAGGCGCTTGACAGCGGGCGGGTCACGCGCCGCTACGGGTGCACCACTCGCGCGCTTCCGGCGGCGGCGCCATCGTCGAATTCACCCTTGAGTGCAGGCCACTCAACCGGCCCCGGGGCCGGTTGAGTGATCCCCACTCAACGCGTTGCGCAACGTGTCGAGTGGGCGGCGCGCAACGTCGGGCGGGGTCACGCATCGTCGAATCGCGCGCGACTTCCGTCAGCGCCGCGAGATCGCGATCGCCGCGCCCACGATGAGCAGGCCGCCCGCGAGCGCGAGCGGACCCAGCGTGTCACCCAGCACCGTCACTCCCAGCGCCGCGCCGATCACGGGCTCGAGGTTCACGAACACGCCGGCGCGGCTGGCCGGGACGCGCGCGACGCCCCAGTTCCACAGCAGCGTCGCGCACGTCGTCGAGAGCAGGCCCTGGCTTCCCAGGGCGAGCCAGGTCGACGTCGCGAGCCGGACGGGCGGGAGCCCGTGGACCGCGACGACCCACACCGCGAGCATCAGCGTCCCCAGGATCATCACCGTGCTGGAGACGACGGCGGGGGAATAGCGCGTCATCAGGCGCTGGCTGATCAGGACCCAGGCGGTCGCAGCGACCAGCGAGGCGATCACGAGCAGGTCGCCCACGAGCGTGGCGCCGTCGGACCCGCCGGCGGGCGCGGCCAGCGCGATCAACGTCGCTCCCACCGTGGACGCGGTCACCGCGGCGCGGCCGCGGCCGTCGAGCCGTTCGCCCGCGAACAGCGCGGCCCCCAGCGCGAGCAGCATCGGCGCGGCGGCGATCATGAGGGACGCGTGCGCCACGGTCGTGCGGTCGAGACCCTCGAACTGCAGCAGGAATAACACGGGCACGCCCAGCAGCGCCGCGATCCCCAGCGCGGGCCAGTCCGAGCGCCCCACCCGCACGCCGCGCGCGAGCGCGACCGGCACCAGGCCCAGCGAGGCGAACCCGAGCCGGTAGAGCAGCATGTGCGGGACGCCCAGCTCCCGCAGCGCGATCTTGCCGGCCAGGAAGCCGATGCCCCACAGGCAGCCGGCGGCCGTCAGCGCGGCGTAGGCGAGACGAGTCGGTCGATCGTTCGGGGACATTCGTGAAGCGGCGCGAAGCCGTGGCTCCCGGCCGATCGCGACGACTTACGATATCCTCGACCGGCCCATGAGCGCGCGCCAGTCCGTACGTCTTCCCGGTCCCTTCACCATGCGACACGGAGGCGTGCTGCCCGAGGTCGACATCGTCTACGAGACCTGGGGCCGCCTGACGCCCGCGCGCGACAACGCGTTGCTGCTGCTGACGGGCCTCTCGCCCAGCGCGCACGCGGCCTCTTCGGCCGAGGACCCGTCGCCGGGCTGGTGGGAGGAGATGGTGGGGCCGGGCAAGGCCATCGACACCGAGCGCTTCTTCGTCGTCTGCGTGAACTCGCTGGGCAGCCCCCACGGGTCGACCGGCCCGGCCTCGATCGACGCGCGCACGGGCAGGCGCTACGGCATCACGTTCCCGGTCCTGACCATCGAGGACATCGCGGCCACGGCGCACGAGGCGCTGCGGGCCATCGGCCTCACGCAGCTGCGCGCGGTCGTGGGCCCGTCGCTGGGAGGCATGTCGGCGCTCGCGTACGCGATCCTGTTCCCCGACGACGTCGACAACCTGGTGACGATCTCGAGCGCGGCCCGCGCGACGCCGTTCGCGATCGCGATCCGGTCGGTCCAGCGCGAGGCGATCCGCTCGGATCCGGAGTGGAAGGGCGGCAGCTACGAGCCCCCGGCGGCGCCGGTGACCGGCCTGCGCCTGGCCCGCAAGCTGGGGCTCATCACCTACCGCTCGGCCGCGGAGTGGCGGCAGCGCTTCCGCCGCGAGCGCACGGCCGACCGCGACGACGGGCTGTTCGGCATCGAGTTCGAGGTGGAGGCGTACCTCGAGATGCACGCGCGCAGGTTCGTGGGCTCGTTCGACGCCAACTGCTACCTCTACCTCTCGCGGTCCATGGACCTGTTCGACGTCGCGGAGCACGGAGGAACTGTCGAGGCGGGGTTGTCCCGGATCAAGGCGCGTCGTACGCTGGTCATCGGGGTGACCACGGACTTCCTGTTCCCGCTCGACCAGCAGGAGGAGATCGCGGCCGTGCTCAATGGGCTGGGCCGCGAGGCGCACTTCGTGCCCTTGTCGTCCCTCCAGGGGCACGACTCCTTCCTCGTCGACATGGACCGCTTCTGCCCGGCTATCGGCGATTTTCTGGCCCGAGCCTGAGCCGCACCGTCCGCAAGGAGGCGCGCCGGGCCGACCGGGCCCAGCGGCGGGGCGAGGCCGAGGGGCCCGAGCCGCCCAGGAAGTCCCGCTCCGAGCGCCTGCGCGAGCTGCTGCCGGACATCAAGGCCCTCGTGTTCCCCCGTGCGGGCCTGCTCCTGCTCGGCCTCGTCCTGATCGCCGTCAGCCGCGTGGCCGGGCTCGTGCTTCCGGCGTCGACGCGATACCTCGTGGACGACGTGATCGGGAAGTCGCGCACCGACCTGTTGCGTCCGCTGCTGCTCGCGGTGGTGGCCGCGACGCTCGTGCAGGCCGTCAGCTCGTTCACGCTCACGCAGCTGCTCTCGAAGGAGGCGCAGCGGCTGATCGCGGAGATGCGCCGGCGGGTGCAGGTGCACGTGGGCCGGCTGAGCGTCGCGTACTACGACGCCAACAAGACGGGCGCGCTCGTGAACCGCATCATGACGGACGTGGAGGGAGTCCGGAACCTGGTCGGCACCGGCCTGGTGGAGTTCGTGGGCGGCCTGCTCTCCGCCTCCGTCGCCCTCACGCTGATGCTGCGCATCTCCCCGGCGATGACGCTGGTCACGCTGGGCTCGGTGAGCCTGTTCGCGGCCGTGCTCTACCGCGCGATGGGCACGCTGCGGCCGATCTTCCGCGAGCGCGGCCAGATCTACGGCGAGGTGGCGGGCCGGCTCACCGAGTCGCTGGGCGGCGTGCGCGTGGTGAAGGGCTACCACGCGGAGGCGCGCGAGGCGGACGTCTTCGCGGGCGGCGTGGCCCGGCTGCTGGCCAACATCATGAAGACGCTGACCGCGACGTCCGTGATGGGCCTGGCGTCCACGGTCCTGCTCGGCGTCGTCGGGGCCGCGGTGATGTACGTGGGCGCGCGCCAGATCCTGGCCGGCCAGCTCACGCTGGGAGGGTTCTTCACCTACACGCTGCTGCTCGGCTTCCTGGTCGCGCCGCTGTTCCAGATCGTCTCGATCGGCACCCAGCTCACGGAGGCGCTCGCGGGCCTGGAGCGCACGCGGGAGGTGCTGCGCGAGGCGCCGGAGGACGCGGACCCGCGCCGCACGCAGGTCCTGGGACGGATCGAGGGCGACGTCGTCTACGACGACGTCCGCTTCTCCTACGAGGCCGGCAAGCCGGTCCTCAACGGGGTGTCCTTCCGGGCCGCGCCCGGGACCGTGACCGCGCTCGTCGGCCCTTCGGGCGCCGGCAAGTCCACGATCACGGGCCTGCTGGCCGCGTTCCACGTCCCCTCGGAGGGGCGCGTGCTGGTGGACGGCGTGGACCTCGCGACCGTGCGCCTCGAGACCTACCGCACCCAGCTCGGCGTCGTGCTGCAGGAGACGTTCCTCTTCGACGGCTCGATCCGCGAGAACGTCGCCTTCTCGCGCCCCGACGCCACGCCCGAGCAGGTCCTGGCCGCGTGCCGGCTCGCGCGCGTCGACGAGTTCGCGGAGTCGTTCCCGGACGGCTACGAGACGATCGTCGGCGAGCGCGGCGTGAAGCTCTCGGGTGGACAGCGCCAGCGCGTCTCGATCGCGCGGGCCGTCCTGGCCGACCCGCGCATCCTGATCCTGGACGAGGCCACGTCCAGCCTGGACTCCGAGTCGGAAGCGCTCATCCAGGAGGGGCTCTCGCACCTGATGCGCGGCCGCACGACCGTGGTCATCGCGCACCGCCTCTCCACCATCCGGCGCGCGGACCAGATCCTCGTCGTCGAGGGCGGCCGCATCGTCGAGAGCGGCGACCACGCGACGCTGTTCGAGCGGCGCGGCCGCTACTTCGAGATGTACACGAAGCAGCACGGGCTGGAGGCGAATCTCTTCCTGGCCCCCGGTGAAGGCGGGAAGGAACCGCAGGAGAATGAGGCGTCCGCGACCGCCGACGAGCCCGCGGAGGGTCCGCTCGACCTGCTGCGGCCGCGCGGATGACGTCGCACACGGACAAGGAGCACCGATGAGGACCACCAGGACCTGCGCCGCCCTGGCGGCGCTGCTCGCACTCCCCACGGCGGTGGCCGCCCAGGCGCCGCCCACGGCCGCCGAGGCGAAGACGTTCGTCGACGACGCGGACGCGCAGCTGTTGAAGCTCTCGACCGAGGCCCAGCGCGCCGACTGGGTGAAGTCCACCTTCATCACGGACGACACCGAGGCCATCGCGGCCCGCGCCAACGAGGTGCTCTCCTCCATCCAGACCGACCTGGCCAAGCGGGCGACCCGCTTCGACGTGGTGAGCGTGCCCGACGACGTGCGCCGGCGCCTGCTCCTGCTGAAGCTCTACGCGGTGGTTCCCGCGCCCCCCGACCCGGCCGAGACCGCGGAGCTGACCCGGATCCTCGCGTCGCTCGAAGGCACCTACGGCAAGGGCAAGTGGTGCCGTCCCGGGGCCGACGGCAAGGAGGAGTGCCTCGACATCACCGCCCTCGAGCGGCTGATGGCGGAGAGCCGCGACCCCAAGGTCCTGCAGGACGCCTGGACCGGATGGCACGCCATCGCGCGCCCCATGCGGAAGGACTTCGCCCGCTACGTCGAGCTCGGCAACAAGGGCGCGGCCGGGCTCGGGTTCAAGGACCTGGGGGTGCTCTGGCGCGCCAAGTACGACATGCCGCCCGACGCGTTCGCGCGCGAGCTGGACCGCCTCTACGAGCAGGTGAAGCCCCTCTACGTCTCGCTCCACACGTACGTGCGCCGCAAGCTGCGCGAGAAGTACGGCCCGGACGTCGTTCCCGCGCAGGGCCCGATCCCGGCGCACCTGCTCGGGAACATGTGGGCGCAGACGTGGGACAACGTCTACCCGCTGGTGGCACCGCAGGGCGCGGACCCCGGCCTGGACCTGACGGCGCGCCTGGTCGCGAAGGGCATGGACCCCAGGGGCATGACGAAGGCCGGCGAGCGCTTCTTCACGTCGCTGGGCTTCGCGCCGCTGCCCGCGACGTTCTGGGAGCGCTCCCTCTTCACCAAGCCCGCCGACCGCGACGTGGTGTGCCACGCCAGCGCCTGGGACATCGACTTCGCGGACGACCTGCGCATGAAGATGTGCATCCAGGTCACGGCCGAGGACTTCCGCACCATCCACCACGAGCTGGGCCACAACTTCTACCAGCGCGCCTACAACCGGCAGCCGTTCCTGTTCCGCGACAGCGCGAACGACGGCTTCCACGAGGCGGTGGGGGACACGGTCGCGCTCTCGGTCACGCCCGCGTACCTGAAGCAGATCGGCCTCATCGACGCGGAGCCCGACCCGTCGAAGGACGTGGGCCTGCTGCTGCAGATGGCGCTCGACAAGGTGGCCTTCATCCCGTTCGGGCTCCTCATCGACCAGTGGCGGTGGAAGGTGTTCTCGGGCGAGATCACGGCGGCCAACTACAACGCGGAGTGGTGGAAGCTGCGCGAGAAGTACCAGGGCGTGCGCGCGCCCACGCCGCGCAGCGAGCAGGACTTCGACCCCGGGGCCAAGTACCACGTGCCCGCGAACGTGCCCTACATGCGCTACTTCCTGGCGGACATCCTGCAGTTCCAGCTCCACCGCGGCGTGTGCCGGGCGGCCGGCCAGACGGGCCCCTTGCACCGGTGCTCGGTCTACGGGAACGCGCAGGCCGGCGAGCGGATGCAGAAGATGCTGGCCATGGGCGTGAGCCGCCCCTGGCCGGAGGCGCTCGCGGCGATGACCGGCGAGAAGCAGATGGACGCGACCGCGATGCTCGACTACTTCGCGCCGCTGCAGAAATGGTTGGACGAGCAGAACAAGGGGCAGACCCCCGGGTGGTAGCCTCGAAGAGGAGGTGACCCCATGGCCCACGCGCTGCGCTCGGCGCTCGTCCTCCTCGCTGGCGTATCGACTGCCGTCGCGCAGTCCACCCGGACCGAGACCGTCGGGCAGGCGGCGCGGACCGAAGACGCCGGAACGTCCCCGGTGATCCGCGGCGACGGGCTCAAGCGCACCGTCCACTGCAATCGCGCCCGCGTGACGGTCCACGGCCACGGCAACGAGATCGTGATGCGCGGGCCGTGCGAGCGGGTCGCGGTGTTCGGGAGCGACCACCGGATCGCCATCGAGGAGGTGGGCTCCCTGAGCCTCCAGGGCTCCGGCCACGAGGTCCGGTGGGTGCGCGGCCTCGACGGCAAGCAGCCGACCATCGGGACCCACGCCGACTCCGTCCGCGTGACGCGCATCTCCGCGGAGGAGTTCGCGGCGCTCCCCGTGCCCACGTCGCGGGAATGAGCGGGGGCCGCCTCAGCCTTGACGGTCCGGCTGCCCGTGACGCGCCTGGTACAGGCCGCGCAGCTTCAGGACGAACTCCATCTCCAGGTCGACCGAGCGCAGGGCCAGCCGCGTCTCGCCGATGAAGAGCACGCAGCCGTAGAACAGCACGAGCGTGCCGGTGATGCCCAGGACTGCGGGAACCCAGGGCACGCGCCCCAGGAACCGCGCGAGCCCGATGCTCACGGTGGTGCCGACGAAGAAGCCGAGCGAGACGTAGAGCGCGGTCAGCGAGCGCTGGATCAGGCGTCCCCGACGCGCCTGCAGCGAGAGCTGGCGCTCGACCTCGGTGCGCCGCTCGGGGGCGAACGCGCCCTCGTCGGACGCGTAGAGCTGCTCCAGCTGGCGGCTCAGCGTCCGCACGCGGTCCACGACGCGCGCGAGCCTGGCGGCGGTCGAGAAGATCAGTGTGCCGCAGGCCGAGATCAGCACCGCGGGCGTGATCATCGCCGAGAGCAGGTTGAGGGCGTCGCCACCCATCGGCATGTGCGCATGGTATCGCGGGGGCGCTGCGCTGGTAGCATGCCGCGATGAGCGTGCTCCCGGCGCTCCGGCGCGACCTGGACCTCATGCCGTCCCCCGTGCCCGAACGACCGGGGCTGCTGATGCGCGACCCCATGCGCTTCGGCGAGTCCGTGCTCATCGTCCCGCCCGCGCTCGCGGGCTGCCTCTCCCTCTTCGACGGCCGCACGGACGTGGCCGAGGCGAAGGCCGCGCTGGTGCGCGCCGCCGGGGACGTGCGGGCCGGCGCGATCGTGGACCACCTGCTGGAGGCCATGAGCGGGGCCGGCTTCCTGCTCGACGACGCGTACGCCGCGCTCCGCGCGGCCAGGGAGCGCGCGTTCGCGGAGTCCACCTGCCGCGCGCCCGCCCACTCGGGCGCGGCGTACCCCGACGAGGCGTCGGCGCTGGCCGAGACGTTGACCGGCTACATGGCCGGGACCACGGCGCCCTCGCAGGACGGGCTGGTGGGCATCGCGGCTCCGCACGTGAGCCCCGAGGGCGGGTGGCGCTCGTACGCAGCCGCGTACGCCGCGCTGGCCCCCACGCTGCGCGACCGGACGTTCGTGGTGCTCGGCACGTCCCACTACGGCGCGCCCGAGACGTTCGGCCTCACGCGCAAGGCGTTCCGCACGCCGGCCGGCGAGACCCGGGCCGACGTGGACCTGGTCGCGGAGCTGGCCGAGCGCGGCAGCGCGGGGGTACGCGAGGAGGACTACTGCCACGCGGTCGAGCACTCGGTCGAGTTCCAGGTGGTGTTCCTCCAGCACCTGTTCGGCCCGGACGTGCGGGTGCTGCCGATCCTGTGCGGCCCCTTCGCGCGGGCCACGCTGGCCGGCGGCCTGCCGGAGGACGATCCCGGCGTCGCGAGCTTCCTGGAGGCGCTGCGCGGCGTGGCGAGCCGCGAGCGCGCGCGCCTGTTCTTCGTGCTCGGCATCGACCTCGCGCACGTCGGGCGGCGGTATGGGGACCCTCTGGCCGCGCGGGCCCACGAGCAGGGTATGATCCGGGTCGCGGATCGCGACCGGGAGCGGCTGGAGCGGGTCCGGGTCGGGGACGCGGCAGGCTTCTGGCGGCTCGTGCAGGAGGGCGCCGACGACCTCAAGTGGTGCGGGGCGTCGCCGCTCTACACCTTCCTCCGGACGGTGGACGGGGTCCGCGGCGACCTCCTGGCCTACGAGCAGTGGAACATCGACGACGAGAGCGTCGTCACCTTCGCCGGCCTCGGGTTCCGGGAAGAAGAAAGGCAGATCGGATGAGACTGGATCGCACGATGGGGCTGCTGCTGGCCGCGGCGACGTTCGCCTCGCCGGCGGCGGCCGTGGACAAGGCCAAGGCCGCGAAGGAGGCCGCGCCCGCGCCGGCCGGGACGGTGGCCACGGTCGACGGCGAGGCGGTGACGGACGAGGACATGGCCAGGGCGGGCGGCTCCCGGTACCAGACGTTCAAGAGCCAGGAGTACGCCGCCAAGCGCGAGTTCATGGAGAGCGCGATCGGCCAGAAGCTGCTCGAGAACGAGGCGAAGCGCCGGGGCCTCACGGTCGAGGAGCTCAAGAAGCAGGAGGTGGAGTCCAAGGTCGAGCCCGTCACCGACGTGCAGGCCAAGGAGTTCTACGACATGAACAAGGCGCGCTTCGGCAACCTCACGGAGCCGCAGGCGCTCGACCAGATCCACACCGGCCTCTCCCAGCAGCGGCTGCAGCGCAAGCTCGGCGAATACGTGGGCGAGCTGCGCGCCAAGGCGGCCGTCAAGGTCCTGCTCGACCCGTACCGCATCGACGTGGCCGCGGGCGACGACCCCTCCAAGGGCGGTCCCGCCAACGCTCCCGTGACGGTCGTGGAGTTCTCCGACTTCCAGTGCCCCTACTGCGCGCGGGTGACTCCCACCCTCAAGCGCGTCGAGGAGACCTACGGCGACAAGGTGCGCATCGTCTTCAAGGACTTCCCGCTCCAGCAGATCCATCCCAACGCGGCCAAGGCGGCCGAGGCGGGGAGCTGCGCGGCGGACCAGGGCAAGTTCTGGGAGCTCCACGACAAGATGTTCGAGAACCAGGCCAAGCTGGCCGTGACCGACCTGAAGCAGTTCGCGAAGGACGCCGGCCTCGACCCGGGCGCGTTCGACCAGTGCCTGGACTCGGGCAAGCACGCGGCCGAATGGGGCGAGGACCTGAAGGACGGCGAGCGCTACGGCGTCACGGGCACGCCCGCGTTCTTCGTGAACGGACGGCTGCTGGGCGGCGCCGCCTCGTTCGAGAAGCTCGCGGAGGTGATCGACGACGAGCTGACGCGCAAGGGCCTTCCGGTGCCGGCCAAGGCCGCGCCTCCGGCTCCGGCGCCGCCGCCGTCTCCCGTCACGAAGTAGGCGGGAGCCACAGCGACCGCGCCGTCAGCTCCCGATGGTCGAGAGCGGCGGCGCGGTCGAGTTGCGCCAGCAGGGGCGGCAGCGCGGCGGGGAAGCGCCACTCGTCGGCGCGGCCGCCCGCGCCCCTGAACGCCTCGGACCAGCGGGGCCACCACGGAGCGACGCCGCGCGCGATGGGCTCGACCACCAGCACGCGCGCGCCCAGGCGCCCCGCCGCCAGCAGCCTCTCCAGCAGCGACGCGCGGGCGTCCTCCGGCAGCTCGTTCACGACGAACGCGCACACGATGCCGCCGCCCCTGCCTGGCAGCGCCGCGTCCCGGATGTCGCCGCGGCGCGCGTCCCCGCGCAGGCCGAGCCGGGCGAAGGTGAAGCGCGCCTCGGAGGCCGCCCATCCGCTGCGCTCGATGCCCGCGACCGCGACCCGCGGGCCCGCCTCCAGCGCCCAGGCCGCGCCGGCCGCTCCGGTCCCGCATCCCAGGTCGAGGATCTCCCGCGGGGCCGGACGACCCGCGCCCAGCGCCCGTACGATCTCGCGGACGGCGAGGAAGTGCAGCGGGCCGTAGAAGAGCGCGAACGCCGCACGCTTGCCGGCCGTTCCCAGCGCCTCGCCCTCGGCCAGCCGCTCCCCGCGCCGCACGTAGAGCGACGACAGCGCCTGCAGCGCGCGGCGGACCTCGGCGAAGCTCAGCGTCTTCGTGTGGCGCGCCTCGAGCGCCTCCACCCAGGCCGGAAAGGGATCGGCCATGCCGCGGGCGTCGTCAGGTCTTGAGCGAAAACGGCGTGAAGTCGGTCGTGCGGTCGAAGTAGTCCTCGCGCTCGGCGTGCTTCAGGAAGTTCACGATGCGGTAGGTGAGCGGGGTGATCACGATCTCCCACCCGACCTTGAGCAGGTAGTTGCCGATCAGCACCCGCACCACCAGCTCGTTCGACCACACGCCCAGGAACGCGAGCGGGTAGAAGATCAGCGAGTCGACCGCCTCGCCCACGATGGTGGACCCGATCGTGCGCGTCCACAGCAGCCGGCCCTCGGTGCGCAGCTTGAGCTTGGCCAGCACGAAGGAGTTGCAGAACTCCCCGCAGAAGTACGCGACCAGCGAGGCCAGGACGATGCGCGGCGTCCCGCCGAACACGGTCTCGAACGCGGCCTGGTGCGGCCAGCCCGGCGCCGGCGGGAAGCGCAGGACGGTGAAGCTCATGAACGACGCGAAGATCATCGCGCCGAAGCCCGCCCACACCACCTTGCGCGCACGCGCGTAGCCGTACACCTCGGTCAGGATGTCGCCGAACACGTAGCTGATGGGGAAGAACAACACGCCGGCGCCGAAGGTGAACCCGAACAGGGTGGCCACCTTGGACGCGCCGATGAGGTTCGCGCACAGCAGCACGGTGACGAACGCCGCCATCACCAGGTCGTAGTACCGGTAGACGCGGAGGGGACGGGCGGGCTCGCGCTCGGCGGCGGCGGGCGTCGCGCTCAAGGACGAGCGGTCCCGGACGCTGGGTGGGCCATGACGCCGCACATCATACAGGAGCGGGTCAGAAGTCGACCGCGACCCCGATCGACGGGAGGAGCGGGAAGAGCGTGTCGCTCTCCAGGGTCACGCGCCCGCTCCGCACGTCCAGCTGGTCGAGGCCGGTGTGGCGGCGGTTCGTGTGATCCAGCACGTTCACGACCTCGGCATGCACGGTCATCCGGACGCGCCCGAAGAGGAACGCCTTGTCGGCACGGAGGTCCCACCGGCTGTAGCCGCCGGGGCGATACGCGTTCCGTTCCGCGGACAGGTAGACGCCGTCCGCGCGCTCTTCGTAGAAGCCGGCCACGGGAAAGCCGCTGCCGTAACGCAGCTTCGTGCTGACGCTCCAACCAGCCGCCGGCCGCCAGCTCGCGAACACGGTCATCGTGTGCCGCTGGTCGAAGTCCCCGTCGAACTCGAGACCGGTGTCGTCGCGCCAGCGGGCGCGGCCGAACGTGTAGGCCACCCACCCGCCGGGTCCCGAGACGCCCTGCCGTCGCAGCTGCAGCTCCAGCCCTCGCGACCGGCCCGTGAGCGCGTTGAGCAGGGGCGCATCGAGCTCCGCCCCCGCGAGGTCCGACCCGTCCATCCGCCAATGCGCCTGCGGGTGGAAGAAGCCTCCGGAGAGATGCAGGTCGTAGGCGTCCACCCGCAACGTGAGCCCGGTCCCGAGGCGCTTCTCCACGCCGACGGTCGCGTGCGTCGCGTCCTCCGCCCGCAGCTCCGCGTTCCCGCCGCGGCCGTGGAGCTGCTGGAAGTCCGGGAACTGCGCGTAGCGCCCCCCCGCGGCCAGCAGCCGCACGCCGCTCGAGACGTCGAAGCGGGCGGATCCGCGCGGCAGCGTGCGCGTCTCGCCGGTCGCCCCGAAGTGGTCCACGCGCGCGCCCAGGCTCAAGCCGAGCCGCCCTTGCCGCCCGGTCCAGGCGTCCTGCGCGTAGGCGCCCACCTCGCCGCCGGTCGTCTGCTGGTTCGACACGATGCGGTAGGCGGCGGGCCGGCGGAGGAACTCGCGGACGAGGACGTCGTCCACGAGCTGGCGAAGCACCACGCCGGTCTCCAGGCGATGCGCGCCGACCACGCGCGCGGCGTCCGCGCGCAGGCCCCACTGCTTGCGTGCGGAGCGCAGGCGGACGGTCCCGTCGAGCGTCGTGTTGCGCCCGGTCTCGTTCGCGAGGAACGCAGCGGCGCGCAGGTCGGTGCGCGGCGAGGGCAGCCACTGCCACTGGAGCGTGGCCAGGTCCGTGCCGGCGTCCGCGGTGCGCGAGTCCTGCGGCCGCAGGTCGGGCGCGGTGTTCTCCCAGCGCGAGCGGCCGTGCAGCCACCCCAGGGAGACCGTCTGGCCCGGCGTGGGGTGATGGGCCACGCGCGCCGTCACGTCGTGGAACCCCAGGACGTTGCCGCCGCGGTCCATGCGTTCGAGCACGTAGTCGACGTAGCTCTTGCGAGCCGACGCCAGCCACGTGGTCTTGCGGCTGGGGCCCAGGGGGCCTTCGAGCGTCGCCTGCAGGCCGGTGAGGGCGAGGCTCGCGTGTCCCGCGAACCGCTCGCGGCTGCCCTCGCGCGTGATGGCGCTCAGCACGGGCCCGGTGCGGTCCCCGTAGGCCGCGGGGGCTCCGCCGCTGATGAAGGTCATCGACTGTACGACGTTGCTGCCGAGCAGCGTCAGCGAGAACCCGTCGTTGACGTCGCGCACGGTGTGGAACGGCGCGCTCATGAGCACGCCGTCCACGTAGAAGCCGACGTTGCCGAAGCCCAGGCCCCGCGCGGCGAAGGTCGCGGCGAAGTCGTCGCCGGCGGCCACCCCGGGCAGGGAATGGACCGAGCGCAGCGGGTCGTCGGCCAGCACGTGGGCCAGGTCGGCGAGCTCCGCGGTGCCGAGGACGCGCGCCGCCGGCGCGGCCGGGTCCTCGTCGACCCGCGCCGACACCGACACGTCTTCGGCGCGCCGAAGGGCCTCGGGCTCGAGGCGCAGCTCGACCGCGGCCTCCACGCCGGACGTGAGGCTCGCGTGGAGCGGAACGAACCCGGCCGCGGTCACCACCACCTGGAGCGCCGTCGCGCGGGCCGCGGCCACGTCGGCGCGCCCGAAGGAATCGGTGGGAAGCGCGCCGCGGCCGGGGATGGCGATGGCGGCGCCGGCGATCGGCTGCAGCGTCACCGCGTCGACGACGAGAACCGGAACGCTGTCGGCGGGAGCCGGCTCGGCCGCCACGACGGGAACGCACGCGAGCGCGCTGGCCGCGAAGAGCCGCGCTCCCCACCACGCGCGCGCTCCCCGGGCCGGCCCAAGCACGGCCCGTAATCTAACTCAAGAGGCCGCGAAGATTCTTCCTGGGCGGGGCCGGGGGGGCTGATGCCGACGCTCGCAAGACAGGGAACGTGCGAGCCGCTTGCCACTTCTGGCTCGGAATCGGCCAGGTCGCCAGGAGGTCAGTTCCAGCCGACCGTGAGCGAGATGTCCGCGGCGCCGCCGTCTCGGAAGCCGACCTCGAGCGCGATGGGCCCGACGCGGCTGGGATAGTAGAGGCCCGTGCCCAGCCCCCACCGCAGGTCCGAGAGCGAGATCGAGTCGCGATCGTCGAAGACGTCGCCCGCGCCGATCCGGCCCAGCACCTCGAGCCCGCCCAGGACGCGGTACCGCAGCATCGCGGCCCCCGCGAGCGCCTGCCGGCCCTTCAGCTCCTCGAAGCGGTAGCCGGGCACGAGCGCCGGTCCGCCGATCCGGAACTGGTCGTAGGCGGGCAGGTCGTTGCCGGACACGCCGAGCAGGCCGTCGAGCTGGAGGGTCGCGCGTCGTCCGATCCCGCGGCCGAGCCGTCCCTCGATCCGCGCCCGCCAGAACGGGCGGGTGGCCCCCATGCTGTCGATGTTCCACTCGGCTTCCGCCGCCAGCCGTCCTCCCTCGTCCGGCCACAGCAGGTCGTCGAGCGTGTCGACCGCGAAGCCGCCGAAGAGCTGCGCGACGCGGTCCTTCGCCTCCTCCTGGACCAGCCCGGCCTGCGGGATGGTCTTGACGTGACCGAAGCGGACGCCGGCCTCCAGGATCCCCCAGCGCTCGAGCGACGTCTGCAGGGCCAGCAGGCCGCCTTCCCGCTTGAAGCGCGCGCGGTTGATCTCGCTCCCCTCGTCGTCGAAGTACCGGGGCTTGTCGGTGAACGTGTACAGCGACGCCCGATAGCCGAGCCCCACCAGGACCAGGCGATCGCCGCGCAGCGAGGCCTGCGCGAGCGTCTCCGCGTCGCTGACCACGCCCAGGAGCTCGACCTGCTCGCCGAAGCCGAGGGTGTTCTGGTTGCGCAGGCGCAGCGAGGCGCGCGCCTTCTCCCACTCGGTGTAGGCGATGCCGATCGCCGCGCGGTTGGGCGTCGCGTCCCGGCCGCGCAGGACGATCCGCACGCCGTCGGGCACCGGCTCGAACTCCATCCAGGTGCGCTCGAGCAGCCCGGTCGCGTCGACCTTGTCGAACGCGCGCAGGCCCCGCTCCATCGAGTAGCCGCGGCCGGTCGGAATGTTGAAGGTGCGCCGCAGCAGGCGGGTCGCGACCCGCTCGTTGCCGCGCGCGACGACCTCGACGATGCGCGCTCCTTCCAGCTCGCGATCGGCCGGCGGGCGGGGGCGCGGCGCCAGGTCCGTGACGCCGGCCGCTTCCAGCTTCGCCCGGATGTCGGGGACGGCCTGGCGCATCGCCTCGTACCCCGCGAGGATCAGGGTGTCGAAGCTCGCGTAGTCGGTGGCCGAGTGCTTGCCCAGGTCCGGGCGCACGGAGACGTCGGCCTCGGCGAAGTAGTCGCGGTTGCGACGGCCGCCGAGCAGGTCGCTCACCTGCGACGCGACGCCCAGCGACGTCTCGTACTCCTCCGGGTCGAGCTGCGGGCTGCCGACGTCGACCGCCACCGTCACCGCCGCCCCGAAGGTTCGCGCGACGCCGGTCGGCATGTTGTCCACCACCAGCCCGTCCACCAGCACGCGCTCGTCCCAGGTGACCGGCGGGAAGAAGACCGGGATCGACATGCTGGCGCGGACCGCGCGCGCCAGGTCGCCCCGCGAGAGGACCACGCGCTCGCCGTTGGCGAGATCCGTCGCGACCGCGCGGAACGGGATGGGCAGCCGGTCGAAGTCGCCCGAGACCGCGTAGCTCGCGCCCGAGAGGTGCCGGATGAGGAAGCGGTTCACGCGGTGCTCGGCCAGCAGCCCCGCGGGCAGGCGCGCGCCTCGTCCGTCGAACCGCACGCCGAAGAGGTCGCCGTAGCGGTCGTCCCGGCGCACCACGGGGATCGTGCGCCGGTCGGCGCGGCCGCTGAACAGCGAGGCCCAGTCCATCGAGCGGACGACCTCCTCCAGCTCGGACGAGGTCCGCCCGGCTGCGTAGACGCCGCCGACCACCGCGCCCATGCTGTTGGCCGCGATCGCGTCGACGGGCAGGCCCGCCTCCTCCAGCGCGCGAAGCGCACCGATGTGGGCCATCCCGCGCGCCCCGCCGCCGGACAGTGCGAGCGCGATCCGCGGTCGCGCGCGGTCCGTGCCCGGCGCGTCCTCCGTCTGGGCCGAGGCCGCCATGGGCAGACAGGCGAGGAGCGCCGCCAACCGCCAGGGGATCATCCGCGCATGATACGGCGCGCCGGACGCTTTCAGCAGCCGGCGAGGTAGCCGACCGCGGTCGCCACGACGAACGCCGCGCCGTACGCCAGCTCCAGGAAGCCGACGGCCTGCGGCCGCACGCGCCGATGGAAGCGGGAGAGGCCGTGCGCGGCGCGAGCGAGCAGCAGCGCGAACGCGGCCGCCGCCAGCCAGGGAACGCGGCCCTGCGCGGCCAGCGCGGCCGTGCCGAGGATCGCGAGCGCGTGCACGGCGAGCACCGCGCGTCCGCCGAACTCGAGGCCCCGATCGCAACGGAGGCGCGCGCGCACGTAGACGATCGCCGTGACGGCCTTCGCAGCCATCACGGCCCAGGCCACGAGGGCGGCGCCCATGGTCCAGCCCCCCGCGCGCAGCTCGGCCGCCGCGACCGCGCCCAGCGCCGCGCCGCCGAGCAGCTCGGGGAGCAGGTGGCGGCCGCCGTGACGCATCTCGAGCGCGAGCTGTCCCAGCCCCGCCGGCACCGCCAGCGCCAGAGGCACCCACCAGCCGCTCGCGCCCGCGGTGGCGGGAACGAGCGCGAGGAGCGCGAGCGTCGCGTACAGCAGCGCGAGGTATCCCGCGGCCGCCGTCCGCGCCGCGCGCCGCCCGTGCAGCCGGTCGCCCAGCGCGATCTTCAGCGG
>JAICEW010000048.1 GCA_025923995.1 Vicinamibacteria bacterium | reverse complement strand
TGGACCCGGACCAGCCCGACCGGCTCGTGGAGTACGGCCAGACCGGCCGCGTGCGCCTGACCACGCTGACGCGCGACTTCTTCATGCCCCGATTCCTGGAGCGGGACGAGGCCGAGCGCGAGCCGCCCTGCGAGCTCTACCCCTGGGACGGCGTGCGCAACGTGCGGCCGTTCTCCCGCTTCCAGTCGACGGTGGTCGAAGGGGTCTACTGACGTGCGCCACGTCCCGATCCTGCGCCGCGGACGGCCGTACCGCAGCGTGGACGCGGCCACGGTCCCGCACTACCGCACGCGGGAGGCGGTGGCCGAGGTCAGCCAGGCCAACGCAGGGCTGATCGCGCGCGACCTGCGGCCGCAGGAGCAGGAGGCGATGCAGGCCTCGCTGGGCGCCCTGCGTGTCCAGGAGCTGGTCGCGCTCACCGCGCGCGCGGCCGACCTCTTCGCGACGGACACGCTGCCGCTGGGCGACGAGGCGCAGACGCCGGACGACTACGTGCGCCTGACCTCGTCCACCACCGGCCTGCCCCACGTGATGGTGCGCCGCAACCTGGAGAAGATCCGCGGCGTGATGGCGCACATGGGCGAGATCCTGTCCGGCCTCACGCGCGGCCTCGACCTGTCCGTCCTCGACGCCGGCATGAGCGCCGCGGGCCCCGCGCTCAGCTACGTCCCGCGCGGCCTCACGCTCGGCATCGTGCTGCCCAGCAACTCGCCCGGCGTGCACGCGCTGTGGACGCCGGCGGTCGCGCTCAAGACCGCGCTCGTCCTCAAGCCGGGCAGCGCCGAGCCCTGGACGCCCTACCGCCTGATCCAGGCCTTCCTGAAGGCGGGCGCGCCGCCGGACGCGTTCGGCTACTACCCCGCGGGCCACGGCGCCGCCGCCGAGATCCTGCGCCGCTGCGGGCGCGGGATGCTGTTCGGCGACCTGGGCGCGGTCGGCTCCTTCAAGAACGACCCGCGCATCGAGCTGCACGGGCCGGGATACTCGAAGGTGGTGCTGGGCCCTGACGCGGCCGAGCGCTGGGAGCAGTACCTCGACGTCATGCTGGCATCGATCGCCGAGAACTCCGGCCGCAGCTGCGTGAACGCGTCGGGCGTGTGGACCACCGCGCACGGGGACGAGATCGCGGAGGCGCTGGCGGAGCGGCTGGCCCGCATCCAGCCGCGCGACGCCGAGGACGAGGAGGCGCAGCTGGCACCCTTCGCCGATCCGCGGGTCGCGCAGCGGATCTCGGCGATGGTCGACGACGGCCTGGCCCAGCCGGGCGCACGCGACGTGACGGCGGCCAGGCGCGCCGGCGGTCGGCTGGTCACCCGCGAGGGCAGCACGTACCTGCTGCCGACCATCGTCCGCTGCGAAGCGGACCATGTGCTCGCCAACCGCGAGTTCCTGTTCCCGTTCGCGTCGGTCGTGCAGGTGCGGCCGGAGGAGCTGCCGGGCGTGCTGGGCCCGACGCTCGCGCTCACGGCCATCACGGACGACGCCGCGCTGCGCCGGCGCCTGCTGGCGTCGCCGCTGGTGCAGCGGTTGAACCTGGGCGCGATGCCGACCATGCGCATCGCCTGGGACCAGCCCCACGAGGGCAACCTGTTCGAGCACCTCTACCAGCGCCGCGCGATCCAGCGGGCGGCCCCGTGAGGATCCTCCTGATCACGGCCGGCGCGGGCGGCATGTACTGCGGGAGCTGCCTGCGCGACAACGCGCTCGCCGCCGAGCTGAAGGCGCGCGGGCACGACGTCTCGCTGCTGCCCCTCTACACGCCCACCCGCACGGACGAGGCGAACGTCAGCGACTCGCGCGTGTTCTTCGGCGGCGTCAGCGTCTACCTGCAGCAGCACGTGCCGTTCCTGCGCCACACGCCGGACTTCATCGACCGGCTCTGGGACTCGGCGGCGGTCATCCGCGCGGTGTCGGGCCGCGGCGTCTCGACCGACCCCACCATGCTGGGCGAGCTGACCGTCTCGATGCTGCAGGGCGAGGACGGATTCCAGAAGAAGGAGCTGCGCAAGCTCCTGCGCTGGCTCGGGCGCCAGCCCCGCTTCGACGTCATCAACCTGCCCAACGCGCTGCTGCTGGGCCTCGCACCTCCGCTGCGCGAGGCGGGCTTCGGCCCGCTGGTCTGCACGCTCACGGGCGAGGACCTCTTCCTCGACGGGCTGGACGCGCCGTATCGCGAGAAGTCGCTCGAGCTCATCCGGCGCAAGGCGGGGGCGGTGGACGCGTACGTGTCGGTCAGCGCGTACTACGCCGCGTTCATGACGAAGTACCTCGGCCTGCCCGCCGAGCGTGTGCAGACGGTGCCGCTCGGCATCACGCTCGAGGGACATGCGCCGCGGGAGCCGCGGCCGGGCGCGCCGTTCACGATCGGCTACTTCGCGCGCGTCGCTCCCGAGAAGGGCCTGCACCTGCTGGCCCAGGCCTACACGAAGCTGCGGCTCGAGCACGGCCTCACCGACGTGCGCCTCCTCACCGCCGGCTACCTGGCGCCCGAGCACAAGGCGTACCTGGTGACGATCGAGGCGGACCTGCGCGACGCCGGGCTGCTCTCCGAGTTCGACTACCGCGGCACGCTCGATCGCGAGGAGAAGATCGCTTTCCTGCGCGAGCTGGACGTGATCTCGGTGCCGAGCCCGTACGCCGAGCCCAAGGGCCTGTACCTGCTGGAGGCGCTCGCCAACGGGGTCCCCGCGGTGCAGCCGCGCCACGGCGCGTTCCCGGACCTCATCGAGGCCACCGGCGGCGGCTTGCTGTTCACGCCGAACGACACGGACGACCTGGCGCTCAAGCTCCTCGTGCTCGCGCGCGACCGCGAGCAGGCCGCGCGGCTGGGACGGGCGGGCGCGGCGGGCGTGCGCGAGCGGTTCGGGGCCTCCCGCATGGCCGACGCGACACTGCGCCTGTACGAGTCGCTCGGGCGCGGCGAACGGAAGGCCTCGCTCGCCGCACCCCAGAACGCCTGAATGAACCGGGGCCCGGCCTCACGCGGCGGGGCCCCGGCACGCCGCCTAGGGTGCGTCGACCGCCGGCAGGGCCTCCAGGGATCCGTTCGCGAGCAGGCCGATCGCGAAGACGGTGTAGTTGCGGCCGGCGTCGAGCCGCACGTCTGGCAGCGCCAGGGCGACCGTCGAGGTCCCCG
The DNA here is from genome assembly GCA_025923995.1 of Vicinamibacteria bacterium. GTDB lineage: Bacteria > Acidobacteriota > Vicinamibacteria > Fen-336 > Fen-336 > JAICEW01. The sequence continues at coordinate 24,126 of JAICEW010000048.1, read as the reverse complement.
CGACCCGGACCTCCAGGTCGTAGACACCGGCGTTCGCGCCCGCGTAGCTGCTCGACCCGCGAAAGGCGGTGTTCGGGAACAGGACCGGACCGGCCGTCACGGCCACGTCCACCGCGGGCGCGTCCGGACCGGCGTGCACGAAGCGGACCTTGGCCTGCCCGCCCGTCGTACGATCGTCCGTGAGGACCAGCGCCCGCAGGTCGCCGGCGCCGACCAGCCCGGTCGCGGCCACCGTATAGGACGTACCGGGGGCGAGGTTCACCGTCGCGTCGATCACGACCGGACTGGTGGCTCCCGCCGGGACCACCTCGATGCGCGCGGACCCCGAGGGCACGGTTGCATACGACCCGACGGTGGGGTACGAGACGTTGCGCAGCACGACGCTGCCGTTCAGCCGCACGTCCACCGGGGGCGCGTCCGGCGAGAGATGCGCGACGCGCAGCTGCGCCGTGCCGGACGAGCCCGTGACGCCGTTGTCGTCGTCGCCGCAGGCCGCCAGGCCCAGCGGCAGCAGGGCCAGGACGGCCGGACGGAAGAGGGAGGAAAGTCGATTCATATCGCGTGCTCCTATTGGCGCCGTTGGCAGCGCCGCCGCCCATCCGCGGTGGCCGCCCGTCGCTTCACCAGCACAGGTTCGGCGGGGAGGGGATCGGTGTCAAGGTTTTGAGTAGTTATTCACAAGCTTTTGAATCGGGCGCCGGTGCCCCGGCCGGGCTGGCCGCCACGGCCCTGCAGATGCAGTACCCGGGCCCCGAGGGCCCCGTGAGCGTCCTGGACGGGGTCTCGCTCGCGCTGGCCCCCGGCGAATCGCTGTGCGTCATGGGCCCGTCCGGGAGCGGCAAGAGCACGCTGCTCGCCATCCTGGGCGCGCTGGAGACGCCGACCTCGGGCACGGTCACCCTCGCGGGCGAGGATCCCGCCCGCCTGCCGGAGAAGGACCTGGCCGCCTTCCGCAACCGGCGCGTCGGGTTCGTGTTCCAGGACCACTGCCTGCTGCCGCAGCTCACGGCGCTCGAGAACGTGCTGGTGCCGACGCTCGTCGCGGCCCCCGACTCCACGGCACCGCAGAGGGCGCGCGAGCTGCTGGAGGCGGTCGGCCTCGGCAGCCGCCTCGCGCACCGGCCCGCGCAGCTCTCGGGCGGCGAGAAGCAGCGGGTCGCGCTCGCGCGCGCGCTCGTGATGCACCCCGCCCTCGTGCTGTGCGACGAGCCCACCGGGAACCTGGACGCGCGCTCCGCCGAGACCGTCGGCTCGCTCCTGCTCGAGCTGCACGCGAAGCACCGCTCGATCCTCGTCGTCGTGACCCACAGCACCGAGCTGGCCGCGCGCTTTCCGAGTCGCGCCATGCTCAAGGACGGCCGGCTGGTCGCGTGACCACATTCGCCCTCGTCCGGCGCAGCCTGCGCCACCACGCGCGCACCCACGCGGCCGTGGTGGCCGCGGTCGCCATCGCGGCGTCGGTCCTGACCGGCGCGCTGGTGGTGGGCGACTCGCTGCGCGCAACCCTGCGCGACCTGGCGCTGGCGCGCCTGGGACGCACCGACCGCGCGCTCCTGGCCCAGCGCTTCGTGCCCGAGGGCCTCGCCTCCGACGTCGCGACACGCACGAGCCGGGCCGCCGCGCCGCTCGTCGTCCAGGAGGGCGCGGTCGCGCACGAATCGAGCGGACGGCGCGCCACGCACGTCAAGGTGTACGGCGTGGACGAGCGCTTCTGGGCGTTCCACGGCGTGCCGGCGCCGGCCCTGCAGGACCGCCAGGCCGCGCTGTCCGAGGCGCTGGCGGCGGAGCTGGCGGCGGACGAGGGCTCGACGCTGCTGGTGCGCGTGGAGCAGCCGTCCGACGTCCCCGCCGCGTCGCTGTTCGGCCGCAAGGAGGACCGCGGGCGGACGATGCGGGTCGCGCGCGGGCCGGTGGTGGCGCGCGCCGACCTGGGCGAGTTCTCGCTGGACTCGGGGCAGCAGGCGGTGCGCGCGGTCTTCGTGCCGCTGCGCCTCCTGCAGCGCACGCTCGCGCAGGCGGGCCGCGCCAACGCGATCCTCCTTGGCCCCGGCGGATCCGATCCCTGGCCGCCGGCTCGCGCGGCGCTGACCCTGGCCGACCTCGGCCTCCGCCTGCGGCCGCTGCCCGCGCAGGGCGTGCTCTCGCTCGAGAGCACCTCGGGCTTCGTGTCCGACGAGGTGGCGCGCGCGGCAGGCTCGGCCGCGGTGACGGCCGGCCTGCGGCCACAGCCGGTGCTGACCTACCTCGCGACCGAGATGAGGGTCGGCGAGCGCACCGTGCCCTACTCGCTCGTGAGCGCGCTCGGACCCGAGGGGCTGGACGACGTCGCCGGCGCCCACGTCTCGGCGAACGGCGTGGTGCTCAACGAGTGGGCCGCGCTCGAGCTGGGCGCGCGCGTGGGCGATCGCGTCACGCTGGCCTACCTGGTCTGGCTGGAGGAGGGGCGTCTCGAGACGCGCGAGGCCTCGCTCCCGCTGGAGGCGGTGGTGCCCCTGACCGGAGCCGCCGCGGACCGCGACCTGGCGCCCGAGTACCCGGGCATCACGGACTCCGCGCACCTCTCCGACTGGGATCCGCCGTTCCCCATCGACCTCTCGCGCGTGCGCCCGCAGGACGAGGCGTACTGGGACCGGCATCGCGCGACGCCGAAGGCGTTCCTCGCGCTGGGCGCGGGCCAGGCCCTGTGGCGCCATCGCCTGGGCGCCCTCACGTCCATACGCCTCGAGCCGGGGCTGGTGGCCGACCTGGAGGCGGCCCGCGCGTCCTTCGAGGGCGCGCTGCTCCCCCGCCTCGATCCCGCGCAGGCCGGCATCACGCTCCTGCCCGTGCGCGCGCAGGCGCTCACGGCGGCGCAGGGCGCGGGCGACTTCGGTCAGTACTTCCTCGCCTTCAGCTTCTTCCTCATCCTGGCCGCGCTGCTGCTGGCCGGGCTCGTGTTCCGCCTGGGCGTCGAGCAGCGGGCGGGCGAGATCGGCCTGCTGCGCGCGGTGGGCTGGCGCGAGGCGAAGGTGCGCCGGCTGCTCCTGGCCGAAGGGCTCGTGCTGGCCGCGGTCGGCGCGCTCCTCGGCCTGCTGGGCGCGGTCCTCTACGCCTGGCTCGTCCTGCTGGGACTGCGCACGGTCTGGGTCGATGCGGTGGGGCTGAGCCAGCTGCACCTCTCGCTGGCGCCGGGATCGCTGGCGGCGGGCGCGATCGCCGCAGTGGCGGCGGGCCTGCTCAGCATCCGGCTCGCGCTGCGCGCGCTGCGGCACACGAGCCCGCGCCAGCTGCTCGCGGGCGGCACGCCCGACGCCTCGGCGGGTGCGTCGGGCGCGCGCGGCCTCTGGATCGCGATCCTGGGCGCGCTCCTCGCGGGCGGGCTGTCGTTCGCATCGCTGCGCGGAGCGATAGCGCCCGCGGGCGGCTTCTTCGGCGCGGGATTCGGCCTCCTGGCGGCGTCGCTCGGCCTCGTGTGGCATCGCCTGACCCGCCCCGGCGGGGCGTCGTCGCCGCTGGGCTCGGAGCGCGCGCTGGGCCTGCGCAACGCGACCTGGCGGCCGGGCCGCAGCCTGCTCGTCGCCGCCCTCATCGCCTTCGGGACGTTCGTGGTGGTCGCGGTCGGCGCGTTCCGCCGCGACGCGCAGGCCGCGTCCGCGGAGCGCAGGACCGGCCACGGCGGCTACGCGCTCGTCGGTGAGTCGACGCAGCCGCTGCTCCACGATCCCGCGAGTCCGGCGGGCCTCGACGCGCTGGGACTGGCGGGCGACGCGCCGGCGCTCGCGGGGGTCGCGTTCACGCGGATGCGCCTGCGGCCCGGCGACGAGGCGAGCTGCCTCAACCTCTACCGCCCGCAGAGGCCGCGCGTCCTCGGCGCCCCCGAGTCCTTCGTTCGCGAGGGCCGCTTCGTGTTCGCGGACTCGCTGGCCGAGACCGAGGCCGAGCGCGCGAACCCGTGGCTGCTCCTCCTGCGCGCGCCCGAGGACGGCGTGCTGCCCGCGATCGCGGACGCGAACTCGCTGCAGTACGTGCTGCACCACAAGCTGGGCGACGTGATGGAGGTGGACCGCGGCGGCTCGCCGCCGCTGAAGCTCCGCTTCGTCGCCGCGCTCAAGGACAGCCTGTTCCAGGGCGAGCTGCTCGTCTCCGAGCGCGCCTTCCTGGACGCGTTCCCCGACGACCCGGGCTACCGCTTCCTGCTGCTCGACGCGCCGGCGGGACGTGAAGCGGAGGTCTCGGGCGTCCTGGAAGAGCGCCTGGCACCACTCGGCCTGGACCTCACGAGCGCGCCCCAGCGCCTGGACCGCTACCACCGCGTCGAGAACGCGTACCTGTCGACCTTCCAGACCCTGGGCGCCCTGGGCCTCGTGCTGGGCACGGTCGGCCTGGGAGCCGTGCTCGTGCGCAACGCGATGGAGCGCCGGCGCGAGCTGGCGCTGCTGCGCGCCGTCGGCTACCGGCGGCGCGACCTCACGCGGCTGGTGCTGGCCGAGAACGGCCTGCTGCTCGCGGCCGGCCTGGCCGCGGGCGTGCTGTCGGCGCTGCTCGCGATCGCGCCCACGGCGCTGGCGCGCGGCGCCCAGCTGCCCGTGGCGTCGCTCGCGATCCTGGTGGCCGCGGTCGCGGCCGCGGGACTGGTCGCCTCGCTGGCCGCGAGCGCGCTCGTGCATCGACTGCCGCTGCTGCCCTCGCTCCGGTCGGAGTGACGGGTCAGCTCTTGCGCGCGCGTCCTCGGGACGTCTTCGGCGGCGCGTCGCCGGACGCGGGCCGCACCAGCGCGGGTGGAGCAACGTTGCGCCAGGCCACCTCGAGGGCCGGACGCAGGGTGGCCGCGGTCGCGGCCGCGAGCCGGACGTTGGTCGCGCCCCCGCGGCCCCAGCCGCCCTTCACCGGCACGTACACCTTCGGCCACTTGTCCACGAAGCCTTCCTGCTGCTCGGGCGTGAGCTTGACCATGCCGAAGGACGCGTCGGGCGCGCCCAGCGTCGCGAAGATCTTCCCCCGCACGCGGAAGTCGGGGTGGCCCATGTGCGCGCTCTCCTCGGCCTCGGGCTGGGCCAGCGCGAGCTTGCGGAATCCGTCGGCGTTCATCGATCGTGTCCTCCGGTCACCAGCGCAGGACGAGCGGCAGGTCCGGCCGCAGGTCGGCGTGACCGCGGCGTGCGTCGTCGAACGACTCCATCAGGTGGGCGTCGCCGTGGCGGAGGTCGAAGAGGCCCGCCTCGGCCAGCGCCCGCGCGGACGGAGAGCTGGCCGCGGCGGAGACGGGCGTCCACACGGTGACCCGCTTCAGGTACCGCAGCGGCAGGACGTGATCGATCGGCTCCTTGCCCAGCCGCGCGCGGTCCCTCTGGAACCCCAGGTAGAACAGCTCGGGCTCGCTCAGCAGGGTTCCGCGGGCCATCTCGATCGTGGCGCCGGGCGGCATGTACTCGGGCCGATAGGAGTCGCTCGGAAACGGCGGCCGGGTCTCCGTGTCCCCGTCGGCCGGGCGCAGCACGATGGCGAAGGGGCTCGCGCCCTGGCCGCGCTGCGACCAGCGATCCCACAGCCGCGTCGGCTGGACCAGGTCGGAGCGCGCCTCCTCCGGGTCGCGGACCCAGAAGAGCTCGAGATACGCGTTCGCGAAGAAGAAGCGGCGGCAGGCCGTTCCCTGCCCCGGATGGGTGTTGGGGCTGCCCTCCACGAGCCCGAGGGCGACCAGCGCGTCCGCTTCGGGAGCGTCCTCGGCGCAACAGACGAAGACGTGATCGACCACCGACGCCACCGGCACCCCCGAGCATGCGCCCCTTCGGCCAAGCTTACCGCGCCGATGGTTGACACCGCGGACGGCGCCGAACACGATGCCGAGGTGGACAAGGTCGCCGCCGCGCGACGCCTGCTCGAGCGGAGCCGCAAGGTCGTCGCGTTCAGCGGGGCCGGGATGAGCACCGCGTCGGGCATCCCCGACTTCAGGAGCCCGGGCGGCGTGTGGACGCGCCACCAGCCCGTCCTCTACCAGGAGTTCCTCGCCAGCGCGGACGCGCGCCGGCGCTACTGGGCGGCGCGCCGCGAGATGTACCGCGACTTCCGCGACGCCAGGCCCAACGCCGCGCACCTGGCGCTGGCCGGGCTCGAGTCGCGCGGCCGGCTGGAGGCGGTCGTCACGCAGAACATCGACGGCCTCCACCAGGCGGCGGGCAGCCGCAAGGTGGTCGAGCTGCACGGCACCAACCGGCGCGTGATCTGCGTCTCCTGCCGCCGCGACCACGACGTCGAGCGGGTCTACGCCTCTCTCCAGGACGGCGGCGAGGCGCCCGCGTGCGACGACTGCGGCGGCCCGCTCAAGGCCGCGACCATCTCGTTCGGCCAGGCGCTGGACGAGGAGGTCCTGGACGAGGCCTTCCGGCTCGCGCGCGAGGCGGAGCTGATGCTGGTGCTGGGCTCCTCGCTGGTCGTGCAGCCGGCGGCCGCGCTGCCGGTGGCCGCGGCGCAGGCCGGCGCGCAGGTGGTGATCGTGAACCGCGACGAGACGCCGCTCGACGGCCTGGCGGCCGTCGTGATCCACGGGGCGGTCGAGGAAGTCGTGCCGGCGCTGGCGGGGGCTTGAGGGGAATCGCGTGCTTGCAACCTGGATGATCGGCCTGGCTCTGGTGGCGACGACGGCGTCCGCGGACTGGCCGCAGTGGCGGGGACCCGCCCGGGACGGCAGGTCGGACGTGGCTCCTCGGCCGTCGTGGCCCCAGGCGCTCAAGCCAGGCTGGAAGGCCAGCGTCGGCCTCGGCCACGCGTCACCCGTCGTCGTGGGCGGGACCGCGTACGTCTTCGCGCGCGAGGGCGACGACGAGGTCGCCTCCGCGTTCGACCTCGCCAGCGGACGGCGGCTGTGGCGCCAGTCGTATCCCGCGCCCTACACGATGAACTCGGCGGCGACGAGCCACGGGCCCGGGCCCAAGTCGACGCCCACGCTCGGCGCCGGGCGCCTCTACACGTTCGGGATCTCGGGCACGCTCTCCTGCTTCGACGCGTCCTCGGGCAAGGTCGTCTGGAGGCGCACGTTCGCGGACCAGCACAAGGAGACGTCGCCCGCCTTCGGCACGGCCCAGTCGCCGCTGCTCGACGGGGACCGGCTGGTCGTCCACGTCGGAGGGGACGGCGACGGCGCGCTGCTGAGCCTCGACGCGGCCACGGGAGCGACGCGCTGGGCCCTCAAGGGCTACGGGCCCGCGTACGCCTCGCCGGTCGCCGCCGAGCTGGACGGCGTCCGCCAGTACGTGCTGCAGACGCAGGCCCACCTGATGGGCGTGGACGCGGCGAAGGGCGAGGCGCTCTGGACGCTGCCCTTCACGACGCCCTACGAGCAGAACTCGGTGACGCCGGTGGTGTCGGCCGGCACCGTCATCTACTCGGGGCTCGACCGCGGCATCCACGCCATGAGGCCGCGGCGGCAGGCAGGGCGCTGGACGACCGACGAGGCATGGCGCAACGAGGAGCTCTCCCTCTACATGAGCTCGCCCGTCCTGGACGGCAAGCGGCTGTTCGGCTTCTCGCACAAGAAGAAGGGCGAGTTCTTCTGCCTCGACGTCGACACCGGCCGCACGCTGTGGCGCAGCGAGGGCCGGCAGGGCGAGAACGCGGCGCTGGTCGCGGTGGGCCGTGACCTGCTGCTGCTGAAGGACGATGCGGAGCTGGTGGTCATCCGCATGGACGCCGACCGGTTCGCGCCGGTCGCGACCTACTCGGTCGCACAGAGCGCGACGTGGGCGCATCCCGCGCCGACGGCACAGGGGGTGCTGGTCAAGGACCAGGATTCGCTGGCGCTGCTGCGCCTGGAGTGACGCGAATGAAGTGGAGAGCCCTCGTCCCCGCGGTGCTGTGCGCGACGTCCGTCTCGTCGCAGGTGCCTTCGCCCGCCTGGCCGCAGTGGGGCGGGCCCACGCGCGACTTCAAGGCGCCCGCGGCCCGCCTGGCCGCGAGCTGGCCCGCGTCCGGTCCGAAGGCGCTGTGGAGCCGCGACCTCGGCGACGGGTACTCCGCGATCGTCACCGACGGCGACACCCTGTTCACGATGTACCGGCCGCCCAAGGGAGTCCTCGCCTCGATGGCCTCGAAGTTCTCGGGCAGCGATCCCGAGGCGGTGATCGCGCTCGACCCGGCGACGGGGCGCACGCGCTGGGAGCATCTCTACGAGGCGCCCCCGCAGAAGGGCATGGACATGGAGTACGGTCCCGGCCCCCACGCCACTCCGCTCGTGGTGGGCGACGTGGTCTTCGCGGTGGGGACCAACGGCCGGCTGATGGCGCTCGAGAAGGCCACGGGCAAGCAGCGCTGGGCGCAGGAGCTGTGGAGCGGGCTGGGCGGCACGCTGCAGGGCCGCGGGTACTCGTGCAGCCCGCTCGCCTACGGCGAGAACGTGCTGGTCACGGTCGGCGGCAAGGGACAGGGGGTCGTGGCCTTCCGCCAGCGGGACGGGCAGGTCGCCTGGAAGGCGGCGGACCTCGAGCCGTCGCCCTCGTCGCTGATGGTCATCAGGCTGGACGGCCAGGACCAGCTGCTCATGTTCCACGCCAACGGCATCGCGGGGCTCGACCCGACGAACGGCCGCGTCCTCTGGGACCATCCGCACAAGACCGACTGGGGGCTCAACATCGCGCTCCCCATCTGGAGCGCCGACGACCGGCTGCTGTTCGTGTCCTCCGCGTACAGCGGCGGCAGCCGCGTGCTGCAGCTCTCGCGCGCGGGCGAGCAGACGCAGGTGAAGGAGCTGTGGTTCAGCAACAAGCTGCGCATCCACCACGGCAACGGCCTGCGCATCGGCGACCACGTCTACGGCTCGTCCGGCGACTTCGGCGCCGCGACGCTCGTGGCCATGAACGTGCGCACGGGCCAGGTGGCCTGGCAGGAGCGCGGCCTGGCCAAGGCCACCGCCGTGCTGGCGGACGGCAAGCTGGTGCTGCTGGACGAGGAGGGCACGCTGGCGCTGGCGACGGCGACGCCGGAAAAGCTCACGCTCATCTCGAAGGCTTCCGTGTTCCAGGGGCGCTCGTGGACGGCGCCCACGCTGGCCGGCACGCGCCTCTACCTGCGCGACCGGGCGGCGATCAAGGCGTTCGACATCGGCTGACCGCAATCGACAAGAAGGAGCGCGCGCATGAGCTGGCTGTGGTTCGTGGCGGGAGCGGTGCTGTCCTGGGGCCTCTACGGCCCCGCGCTTCATCGGGGCCAGGTGGCGCTGGGCAACCCGATGAAGGCGCTGCTGGGCGTCGGCGTGGCCTACTTCCTGATCGCGGTGCTGGTGCCCGTGGCGGGGCTGGGAAGCCAGGGCCAGCTCGGCGGCTTCCCGCGCAGCGGGCTGATGGCGGCCATCGCGGGCGGCGCGCTCGGCGCCCTGGGCGCGGTGTGCATCATCTTCGCCTTCAAGGCGGGCGGGTCGCCGGCGGTCGTGATGCCGCTGGTGTTCGGGGGCGCGCCGCTCATCAACGTGCTGGTCTCGATGGCGCTCCACCCGCCGAAGGCGGCGCCCAACCCCCTGCTCTACGTCGGCTACCTGCTGGCCGCGCTGGGCGCGGGGCTGGTGCTGTACTACAAGCCGTCCTCGTAGCGACGGCGCGCTAGGCGCCGGCCAACGCCTGCTCGAGGTCGGCGATCACGTCCGCGGGGGCCTCGATGCCCACCGAGAGACGGATGAGCCCGTCCGGGATGCCGGCCTTCGCGCGCTCCTCCGCCGAGAGCGACGCGTGTGACGTCGCGGCCGGCCGCGTGGCCAGGGTCTCGACGCCGCCCAGGCTCACCGTGTGCACGACCAGCCGCAGCCGGCGCAGGAACGCGTCCGCCTGGGAGGCGTCGGCCTCGAGCTCGAAGCTCATCATCCCGCCGAAGCCCTGGAACAAGCCCTTCGCCCGCTCGTGCTGCGGGTGGCTGGGCAGCCCCGGGTAGTGGACCTTCGCGACCTTCGGGTGGCGCTCCAGCCAGCGCGCGACCTGGAGCGCCCCCTCGTTCTGCGCGGCCATCCGCAGCGCGAGCGTCTTGACGCCCCGCTGGAGGAGGAAGCACGCGTTGGGATCCGCGTTGCCCCCCAGGTGGATGAGCTTGTGGCGCACCTGCTCGATGAGCGCGGACCGGCCGACCACGCATCCCGCCACCAGGTCCGAGTGCCCGTTCAGGTACTTGGTCGCGCTGTGGATCACGAGGTCGAACCCCAGCTCGATCGGCCGCAGGTTCACCGGCGTGGCGAACGTGCTGTCGATGATGCTGACGAGCCCGTGCGCCTTCGCGAAGCGCGCGATGCCGGGCAGGTCGGCCACCTCGAGGCGCGGGTTGGTGAGCGCCTCGACGTACACCGCCTTCGTCTCCTTCCGCAGCGCCGACTCCCAGCCGGCCGGGTTCGTCGCGTCGATGAAGGTGGAGGAGAGGCCGAAGTCCGGCAGGTCGTGCGTGACGAACGAGTGCGTGCCGCCGTAGAGCGTGCTCTGCGCGATCAGGTGGCCGCCGCGGCCGAGCGCGACCAGCAGCGACGGCACGATGGCCGCCATGCCGCTGGCGGTGACCAGACCCGCCTCGGCGCCTTCGAGGTCCGCGAGCTTGCGCGCGACCGCGGTGTGGCTGGGCATGTTGCTCGACCGGATGTAGTGGATGTCGTCGTACCGGCCCAGCTCGCCGGTCAGGAACATGCTCGAGTGGTAGACGGGCGTCGTGATGGGAGCGCCGGGCCGGCGTTCCGGCTCACCCGAGTGGACGGCGCGGGTCGCCAGCGACAGGACCTGCTCTGCAGCCTTCACGGTTCACTCCTCCTTCGATCGGGTTCGGGACAAGGACCAATCCCCCCCATGGTCCTCCGATTCCCTTGCAATCTGGGCCGATTGGATCTAGATTCAAGAACCAATCAGACCAAATTGGTCCACGATGCCGAATCGCCTTTCCACGCAGCTCGGTCCATGGTCGTCGCGTCCCGGCCCGCTCTACCGGCGCCTCGCCGACGCGCTCCGCGCGGCCATCGACCGGGGCGAGATCGAGGCCGGCGCGCGGCTTCCCCCTGAGCGCGTGCTGGCGCGGCAGCTCGCGGTGAGCCGCACCACGGTCGTGCAGGCGTACGACGTGCTGCGCGGCGACGACTGGCTCGAGAGCCGTCAGGGCAGCGGCACGTGGGTCCGCCGGCCGCCCGTGTCGGGCGGAAGCCTGGCCGAATGGGCGCCTCCGGGCGCGCCGGTGCTGATGAAGCGCGACTCGATCGTCGCCGGGTTGACGGCCCGCGAGGGCACGATCGACCTGACGTGCGCCTGCCTGCCGCCGCTCCGGGGGCTGGTCGAGTCGAGCCTCGAGGGCTCTGCGGCGGCGCTCGCGGAGGCGACGCGCGAGCACGGCTACAGCGTCCTCGGTCTTGCGTCGCTGCGGAGCGCGATCGCGCGACACCTGGCCTCGCGCGGGCTGCCGACGACGGAGGGCCAGGTCCTCGTCACCAGCGGAGCGCAGCAGGCCATCGCGCTGGTCGGCGCCCTCTTCCTGCGGCGGAACGACGTGGCGCTGGTCGAGAGCCCCACCTTCCTGGGCGCGCTCGATGCGCTGGGCACGACGGGCGCGAGCCTGACGGCGCTGCCGGTGGGCGCGGACGGGGTGCGGCTCGACGTCCTGCGCGAGGCGGTGCGCCAGCGGCCCGCCCGGCTCATCTACCTCACGCCGACGTTCCACAACCCGACGGGCGGCATCGTGCCCGAAGGCGCGCGGCGTGAGATCGCGCGCCTGGCCGCCGACGCGCACGTGCCGCTCGTCGAGGACGAGTCGCTCGTCGACATCCCGCTGGACGACGAGCCGGTGCCGCCCGCGATCGCCGCGCTGGCGCCCAAGGCGCCCGTCGTGTCGATCGGCTCGATGAGCAAGCTGTGCTGGGGAGGGCTCCGCATCGGGTGGGTGCGCGCCCCCGAGCCCGTCGTGACGCGCCTGGCGAGCCTCAAGGTCGCGGCGGACCTCGGCTCCTCGATGCTCAGCCAGGTCGTGGCCGTGCACCTGCTGGAGCGCGCGGACGAGGTCCGCCGGCTGCGGCGCGCGCAGATCGTGGCGCAGCGCGACGCGATGGCGGCCGAGCTGGAACGCAGGCTGCCCGACTGGTCCTGGGCGTTGCCCGCCGGTGGCCTGTCGATGTGGGCGCGTCTCCCCCACGGCGACGCGTCCGAGTTCGCGCAGGTGGCCCAGCGTCATGGGGTGTCGCTGCTGCCCGGCCCCTCCGTGTCGCCCGACGGCGGCCATCCCCGGCATCTGCGGCTCGTGTACGTGCACGAGCCCGCCGTGATCGTCGAGGCGGTGAAGCGTCTCGCGCAGGCCTGGGAGGCGTAAGCGCCCATGGCGCTCCCGCAGGGGCGCGAGATCGGGGTGATCGTCTAGTGCCGGGGTTTCGTGGCGCCGCCGGTCACTCGGACCAGGAGTGTCCGCACGAGTCGCATTCGAACCGGAAGAGGCGCGCCGCGCCCGGTTCGGCCGGGGCGGCCGATTCCGCCGAGCCCTGACGCGCCTCGCGCACGCCACACCGGGGGCAGGGCTGCTCGGTGAGCGGCGGCCCTCCGGACGCGGGGATCGCCGCGGCTTCCAGGACGGCCCGGGCGGCCGCCTCGTCCTCTGCGCGCACCCGCAGGCGCGATCCGATCCCGACACCGAACATCGCCCCGCCGCTCTCCTCCGAGACCCAAGCGCGCAGGTTCGCCTCCTCCAACGCCATCCGGAGCGCATGCGCGTCGTGGGGGCTGAAATAGCGGCCGATCGTGACGAGGGGCTGGTCCTCCGCGACGTCCACTCCTTCGGGTCCCAGCGCGGCCACGTCGGCGGGCGACACGCCGCGGCTCCGGAGCACGGCCGCGGCGACCTCCAGCGCCTCGGGCCGCCATTCGTTGGCGTCACGGTTGCGGAGGATCGACGCCAGCTCCTCCGTCGTCAGGGCCTCCAGCTCGCGGCGGATCGCGGTGTCGTCGTCGCTCATGGCCGCATCATCCACTTCTTCGTCTTGGCGACGTACGCGTAGTTGAAGCTCTTCTGCTTCTTGTCCGCCAGGACGGTGCCGTCCCATTCCTTCGTCCGGGTCTCGATGTCGAACCGGATGGTCCCCTTGAACGGCTCGGCCTTGTTGCCGGCCTGCTCCTGGACCTCGACGCCCGCGATCGTCCAGGTGTTCGTGACCTGCAGCTTGGGGTCCATCTTCTCGGCCTCGGTCTTCATCGTCTGGGCCTCCTGCTGGAGGGCGGGCAGCACCTCCTCGCGGGTCGGGCCCGAGGGCTTCTTGCTGCACGACAGGAGCGCCAGCGTGACCGCCAGCGCTGCGAGGGATCGGGTCGTCTTCATGGGCCAGGATGCTAGCAGCGCCCCCCCACGGCGGCAATGGCGGAGCGTGCGTCCCGCTAGAAGACCGCGCGGATGCCCAGCTGGACCTGCCGGGACGACGTGACCGTGTTGCGGATGCGGCCGAGCGATGCCAGCGGCTACTCCCCGTCCGCGTTGCCCGCGAACGCCTGCAGCTGCGGAGGACCGAAGTTCGCCCGGTTGAAGACGTTGAACACCTCCACGCGCAGCTCGAGGCGGCCGGCCGGACCGAGCTTGTCCCACGGGACCCTCTTGGTGATGGACGCGTCCACGGCCCGCAGGTCGGGCCCGACGAGCGACCCCCGGCCCACGTCGCCCAGCGTCCCCGCGGGCTGCAGCACGAACGCGGTCGGGTCGAACCACTGGTTCGGGTCGCCCGTGACCGCGTCCCGCGCGCTGCGGCCGGGAGCGAAGCTCGGGCGGTCCAGCCCCAGCCCCGGGCCGATCGAGGGCGACCAGCGCGAGCGCGACCGGTTGGCGCCCACGAACACCGTCAGCGGCGGGCCGCTGCGGTACCGGCCGATCGCGGCCACCTGCCAGCCCGACCACAGCCCCTTCGCGGCGAGCGGAAGCTCCCAGGTCAGGTTCGCCACGAGGTTGTGCTTGGCGTGGTAGTCGGCGAGCCCCTTGTTGTAGTCGATGCCGTAGGGCTCGGGGAACGCCGACGTGGTCCCGTTCGTCGCGTCCGAGAAGAACGTGGACGCCTGGGTCGTGTCGATGTTGCGCGAGAAGGTGTACGACGCCTGCGCGGAGAGGCCCCCCGCCCGCTGCCGCCGCAGCTCGACGATCAGCGCGTTGTACCAGGAGTCGCCGTCGCTGGTCTTGGCCTCGACCGTGCTGAAGGCCGTGTTCGGCCTGGCGGCGGTCGGAGGATAGAACAGCGTCCCGTCCGGCCGCTGCTGCGGCGTCGGCACGTTGACGTCGCCGCTGCGCCACAGGTGCGCGCCGCGCGAGCCGGCGTACCCGAGCGTCAGCACCGTGGCCGGCAGCAGCTCGCGCTGCACGGACAGGTTCCACACCTGCACCCGCGGGTAGACGATGTCCCACTGCACCGGCCGGATCGAGTTGGCGACGCCGCGCTCGAACGGCGGCTCCGGGAAGGTCGGGCTCGCGATGATCGCGCGGGGCGTCGCGGGCGGGTTCGTCACGGTGACGATCAGGTTCTGGTGGTTGTTGGTGTTAAAGTACAGGCCGTAGCCTCCCCGGACCGAGGTGCGGCCGTCGCCGGTCGCGTCCCAGGCGAAGCCGAGGCGGGGCGACAACGTGCCGCCGGGGTTCTGGTAGAGCTGTCCCACCGTCGGCTCCGGGTCGCCCGGGTCGACGAGCGTCGAGTCGCGCCCCTCGACGTCGTTCGGCAGCGTCGCGTACTCGTAGCGGAGCCCGGCGTTCACGGTGAGTCGCCGGCCGAGGCGGAAGTCGTCCTGGAGGTACCCCGCGAGCAGCGTGAACCGCCAGTTGCGCTCCAGGTCCGCGGCCGGCGTCAGCCCGATGAAGCGCACCGGCCGGTTGCGCAGGAACGCCTCCAGGTCGGAGAACGTGTAGATGCCGAGGCTGAACGTCGGGTTCACCATGTCGTCGATGTAGCGCTCGGCGAGCACGCCTGCCTTGAGGTCGTGGCGGCCGCGCGTGTGCACCACTCCGTACTCGGCCCCGATCACCTTCTGCGCCAGGACCAGGTCGCCCGAGCTCTGGGGGCCGAGGCGCGGGATGCCTCCCACGTCGACGTCGCCGACCATCCCCCTGCCCGGAACGAACGGGTCCAGCGGCGGGTCCACGTTCGCCTGCACGAGCTGGCCGATGCGCGTCCTGGCGAAGCCGACGCGGGCGGTGTGGAACGTCCGGCTCGAGGCCGCCCGGCGGTACTCCGCCGTCACGAAGTGGTTGCGCGAGAGGAAGGTCCGCGGGAACTGCGGGAAGTCCGTGGGCAGGACCTGCTCGGCGTTGTCGTACGTGTAACGCACGAAGAGCTGGTCCTGCGTGCCCACGTTCTGGTCCAGGCGGACCTGCACGTACTCCTGGTCGAGGTCCTGGTCGAAGGGGAAGCTGTAGGCCGCGAGGCCGCCGCCCAGGCTCTCGCCGTTGGGCAGCGGATACGCGTCGAGGAACGGGCGCACCTCGGGCCCGACCGGGATCGTGAGCAGCGACCCGGGGTTGCGAGGGTCGGGGATCACGCCGGTGCGGGCGCGCTCGTCGGGAACGATCGACGACACCGTGCGGCCGAGGCGCTCGCGCAGCACCTCGACCCCGATGAAGAAGAACGTGCGGTCCCGGCGCAGCGGGCCGCCGACCGCCGCGCCGAACTGGTTCCGCCGGAAGTCGGGCTTCTCGGAGCCGTCGAAGTAGTTCCGCGCGTCGAGGGCGTCGTTGCGGTGGAACTCGTACGCGCTCCCGTGGAACTCGTTCCCGCCCGACTTGGTGATGACGTGGATCTGCCCGCCCGAGTTGCGGCCGAACTCCGCGCTGTAGGCGTTCGTCTCGACGCGGAACTCCCTCACCGTCTCCGTCCCGAGCGTCGTCCCCGCCGCGCTGCCGGCCGGTCCGTTGGTGAAGTCGTTGAGCGGCGTGCCGTCGAGCAGGTACACGTTCGAGCGCGGGTCCTGGCCGTTGATGCTCATGCCGAGGCCGTGGGCCACCACGGATCCGCCGTCGCGATGGGGGTACGCGACCACGCCGGGCTGCAGGAGCGCCAGGTCCGTGTAGTTCCGGCCGTTGAGGGGCAGCTCGCGCACGGCCTGCTCGCCCACGAGGTAGCTGAGCGCGCCGGACCGCGTCTGGACGAGCGGGGTGTCCGCCGTGACCGTGATCTCCTCGGCCGCGGCCGGCTCGAGCCTGAGGTCGGCCACCGTGGCCTCCCCCAGGACCAGCCGCACCGCCCGCTCGAGCGGGCGGAAGCCGTCCCGCTCGGCGCGGAGCTCGTAGTCGCCGACGGGCAGCAGTGGCATCCGGTACAGGCCTTGGGGGCCGGTCTGGGCCGTGCGCCTCAGGCCGGTGGCCAGGTGCCGGGCGACCACGGTGGCATCGGGGAGGGACGCGCCGGTCACGTCGGTGACGACGCCCTCGAGCGTGGCGGTCGTCGTCTGGGCGGACGCGGAGACGGAGGCGAGGAGAACGGCGGCGGCGGCCAGTCCGAGGGCTTTCATGGACATGCAGGCTTTCGAGTGGTCGGCCCCCCGACACCATTCTAAGGGTTTCGGGGCCGGCTAACCGGGCGTGGCGGATGACGTCTAATGGTCTGAATGGACGGAAGCGACGACCAGGCGCTGGCAAGAGCGCGCGCCGGGGACCGTGACGGCTTCCGTCTGCTCGTGGAGCGGCACGGCCGGAGCCTCTTCCGGCTGGCCCATCGCATGACGGGGAACGAGCACGATGCCGAAGACGTGGTCCAGGAGGCGTTCCTGCGGGCGTACAAGCGGCTCGACCAGTTCGAGGACCGCTCGCAGGTCGGGAGCTGGCTGTTCCGCATCGCGGCCAACTGCGCCTACGACCTCCTGCGGACGCGACAGCGGCGCAACCGGCACCTGGAGCCGGAGGGTGCTCCGGGAGGAGCCGACATGGTGACGGCGCTCGACGCGGGCCCCGACCGGCTCGTGGCCGGGTCCGACGTCCGCCGGGGCGTCGCGGCGGCGATGGCCGAGATGAGCGAGCGCGAGCGGTCCGCCTTCGCGCTGCGCCACTTCGAGGGCTGGTCCATCGCGGAGATCGCGAGCGCGCTCGGGCTCGACGAGAGCGCGACCAAGCAGAGCATCTTCCGGGCCGTGCGCAAGGCGCGCGCGGCGCTGGCGCCGCTCACGGGAGTGTCGTCGTGACCCACCTGCACGAAGACGACCTGACGCTGCACTACTACCGCGAGGACGGCGGCGCGGCGGCGGCGCACCTCGCCGGGTGCACGCAGTGCGCGGCGGCGTACGCCGCGCTGGCGGCGGACCTGGACGCGATCCGGCCGGAGGATGCGGCGGAGCGGCCGGACGGGTTCGAGGCACGCCTGTGGAGCCGCGTCGAGGCACGGTTGCCGAAACGCGGGGCCCGATGGACGCCGTGGCTTGGGGGTCTGGCGATTGCGGCCTCCCTGGTGCTCGCGTTCTGGCTGGGCAAGCGATCCAACGTTCCGACGCCCGCTTCCCCGGCGTCGGTGTCCGCACCGACTCAGGAGCAGGTCCGCGAGCGCGTCCTGCTGGTGGCCGTGGGCGACCACCTCGAGCGCTCGCAGATGGTCCTGCTCGAGGTGGTGAACGCGCCGGCCGGCGAGAGCGCCGACCTGGCGGCGCCCCAGCGCTCCGCGGAGGAGCTGGTCGGGGCCAACCGGCTGTACCGCCAGGCGGCCGCGCGCGCGGGCGAGCCCGCGGTCGCCAGCGTGCTCGACGACCTCGAGCGCGTGCTGGTCGAGATCGCGAACGGCCCGTCCACCGCCTCGTCCGCCGAGATCGGGCGGCTGCGGCAGCGCATCGAGTCGAAGGGCCTGCTGCTGAAGGTCCGGGTGATCGGCTCCCACGTAAGGGAGAAGGAGAAGGAAGTCGCGCGGGGCACGCGCTCGTAGAGGGTGATGAACACGATGAGGATGGCAGCCACGTTCGGTCTCGCGATGGCGCTCGCCGGTACGGCGGGCTGGGCGGGAGCGCAGGACCCTCCGGACACGGAGATGCAGCAGAACCGGTCCGCGAACGAGCGCGAGCTCCGCGAGCGGGAGCGCGAGATGGAGGCGGACCGGATGCGCGCGGAGGGCGAGCGGGCCCGCGAGCGCGCGCAGCGGGCGGCGGAGAAGGCCGAGCGGGATCGCGAGCGCTCCGAGCACCTGGACGAGCTGTACGAGAGCGCCATCGACCAGGTGGACGAGGGGCACTACGACGACGCGCTGCGCCAGCTCGACCAGGTGATCCGCGACAACCCGCGGCGGGCGGACGCGGCCCTCTACTGGCGCGCGTACTCGCTGCACAAGCTCGGCCGCCAGGCCGACGCGCTCACGACCCTGAACCAGCTCGGCTCCGCCCACCCGAAGAGCTCGTGGGTCAAGGACGCGAAGGCGCTGGAGATGGAGGTCCGCGGCGGCAACGCACCGTCGCCCGAGAACCTGGAGAACGAGGATCTCAAGCTCATGGCCCTGGACGGGCTCATGAACTCGGACCCGCAGAAGGCGATGCCGATGCTGAAGAAGTTCCTGCAGAGCTCGCAGTCGCCGAAGCTGCGCGACCGGGCGCTGTTCGTGCTCGCGCAGAGCGGCACGCCCGAGGCGCGGGAGATCCTGGCCGCCGTGGCCCGCGGCGAGTCGTACCCGGGCATGCAGCGCAAGGCCATCCACTACCTCAGCATGTTCGGCGGGGCCGCCAGCGGGCAGGCGCTGGCGGACATCTACAAGGCCTCGTCCGACACGAGCGTCAAGAAGGCCGTGCTGCAGGCCTTCATGATCAGCGGCGACAAGGCGCGGCTGCTGGCGGCCGCCCGGGGCGAGCCGGACCAGGCGCTGCGCCGGGCCGCCATCCAGCAGCTGGGCGTGATGGGCGCCCAGGACGAGCTGTGGCAGATGTACGGCGCGGAGAGCTCGACCGAGGCCAAGAAGGCGATCCAGCAGGCGCTGTTCGTCGGCGGCAGCACGGCCCGGCTCATCGAGCTGGTCAAGGTCGAGAAGGACCCGGAGCTGCGCCTGTCGGCCGTGCGCAACCTGGGCCTCATCGGGTCGCCGGAGGCGCAGGCCGCGCTGGAGGACCTGTACAAGGCGGGGACGGACCCCCGGACGCGGGAGGCGGTGCTGCAGGCCTTCTTCGTCTCCAACAACGCCAAGCGCCTGATCCAGGTCGCGCGCACCGAGAAGGACCCCGCGCTCAAGCGCAAGGCGGTCCAGCACCTCTCGGTGATGGGCTCGCCCGAGGCGCAGCAGTTCCTGCTGGAGATCCTCGAGAAGTGAAGACGCTCGCGGTGGGCCTCGCGTCGATCGTGGCCGCGACGCTGGCGGCCGCGGACGTGCCCGGCGTCTCCGCGGGGCGGGTGGAGTCCCGCGTGCTGCAGGGCGGGCTCCGGGCTTCCGTGGACGCGATCCTGCGCGAGGGCAGGGACGCGAAGTGGATCGGCTACGCGATCGAGACCGACCAGGACGGGTCCGCCTGCTGCTGGGGCTCGGTGCGCGACGCGGGCCGGTGCTGCGGCGGCTGCCGCCTGGAGGCGGGCCGGGACGACGTGGCGTTCAACTCGGGCCGGCCCCAGGGCGTGGCCCTCGAGGGGCCGCGGCGCGCGAAGGTCCTGCTGCGCGCGGAGGGCGGGCGCATCCAGCAGGTGCGCGCCTTCTCCGAGGACTGCGCGGTCGACGTCGGAGGGCTCCCGTTCGTCTGGCTCGAGGGCATCCGCGGCGCCGACAGCGCGGAGCTGCTGGGCTCGCTGATCGCGGACGACGGGAGCGGGGACCATGGGCGCGGCCTCACGGACGGCCCCCTGCTCGCGCTGTCGATGCACAAGGACCCGCGCGCCGTGGACGTGATGCTCGAGGCCGCGCGCGGCAGCCATTCGACGCGCGTGCGCAAGCAGGCCCTGTTCTGGCTCTCCCAGACCGCGTCTCGCCGAGTGGCTCCGGAGCTGGCGGCCGCGGTGGACGACGACCCGGACGTCGAGGTGAAGAAGCAGGCCGTCTTCGCGCTCAGCCAGATGCCCCCGTCGGAGGGCGTGCCGCACCTCGTCCGCGTCGCGCGCACGAACCGGCACCGGGAGGTGCGCAAGCAGGCCATCTTCTGGCTGGGCCAGTCGCAGGACCCGCGCGCGCTGTCGTTCTTCGAGGAGGTCCTCGGCCGCTAGCGCCCGGCCGGCCAGGTGCTAGCATCGGCCGCGTGAGGCTCCTGCCGCTGGCTTGGGCCGTGCTGTGGCCCGCGGTCGCGTCGGCCTCCTCGCTCGTCTCGCTGGAGGCCTACGGGAACCTGCACGCGGGCGGAGTGGTCGCGGTCGTGAACGGCGACACCAACACCAACGCGACGGTGGCGCTGGAGTGGCGGCCGGTGAGCGGCAGCTTCCGCGCGGGCCACCCCCTCGTGCGCATCGATGCGACACGCTTCGTCGGCAGCGTGTTCGACCTGCAGCCGGGCAGCGCCTACGAGGTGCGGGTGACGCTGAGCGACCCCGACGGCGTGACCGGCGCGCCGGCGCTCACCCAGACGCTCGCCACGCGCGCCGAAGCGCTCGCGCCGCCGACGCTGGCCACGCTCTACGTCGCGCCCAACGGCAACGACAGCAACCCCGGGACGATGGCGCTCCCGCTGCTCACCATCCAGGAAGCGGCCGACCGCTCGCAGCCGGGCACGCTGGTGCTGATCCAGCCCGGCGTCTACCGCGAGACCGTCAGCGTGCCGACGTCCGGCAGCGCGGCCCAGCCCATCGTCTTCCGCGGAAACGGCAGCGGCGCGATCCTGGACGGCGCCGACGCGGCCATCGCGGCCGGCGTCACCTGGACCGCAGCGGGCGGCGGCGTGTACACGCGCGTCACGGGCTTCGCGACCGGCCACGTGGTCACCGAGCTGGGCCGGCTGTTCCGCTACGAGTCGCTGGCCGCGCTCACGGCCCTGGCCGCCGGCGCGCCCGGCGGCTTCTTCTTCGACGGGACCACCTTGCACGTGAAGTTCGCCAACGGCAGCGCGCCCTCCGCGCACACCATGCACGTGGCCCGGCGCGAGGACGGGTTCGTGATCGACGGGCGCTCGTTCGTGCGCGTCGAGAACCTGGAGATCCGCCACTTCGGGTCCGGCGACTTCGGCAAGGGCGTGTACCTGCGGTACTCGTCGGACTGCGCGGTGCGCCTCTCGCGCATCCACGAGATCGGCGCGGCCGGCGTCTGGATCAAGGGCGGAGCGCGCCACCGGATCGAGGACAACGAGCTGTGGGACACCTCGATCTTCGGCTGGCCCTGGGACGAGACGAAGGGCAGCAGCGCCGAGAACAACGCGGTCGCGTTCACGGACGACGTCGGGCGCGGCCACGTCGTGCGCGGCAACCGGATCCGCGGTTTCTTCAACGGCATCGGCCCCTGCGGCAGCGCGGCGCCGCCGGCCGGGTTCACGAGCGAGGTGGACGTCTACGACAACGACTTCCGGGAGCACACGGACGACGCGCTGGAGCCGGAGGGCTACTGCGCGAACGTACGCATCTTCGGAAACCGCATCACCGACGTGCACATGGCGTTCGCGACGGCTCCGGCCGCGCCGGGTCCCCTGTGGATCGTGCGCAACGTCGCCTGGCGCTTCGGCAACACGCGCACCAGCCAGCTGGACGGCTACACCGCCAGCGCGCTCAAGATCAACAGCGGCTTCGCGACGCCGATCGGGCCCGTGCTGCTGTACCACAACACGCTGCTCACCGACGCGCCCGCGACCGACGCCATCGCCCTGCTCAACCCCGGGAGCGGCACCGTGCTGCTCGCCCGCAACAACGTGATCGCGGGCACGCGCTACGCTCTCTACAAGGTCAACCCGATCCCCTGGAACGGGAACGGGGACGACGTGCACACGACCGACCCGGTCCGCTTCGTCTCCTGGATGGGCACGTCGTACGGCACGCTGGCGGCGTACCAGTCCGGCCAGGGCCAGGAGCTGCAGGGGCTGTCCGCGCCGCCGCAGCTGGTCAGCCCGGCCACCGGCAACTTCATGCCGGCGCCCGGAAGCCCGCTCATCGACCGGGGGCTCGCGATCCCCGGCATCAACGACGGCTTCGGCGGGAGCGCCCCCGACGTGGGTGCCGTCGAGACGGCCGGTCTGCCGGAGCTGTCGGCGGGCGACGTTGCCCTCATCGAGGGTACGGGAACGGCCACCCTCTTCTCGTTTCCCGTCACGCTCGGAGCACCCTCCGCCCAGCCCGTCACGGTGGCCTACTCGACCGTGCCCCTGTCCGCGACCGCCGGCACGGACTACACACCCGTCTCCGGCACGCTCACCTTCGCGCCGGGGGACACGAGCGAGCCGGTGCCGGTGTCGGTGGTGGCGGACGCCCTCGACGAGCCGGACGAGCAGTTCACCGTCGTGCTCGGTGCGGCCGCGGGCGCCGTCGTGGCGGACGGCGTGGGCCTGGGCACGATCATCGACGACGACGCCACGCCCGCGCTTTCGATCGCCGACAGCAACGGGGACGAGGCTTCGTGCCGATCCACCTTCATGGGCTTCGGCGTCACGCTCGCTCCCGCCAGCGGCCAGACGGTGACGGTGGGCTACTCGACGCTCCCCGGCACCGCGACCGCGTGGGCCGACTACCAGCCCGTCTCCGGAACCCTCACCTTCGCGCCCGGCACGACGACCGCGCAGGTCCTGGTGCCGATCGTGGACGACAGGGTGACGGAGCCCCCCGAGCAGTTCGACGTGCGTCTCGCGGACGCGCTGAACGCGGCGCTGGCGGACGAAGAGGGCACGGGCACCATCACCGACTTCGACTTCTCGCTCGAGCCCTACCGCGGCGAGCTGGCCCACGGCGCCGTCGTGCAGGAGGACCTCGCGCTCCGCGACGTGTTCCACCTGCTGCAGCAGCCCTTCTCCTCCTACGAAGCGGTGGTGGACGCCGTCTCGGGCGACGTGCAGCCGCTGGGCCTGCGGCGGCGGGACTGCGCGGGCGCGGTCGTGCAGAACGGGGCGACCACCGGTACCGGCCCCAGCCTGTCGCTTCGCTGGGAGAACGGGGCGCTCCCGGTCGCGAGCGAGGTCCTGGAGGTCCAGAGCGGCGGCTGCACGGTCGACTGCGGCCCCGACGACGTCTACCGGCTGCGCTTCTACGAGACGACGGCCGCGGTGGCGAGGATCAACAACGCCGGGAGCCAGGTCACGGTCCTCGTCCTGCACAACCCCACCAACGTCAATCTCTCGGGGCACGTCTACTTCCGTGACGCCGCGGGGACGCTGCGGCAGACGTTCCTCCTCGGCCTGGCGGCCCGCCGCTCGCTCGCGATGAACACCTCCGTCCTGACCAACCTGGGCGAGTTCACGGGCTCCGTCACCGTGACCCACGACGGGCCCTACGGGGCACTCGCCGGCAAGGCGGTCGCGCTGGAGCCCTCGACCGGCTTCAGCTTCGACACCCCGCTCCAGCTCCGCCCCCGCTAGCACATCCTTTGACCATCGCCGCGCTTGACAGCCGCGGCGGGGCGCGATGTGATGGCGCCCACGCATGAAGCGCGCGCTGCTGGTCCTGGCGGTGGCCGTCCTCTACGTCCTGCACCAGGACATCTGGTTCTGGCGCACGGCGCGGCCCCTGGTCTTCGGCTTCGTGCCCGTCGGGCTCGCCTACCACGCGGGCTTCTCGGTGGCGGCGGCGCTCGTGCTGTGGCTGCTCGTCACTCACGCCTGGCCGTCGCACCTCGAAGACGAGGCCGACCGCAAGTGACGCAGGCGCTGATCGTCATCGCCTACCTCGCGATCGTCGTCTACATCGGCGTCTTCGCGTTCCGCAAGAAGGGCGAGTCGCACGACGCCGAGGGCTACTTCCTGGCCGGGCGCTCGCTGGGCCCCGCGGTGTTCCTGCTCTCGCTGTTCGGCACGAACATGACCGCGTTCGCGATCCTGGGCTCGTCGGGACACGCCTTCACCAACGGCATCGTGACCTACGGCCTCATGGCCTCGTCGTCCGGGCTGGTCATCCCGCTCACGATCTTCCTGGTCGGAACCCGCGTGTGGGCGCTGGGCAAGCGCCACGGCTTCATGACGCCCGTGCAGCTGTTCCGCGACCGCTGGGAGTGCAGCCACATCGGCACCGTGATCTTCGCGCTGCAGGCAGTCCTGCTGGTGCCGTACATCATCATCGGCGTGATGGGTGGAGGCACGACGCTCGCGGCGGTGAGCGGCGGGCGCATCCCGTACTGGCTCGGCGGCGCGCTGGTCGCGCTGG